>NZ_JALLPL010000001.1:2215739-2532274 GCF_023276355.1 Haloplanus sp. XH21
CCTCCTCCAGGTTCTCCGGGATGTTCTCGTACTCGAACGTCCAGAGATAGGTGAGCCAGCCCGAATCCTCGTCGCGGACGCGGCGGTAACTGGCGAGGTCGTTCTCGTAGAGGATGAACAGGGCACGGCGTACGTCGTTCAGTTCGAGTTCGAGTTCCTCGGCGAGTTCCTCGTCCGTCACCTCCCCGTCCGGCGGCGCGGCAGCGACCGGCATCCCCGTCGGTCCGACGAGTTCGTGGAGGTACTTCTGGATCACCGGATCGCTCAGCAGCTCCTCAAAAGCCATTGCGTCCAGTTCGGAGCGGCGGCGGTTTAAACGCCACGGTCAGCCAGTGGGCCTGTCCACTCATAGGAATTAGCGGAAGTCGTCAGAGATTCTCGCCGGGCCGTCACGGCGAGAATCTCTGGACAGTTGCGATAATCCCTATCAGTTCCGCTCGGCCTCGCGCTCGCGCTCGGCCTCCTCGTCCTCCCGCCCTGCGGCGAGTTCGGCGTCGATGTCGTCCTCGATGTCGTCGAGTGGCGCGACCGTGAGGACGTTGCCACCGCCGGGGTCGACCACGATGACCTCGGTGCCGACGGGGATGTCCCCGTCCATCGACCGAGCGGCGAAGTTCGGATCGAAGCCGCCGCGGTCGAGTTTCACCGTCCCCGACTGCGTCGTGACGCGCTCGGTGACACGTCCCGTCCGTCCGCGCAGCGACGACGAGTTGCTCGTCTGCCCGGCGCCGCTGTCGCCGTAGAGGTCGAACCGCCGGTAGCCCACCAGCGCGAGGCCGCCGAACGCGAGCACCAGCGCCGCCAGAACCAGCGGCCCGGCCCCCAGGACGAGGCCGACGATGCCCGCCCCGAGAAGCGCCACGCCGAGAACGGCGAAATGGGCACCCGGCGCCATCGCCTCCGCGATGGAGAGGCCGATACCGGCAAGAACCAGGAGAAGCGGGAGCGTCTCCGGGCCGAGTTCAACCCCCGACTGGAGGACGGACATCCAGACCATACGCCACGCTTCGGTCCGCGGGGGCTTATATCACCGGTCCCGACGGCGCCGCGTTACAGACTGCCGGCCGCCGCGTAGAAGATAAGACCGGTGAGGAGGACGCCGAGTAGGACGAACACGGCGTTTTCGAGCGTCGGCGATCCGGGGTCGATCGTCTCCGGTTCGGGGGCGTCCTCGCCCACCTCGTCGACGGCGAACCGCCAGGTAGACTCCTCGGTGTCACCCTCCTCGTCGGCTCGTGCGCTCATATTCCCCCTAGCCGACGGGTGGTGAAATGGGTGTCGCAGTCCGTCGCTCACCGTGGGTGTTCGCGGGGCGTCACGTCACCCTCGTAGACGACGCCGCGGTCGGCGTACACCGTCACCGTCGTCCCGTCGGCGACATCGTCGGGCAAGGGGGCACCGCTGATCATCGGGACGCCCTGTTCGCGCGCCACGAGCGCCGCGTAACTCGTCATGCCCGGCCGTGCGTCGATGATGCCGCCGATGCGACCGGTGTCGCCCGTGAACTCGCCGTCGAAGGTCGACGGAAGGGCGACGATAGCGCCGGACGGTGCGTCGGTTAGATCGCCGTCTGGGCAGCGGAAAACGGGGCCGGAGACCCACCCGCTGACCACGTTTCGCCCCGTCGCCACCGTCTCGGAGGCGACGTGGACTTTCAGCATGTTCGTGGTGTTGGTTCCCTCCAGTTCGGTCATCATCCCCGAGAGGACGACCACCGTATCGCCGCTCTCGGCGACGCCGGCGTCGATGGCGGCGTCGACCGCCGCGTCGATCATCCGGTCGATATCCTCGCGGTAGGCGGCGTACTGGGCGTCGACGCCCCACGAGAGCGCGAGTTGGCGCCGGACGTGATCCCGCGGCGTCGTCGCCACGATGGGAACGCGTGGGCGGAACTTCGCCGCCGCCCGCGCGGTGTATCCCGATTCGGAGACGGCGACGATGGCCGACGCACCCAGGTCGCGCGCCAGATATCTGGCGGCTCGCGCCAGCGCCTCCGTCTGTGATCCCTCCGCAGCCTTCGGGACCCGTTCCTCCTGGGTCTCGGCGTACTCGCCGCTCGATTCGACCTCGCGGACGATGCGGTCCATCGTTTCGACGACGCGAACGGGGTGGTCGCCGATGGCCGTCTCGCCCGAGAGCATCACCGCGTCCGTCCCGTCGAGGACGGCGTTCGCCACGTCCGACGCTTCGGCCCGCGTCGGCCGCCGCGAGGAGACCATCGAGTCCAGCATCTCCGTCGCCGTGATGACGGGCACGCCCGCGTCCTGTGCGCTGTGGATGATGCGCTTCTGGACCATCGGCACCTGTTCCAGCGGGCATTCGACGCCGAGATCGCCGCGTGCGACCATCACGCCGTAGGACGCCGCGACGATGTCGTCGATGTTGTCGACCGCGCCCGCCCGTTCGATCTTCGAGACGACGGGAATGTCGCCGCCGGCGTTCTCGATGGCGTCCGTGACGGCGTAGACGTCGTCGGCGTCGCGGACGAAACTCGCCGCCACGAAGTCGGCCTCGTTCTCCACGGCGACCTCGATGTCGCGCCGGTCGCTCTCGGTCACCACGTCGAGGTCGAGGTCGACGCCGGGGGTGTTCACCCCCTTGCGACTGCCGAGTTCGCCGCCAGAAACGACGCGCGCGGTCACCACGCCGTCGCTCACCGACTCGACGCGGGTCTCGATGCGCCCGTCGTCGAGGAGGACCTGATCCCCCGGCGAGGCGGCGTCGATCGAGTACGAGAGACCGATCTCCTCGGGCGTCGCGGTGTCGCCCTCGACGAACCGAACCGTCGAATCGGTGTCCAGTTCGATCGGTTCGTCGATCGGTGCCGTCCGCACCTCCGGCCCCTGGAGGTCGAGCATCGAGGAGAGCGGGTCGTCGATGGCGTCGTCGACGGCGTGGATGCGCTGGATGACTTCGGCGCGGTCTTCGGGCGTGCCGTGACTCGCGTTGAGTCGCGCGACGGCCATCCCGGCCTCGGCGAGTTCGCGGATCGTCCCGCGGTCGTTGGAGGCGGGACCGAGGGTACAGACGATCTTTGCTCGTCTCATGCCTGCCCTTTCGACGGGAGAGGTGAAAAAGCCGACCGCCGGGAGCAGTCTACCGAACCCGCTCGCCGGGCACGGCGTCGCCGTGCGTCGTCAGCAGGTCCGCCTCTTCGCCGGCCGCCAGCACCATCCCGTTGGATTCGACGCCGAACAGTTCCGCTTTCTCCAGGTTCGCCAGGACGACGACCCGCGTTCCCGGGAGTTCGTCCAGATCGTGCAGTTGCTTGATACCCGCGACGATCTGTCGCTCCTCGACGCCGATGTCGACGACGAGGCGAGCGAGCTTGTCCGCGCCCTCGATGCCTTCGGCCTCCAGGATCTCGCCGACGCGCATGTCCAGTTCCTCGAACTCCTCGAAGCCGATTCGCTCCTCGGAGACAGGGTCGAGGTCGGGGGCTTCGGCGCTCTCGGCCGCTTCCTCGGCTGCTTCCGCTGCTTCCGATTCCGCCACCCGTTCCGCCAACTTCTCGTTGAGTTCCTCGACGCGCTCCTCGGCGATCTTCTCGTAGAGTTCGTCGGGCTCGTCGAACTCGGCCGCGGGGGGTTCGAGCGCCGCGTCGAGCTCGACGTCGTGGACCGACCCCTCGCCGCCGACCTGCGACCAGAGGCGGTCGCAGGTGCCGGGCGCGACGGGGGCAAAGAGGACGGCGACGGCTTTCGCGATCTGGACGCAGTCGCGAAGCACCTGCGCGGCGCGTTCGGGATCCTCGTCGACGAGGTGCCACGGTTCGTGTCGCTGGATGTACTCGTTGCCGAACGCGGCCAGCGAGACGGCGGCCTCGCCCACGTCCCGCACCGAGTAGTCGTTGACGGCCGCGGTGAACTCGTCGATGGCGTCCTCGATGCGCTCGCGCACCTCCGGCGAGAGGTCGGCGTCCGGCGTCCCGCCGAACTCCCGGTGGGCAAAGAGCAGCGAGCGGTAGGCGAAGTTGCCGACCGTCCCCACGAGCTCGTTGTTGACGCGTTCGCGGAAGCGCTCCCACGAGAAGTCCACGTCCTGCTGGAACCCGCCGTTGGTGGCGAGGTAGTACCGCAGGAGGTCGGGGTGGAACCCCTCGTCCAGATACTCGTCGGCCCACACCGCCCGATTGCGGGAGGTGGAGAAGCCCTTGCCGTTGAGCGTGATGAACCCGCTGGCCATCACGGCGCGGGGTTCGGTGTAGTCGACGCCGTGGAGCATCGCCGGCCAGAACACCGTGTGGTGCTGGATGATGTCGCGGCCGATGACGTGGACGATGTCGCCGTCGTCCTGCCACGCCTCCTGCCAGTCGAAGGTGTCGGCACCGACACGGTCGGTGTACTGTTTCGTCGAGGAGACGTACTCGATGGGGGCGTCCACCCAGACGTAGAGGACGAGGTCGCTCTCCTCGTCGGGGTAGTCGACGCCCCAGTCCATATCCCGGGTGATACACCAGTCCCGCAGTTCGCCCTCGATCCACTCGCGGGGCTGATTGCGGGCGTTCGGCGTCCCCTCCAGGCGGTCGATGAACTTCGCGAGGTAGTCCTGGAACGCGGAGACGCGGAAGAACTTGTGGGTCTGCTCGCGGTATTCGGCCGGGTTGCCCGTGATGGTGCTCCGCGGATCCTCGATTTCGCCGGGTTCGAGGTGGCGGCCACAGCCCTCGTCACACTCGTCGCCGCGGGCGGGTTCGCCACAGTAGGGACACGTGCCCTCGACGTAGCGGTCCGGCAGCGACTGCTCCTCGGCGGGGTCGTAGGCCACCATGATTTCCTTCTCGTAGATGTGGCCGTTCTCCGCCAGCGTCCGGACGATGTCGGTCGTCAGTTCGACGTTCGTCTCGTCGTGCGTGTGGCCGTAGTTGTCGAACTCGACGCCGAACTTCGGGAACGTCCCCTCGTAGGTTTCGTGCCACTCCAGCGCGAACTCCTCGGGCGAGACGCCCGCTTCCTCGGCGTTGACCGCGACGGGCGTGCCGTGCATGTCCGATCCCGAGACGAAGGCCGTCTCCTGTCCCAGTTTGCGCAGCGCGCGGGCGTAGACGTCGCCGCCGACGTACGTTCGCAGGTGCCCGATGTGGAGGTCGCCGTTGGCGTACGGCAACCCACAGGTCACCACCGCGGGTCGCTCCGTTGGGAACTCCTCGTGGCTCATACCTGTCCAGTCGGGGATGAGACCCTAAAGCCCGCCGGTTCGCCGTGCGGCGGCGTCAGGCGGGCGTCGCCGCGATGGCGACGTACGCCCCGTCGCGGGCCGGGCGGTCGATGGTCGCGACGCGTTCGACCGAAAGATCAGCGTCCTCCAGACACCCCCGCCAGTAGGCTTCGTGATCGTCGACGCCGTCGGGCGTGATGGGGAGTTCCAGCAGGCCGACCGTCCCGTCGTCGGCGCACACCCGCCGGAGTTCCGCGAACGCCGCGTCCCGCCCGTCGACGGGGATGTCGTGGGTCACCCGGCAGGCGGTCACCACGTCGAAGGCGCCGTCGTCGAACGGCAGGCGCGTGGCGTCGCCCGCGACGGGCGACACGTCGATGCCGGCCCGCGCCCCGTTCTGTCGAGCCAGTTTCGGTCCGTTGCCCAGGATGATCCGGTCGTCGAACACGTCGAGGCCGACGACGTGGGCGGCCGCCGAAACGTGCGGCGCGAGGCCGACCAGCGACCGACCGGAGCCACAGCCGACATCGAGCAGCCGGTCGGCGTCGCCGAGGGGGAGTATCGACGCGAGCGCGTCGTATTTCGGCCGGTCGAGCGCCCAGGGCGGCGGCGAGAGGAGACGACGGGCGGCGTCGCCACCGCGGTACAGCGCCCCACCGCCGACGGCGACGGCGGCGAGACGACGCAGACGGCTCCCGCGGCGGAACGTCACCGCGGCGACGACGAGCAGCAGCGCCGACAGCCCGATCCGGGCGAGTCGTTCGCGCCAGTGGTAGACGCCGAAGAAGTACGGTCGTCGCATTGGGGTGACGTGGTCGCGGTGACGATATACATCCACCGGCTTTTTCGTTCCATCCACGACGCCTACGTCGTCGCCGACGAGGTGTATCTCGGCCTCACCTACGCCGACCCATCGAGGTATCGCCGCGCTGACCGGGCCCAAAAGCCAGCCACGGAGAGGTACGACGCCTTCCCGATCTGAACCTGCCGGGGGAGCCTCGACGTGGCGACACGCCTCCCTCGGGGGTACGGCGTCGTCCTCGCGCCGGACGATGGGGTCGGTACGGCTGGCGCTGGCTCTCCCCGTCTGAGTTTCGCCAATAGCATGGACCCGAAGCCGGATTCGACCGTATCGAGGTGGCGCTCGGCGACGCCTGAGACGGATCGTTGTGAGTCAGTTCCGGTGGTCGGCGACGACTGTCTGCTCACACCAACTCCCCGCCGCGGATCGCCCGCTCCGCGTCCGCCAGCGCCGTCTCGGGATCGAACTCCGCGACGATCCGCTCCAGGTCGGTCCGCGGCGCGTCCGCGAGGTCGCGGGCGTGGACCGTGATCGCCGGAACCGCGCGCAGGATGTTGTCTACGATCGGCACGTCGGCCACCTGCGCCGACCGAGAGAGCGGGTTGAGGTCGATGACGAGTTCGATCTTCCCCAAGTCGGCGAGCGCTGCCGCCCGGTCGCCGTCTTCCAGCGGAACGAGTACCACGTCGGCGTCGGCGATGCCGTCGGCGTCGACTTTCGCCCGTTCGTGGTTCAGGTTCGGAATGCGGGCGTTCGCCTCCCGTCCCTTCACCTCGCCCGCGCCGTGAGCGCGGAGGTGATCGACGATCGCCTGGATGCGCTCGTCGGTCCGATTGAACAGGTTCACCTCCAGATCCGCACCGACGACACCGGCGAGTTCGACCAGTTCCGCCGGGACGAGCGCCGCGGCGTTCCCGTTCACCGAGATGACGGGACGCTCGGCGAGCAAGAGATGTGCGGCGGCGGCGCGGGCGGCGGCGTCCGCCGACGGGAGCGTGCGCTCGCCGAGCAGATAGTCGAACGCTTCGCCGCGCCCCTGGGCGATGAGCCCCTGTTGACTGGTGATCCCCTTCTCGACGCCAGCCTCGATTCGGTGGCGCGTCACCAGCGAGTCGTGACGCGGGTGGTCGTCCGGAATCTCGACCTCGGCCATGGCCGACGTACGCCACAGCGGGTCAAAACACCCGCGATTAGGACTCGTCGACGCCGGTCACGAGATGGGCGCCGGCGTCGCAGATCCGGCAGGATGTGGCGTCGAATCCGGCAGCCGAGAGGCCCTCGTCCAGCGCGAACGCCGTCTCGCCGAGCATCACCATCGACGCCGCGCCCCCCGCGTCGGCGACGGCGTCGAGGACATCCGAGAGTCGGTCGGTCAGCAGCCCCGTCTCCCCGGCGAACGCGCGCGACGCCGCGACCAGTTCCGGGAGCGTCGGCCGGTCGACGAGCTGCGAGAGCGCCGTCTCGCCGGCGCGGACGATCGGGTCGATATCGCCCGCGAGCACGTCGGCCGTCGAGAGGTCACCGAACGTGAGGTATTCGACGGAGGCACGGTCCGGAACGCCGTCGAGACGGCCGTGCGCCGGCGCGCCGGGATCGAGCCGGATCGGCACGCCGCCCCGAGCCTGGGCCACCACGTCGCCGAGGCCGGTCCCCGCCCGAACCTCGGCGCGGTGAGCGAGCGTCACCAGTTCGTTTTCGGTGCGCCCGCAGCCGAAGCAGTCGTTGGCGGCGAGCGCCGTCCCGAGCGCCATCGCCCCCGAGACGCCGAACCCCGTCCCGAGCGGCAGGTCGGAGTCGGCGACGACGCGCACCCCCTCGACGCTCAGCGCGTCGAGCACCGTCTCCACGGGTGGCATCGACAGCGGATCGCCGTCGAGCGTGACCCGTCGGTCGGCGTCAGCCTCGGCCGGCCGGACCGTCACCCGGACGCCGTCCGAGAGCGTCAGGCCCGCCCCGCGTGAACCGGCCCGGACGGGGTCGTCGTCCGGATAGGGGCTGAAAAAGCCGGTGACGTGGCCCGGGACGAACGCCGTCGACGCGCGGTCGCCACGCGACTGCTCGCTCATGTGCAAGACGACGAACGGGGAGTCGTTAAGCCCTGTCGGAACGACCCCGGCGACCGACGCACTCCGCCGCCAGTATTCATAAACCATCCCGCCACCCAGTTAGTGTATGTCAGTCGACCGCCCCGGATTCTCCACTCTCGACCTGCCCGGCAACACGTACACCGTCAAGCAGTCGCTCGTCCGCAACAAGTACGCGGCGTACGACGAGAACGGCGAACTCGTCTGCCGCGCCAAACAGAAACTGCTCAAGATGAAAGAGGAGTTCCCCTTCGTCGACGCCGACGGCGACCCCGTGTTCACCGTCAAGGCGGGCGGGATCCTCGATATCGCGGGGAACTACGCCATCATCGACGCCGAAACTGGCGAGCGGATGGCCATCCTCGACAACGACTTCTCTCTCTTCCGGGACACCTGGACGATCCGGGACGGGAAAACGGAGGAACCGGTCGCGAAGATCAGTTCCCGCGGCACGCTCGTGACCCTCGCGCGGAACCTCCTCCCCTTCGGTGAACTCATCCCGCACAAATACGAAATCACCGACCATCGGGGAACCCACGTCGGGGCCATCGACGGCCAGTTCTCGCTCCGAGATCAGTACCGCATCGTCATCGACGACGCCGAAACCGTCCCCAAAGACGCCGTCGTCGCGTCCGCGATGGTCATCGACGCGATCCAGGGGAACTAGCGGGGCGTCTCACGGCGACAGCCGCTGTCGGTCGCGTGGGAACACGGTCGTTCCGCTTCGCTTCACTCCCTGCGTCCACGCTCCCGGGGCGCCTTCGTCCTACGGACTCAGTCGCTGTCGGTCGCGTGGGAACACGGTCGTTCCGCTTCGCTTCACTCCCTGCGTCCACGCTCCCGGGGCGCCTTCGTCCTACGGACTCAGTCGCTGTCGGTCGCGTGGGAACACGGTCGTTCCGCTTCGCTTCACTCCCTGCGTCCACGCTCCCGGGGCGCCTTCGTCCTACGGACTCAGTCGCTGTCGGTCGCGTGGGAACACGGTCGTTCCGCTTCGCTTCACTCCCTGCGTCCACGCTCCCGGGGCGCCTTCGTCCTACGGACTCAGTCGCTGTCGGTCGCGTGGGAACACGGTCGTTCCGCTTCGCTTCACTCCCTGCGTCCACGCTCCCGGGGCGCCTTCGTCCTACGGACTCAGTCGCTGTCGGTCGCGTGGGAACACGGTCGTTCCGCTTCGCTTCACTCCCTGCGTCCACGCTCCCGGGGCGCCTTCGTCCTACGGACTCAGTCGCTGTCGGTCGCGTGGGAACACGGTCGTTCCGCTTCGCTTCACTCCCTGCGTCCACGCTCCCGGGTGCCTTCGTCCTACGGACTCAGTCGCTGTCGGTCGCGTGGGAACAACACAGCCTCGCGGATATTGCCCAAGTCGAGCATCGTCATGACGAGACGCTCGACACCGTAGGCCCACCCGGCGTGGGGCGGCATCCCGTATTTGAACATCCGGGTGTAGTAGTCGAACTGCTCGGGGTCGAGCCCCTGCTGTTGGAACCCGGCTACGAGTTCGTCGTAGCGGTGTTCGCGCTGCCCGCCCGAGACGAGTTCCATCCGCGGATGCATCAGGTCGAAGCCCTTCGAGAGCTGCGGGTCGTCCTCGTAGTCCTGAATGTAGAACGGCTTGATCTCCGAGGGCCAGTCGGTGATGAAGTAGTGGCCGCCCACGTCGTCGCCGAGCGCCTTCTCCGCCTCGGTCGGCAGGTCGTCGCCCCAGACGAGTTGCGTGTCGAGTTCGCCCGTGGCGTTGATGCGCTCGATGGCCTCCTCGTAGGTGAGGCGGGGGAACTCCTCCTCGGGCACGCCGAAGTCGTCGTAGCCGAGGAGTTCGAGTTCCTCTTGGCAGTTCTCGGCGACGCCCTCGTAGGCCGCGCGGAGCGTCCCTTCACAGACGTCCATCGCCTCGTGGTGGTCGACGAATGCCGACTCGAAGTCGATCATCGTCGCCTCGTTGAGGTGCCGGGGCGTGTTGTGCTCCTCGGCGCGGAAGATGGGGCCGATTTCGAACACCCGCTCCAGACCGGAGCCGACCATCAGCTGTTTGAACAGCTGTGGCGACTGGTTCATGAAGGCCTCTTCGCCGAAGTAGGTGATCGGGAAGAGCTCCGTGCCGCCCTCCGTCCCCGTGGCGACGATTTTCGGCGTGTTGATCTCCGTCGACCCGACCGAGCGGAAGTAGTCCCGCACCGAGCGCAGGATTTCGCTCCGGATCTCGAAGATGGCCTTCACCTCGGGCTTGCGGAGATCCAGCGTGCGGTTGTCGAGACGGGTGGGCAGTTCGGCGTCGACTTTCCCGGAGGGGTCGAGAGGGAGTTCGGGGTCGGCCTCCGCCAGCACGTCGACGGACTCGGGGACGAGTTCCAGCCCCGTCGGCGCGCGGGGTTCCTCTTCGACGGCGCCGGTGACGGCGACGACGCTCTCGCGGTGGACGCCGAGCCCCGTCTCCACGAGGTCGTCGTCCATCTCGTCTTTCTCGAATTTGACCTGCAGTTTGCCGGTCTTGTCCCGGAGGATCAGGAAGGCGATGCCGCCGAGGTCCCGGATTTCGTGGACCCAGCCGGCGACCGTAGCCGTTTCGCCGGCGGCGACGTCGGCCGCGTGAGTTCGGTTCTGCATACCCCTTCGTATCGCGCGCCGCGTCTTAAACGCGGTCGTTTTCGGTCGTCGTACTGTCGACCGTCAGTCAACGCGATACTCGTCGATGACATCCGCGTCGAGGCGAACGCCGAGTCCGGGTTCCTCGGGCACGGCCATCCGACCGTCGTCGAGCGTCGGCGGCGTCTCGAACAGCGACTCGTACACCGGGAAGTCGGTGGGGTCGAACTCCAACCACTCGCAGGCCGGCGACGCCGCGATGACGTGCATCGTCGCCGCGAGACCGACACCCGTGGTGAAACAGTGGGGGCTGACGACCGTCCCGAACGCCTCCCCTAGCGCACAGATTTTCTTCGCCTCGGTGATGCCGCCACAGCGCATCGCGTCGGGCATCGCGTAGTCGACGGCGCCCGCCTCGAACAGGTCGCGAAAGCCCCACTTCGTGTACTCGTTCTCGCCGGCGGCGATGGGTACGTCAAGTCGCTCGCGCAGCTCGGCCAGCCCCTCGACATCGTACGGCGAGAGCGGTTCCTCGTACCAGTACACGTCGTAGTCGTCGAGCATCCGTCCGACGCGGCGAGCGTCCGGACGGTCGTAGCCACAGTTCACGTCGACCATGAGTTCGGCGTCACCGATGGCGTCCCGCATCGCGGCGACGCGCTCCTCGTCGGCGTCGAGGCCACGGCCCAGATGCGTTTTGACGCCCGCGAATCCGCGGTCGACGTACGACGCCGCGCGCTCCGCCATCGTCGCGGGGTCCTGCCAGAACAGATCGCTCGCGTACGGCTTGATGTCGCCACCGACGGGCCCGCCGAGCAGTCGCGAGACCGGAACGCCGTGGTGCTTGCCCGCGATGTCCCAGAGCGCGATATCGACCCCACTGGCCGCGGAGATCCCTTGCCCGGCCCGGTCCTTGTAGAGGTCCTCCGTCACCATCGCCTGCCAGTGACGCTCGATGTCGAGGGGGTCCTCCCCGATCAGACGCGGCGCGTACTTCTCCTCGACGATGCGTTCGACGATGTACGGCTCGGGCCCCACGCCCTCACCGATGCCCGTGATCCCCGCGTCGGTTTCGACGACGACGAAGGCTGCCCCGCGGGTGTCGAACTCGCGGCCCCGTGAGATGCCGAGCGGTCGCTCCAGCGGAACCTCGATGCTGACCGTCCGCACGTCGGTGATTTCCATACCCCCGTTTGGAGCGGGTGGTGAGTAAAAACCGGTGACGGACAGGGGCCTTACGACTCCCCGTGGGCGTCTTTGACGCCCTCGACCGTCTCGCGAACCGCGTCACAGCCCTCGTCGTGAAGCAGGTCGCCGACGACGACGACGTCGGCGTGTTGGCCCATCTCGTGGGCGGTGTCGTAGTCGCCGATGCCGCCGCCGTAGAAGAGGGTCGCCTCGTCGAGCACGTCGCTTGCGGCCTGCACCGTTTCGGGGTCGCCGAGCATGCCCGAGTATTCGATGTAGACGATCTCCTGACCGAACAGTTTCTCGGCGACGGACGCGTAGGCGGCCACGTCGTCGGGCGACTGGTCGCAGTCGGCCTCGGTGTACTCCGCGACCGAGGAGTCGGGGTTGAGCACGATGTAGGCCTCGGTGTGGGTGCGGTCCCAGTCGAGGCCGTTCTCGAGGCGAACCCACTCCTTGTGGGCGCCGGTGACCCAGAAACTGTCGCCCGCGTTGAACACGGTCGGGATCAGGTAGCCGTCCAGCGCGTCGTCGTCGATGACGACGGCCGGGTTCGACGGTTCCTGATACAGTGGCACGCCGTATTTCGCGCAGGCGTCCACGACCGTCTCCATCTTCTCTTTGGTCATGCCGGTCGTGCCGCCGATCTCGATGGCGTCCGTTCCAGTGGCACAGACGTCCTCGAACGTCTCGCCCTCGACGAGTTCCTTGTCGGGGTCGACTTTGAGGACGTGGTCCCACTCGTCCCACGGCGTAGTCATTACGCGTCTCTACCCCCCGGCACCGGTAAAAAGGGTCCGAATCGGGCGTGTGATACGGATTCAGTCCGCCTTGGCCTGCCAGTTGCGCACTTTCTCCGCACCCACGCCGTCGATTTCGGCCGCGAGCGAGTCGGGTTCGGCCGCCTTCAACCCGGCGACGTCCTCGATTCCGGCGTCTTTCAACTTCTCGGCCGTCTTCTCGCCGATGCCGTCGATGGCTTCGAGGTCGGACCCCGCCTGCCGGGTCTGGTACTCACGGTAGTTGCAGATGGGACAGCCGAGGTCCCACGGCTCCCGGTCTTCGTCCTCGTAGATGATGCGCAACCCCGGCAGTCCGTGCTCCTCGCACGGCTCGTCGACGAGTTCCACGTCGCCCCGGCGGGGCATCGGGAGCGAGTAATCGCAGTCGGGATAGCGCGTACAGCCGATGAGCCGACCACCGGAGCGGAGGCGCTTCACCGCGAGTTCGCCACCCTCTTCGTCGCCGCAGTCGGGACAGTCCCCGACGATGAGGTCCGGTTCCTCGTCGGCCGCTTCGGCCGCACAGAGCGGACAGCCCTGGACGAACGTCTTGCGCCCGGCGAGCATCTTCACCGAGTGGAGGCCGTGCTCCCCGCAGGTTTCATCGAGCAGGATGGGTTTCCCCGTCGACGGGAGCGGCAGGGTGTATGTGCAGTCGGGATAGCCGTCACAGCCGATGAAGTAGGAGCCGTCGCGGCTCTGCCGGATGACGAGGTCCTCGTCGCAGTCGGGACACGGCCCGACGGTCTTGTCGGCTTTCAGCGAGTCGCGAAGGTGGTCGCCGAGCGCCTCGCGCGAGTCCATGAGGCGATCGAACACGCGGTGGAGGATTTCGCGGGACTCCGCGGTCACGTCTTCGAGCGTCGCCTCGCCGCGGGCGATGGCCTGCATGTCCGCCTCCAACTGCGCGGTCATCTCCTCGCTGACGATGAGGTCAGCGAACTCCTCGGACGCCTCGACGACGCCGCGGGCGAGCCGCGTCGGGCGCGGCGGGTCGCCCTCGATGTAGCCCCGGTCGTAGAGCTTCTGGATCACGTCGTGGCGGGTCGCTTTCGTCCCGATACCCATCTCCTCCATCGTCTCGATGAGCCGAGACTGGCCGTACCGCCGCGGTGGCTGGGTCTGTTTGTCTTCGAGACGCGTTTCGACGAGGGCGAGTTCTTCGCCCTCCGTCACGTCGGGGACGTAGTTCTCGCTTGTCGAGCGGTAGGGGTAGACGGCGTGGTAGCCGGGGTCGACCAGTCGCTTGCCGTTCGCCTTGAGCGAGTGAGTCTCCTCGGCGGCGTCGACATCGGCGACGACCCGCAGGTGTTCCCACGTCGCCGCGTCGGCGACGGTGGCGAGGAACCGACGCACGACGAGTTCGTACACCTCCCACTCGTCCTCGGAGAGTTCGGACGGCGACGGGAGTTCGTCCGTCGGGTGGATGGGCGGGTGGTCGGTGGTCTCCTCGTCGCCTTCCGTCGGCGTGATGTCGTCGGCCGCCAGCAGCGAGTCGGCGTCGTCGCCGAACCGCGGGCCGGCCGAGAGCGCGTCGAGCAGGTCGCGCGGGTCGAGGTCCTCGGGGTACACCGTGTTGTCCGTCCGAGGGTAGGTGATGTAACCCGCGGTGTAGAGGTCCTCCGCGATGCTCATCGCCTGCTGGGCGGAGTGTCCGATGCCGCTCGCCGCCCGGATGAACTGCGTGGTGTTGAAGGGCGCGGGCGGGTCGTCGGTCCGGGTGCGGCGGCGCACCTCGTCGACCGTCGCCGCGGACGCGTCACCGAGGGCGTCGGCGACGGCCGCCGCCCGGTCGCCGTCCCAGACGCGTTCGGCCTCGTTGCCGTCGTCGTCGAGATAGAAGTACTGCGCCTCGAACGCCTCATCGTCCTTGCGGAGGTCCGCGAACAGTTCCCAGTAGTCCTCGGGGTCGAACGCGTCGATTTCGCGCTCGCGGTCGACGATCAGTTTCAGCGTCGGCCCCTGCACCCGGCCGACGGAGATGAAGTCGTCGCCGAGCTGTCGCGCCGAGAGGGAGAGATACCGCGTGAGCGACGCGCCCCACATCAGATCGATGATCTGTCGCGCTTCGCCCGCGGCCGCGAGGTCGAAATCCAGGTCGTCCGGGTCGGCGAAGGCCTCCGTTACCTCGCGGTCCGTGATGGAGGAAAAGCGCACCCGGTCGACGGGCGCCTCGTCGTTGACCTCGTGGACGAGTTCGTAGGCCTCCTTCCCGATGAGTTCGCCCTCGCGGTCGTAGTCGGTCGCGATGTGGATGTGCGAGGCGTTGCGCGCGAGTTGGCGGAGGGCGGCGACGATGTGCTCCTGCGTCGGTCGCTTTTCGACCTCCGCGTCGACGAGTTCGACCGGTTCCACGTCGCGCCACCCGCTGTATTCGGGGGGGAAGTCGACGCCGACGACGTGGCCGGACAGGCCGATGCAGCGCTTGCCGCCCCACGCGTAGACGTTGACGCCGTTGACGCGCTCGCTATCGGCAGTTCCGCCGCTCAGAATCTCCGCGATGCGGCGCGCGGCGTTGTCCTTCTCGGTGATAATCAGTTCGGGGCCGCGTTTCATCGACGAGTCGTATGTCGAGTAGCCGCCTAAAACTTTCGTGCCGGTAATCGGGGGACAGCGAGGGTATTCCCGACACCGCGCGGGCCGGCGCGCGAAGCGATCAGTTCTCGTCTTCCAGGCGCTCCCGGAGCAGCCCGTTGACCGTGCCGGGGTCGGCGCTCCCGCCCGTCTCGCTCATCACCTGGCCGACGAGGAAGTTGAGCGCCCCCTCCTCGCCCGCGTGGTAATCCTCGACGGCCTCCGGGTTCCCCTCGATGGCCGCCTCGACGGCGGCGGCAACCTCGCCCTCGGCCGTCTTGCCTAGACCCTCGCGCTCGACCACGGTATCGGGGTCGAGACCCTCGTCGAGCATCGTCCGCAGGACCACCTCGCGGGCGTTTTTCTCCGTGATCTCGTCCGCATCGACGAGTTCGATGAGGCGCGCGAACTCGTCGAGGCGGTCGCTCACGTCCGTAATCGACATGTCGCGGTAGTTGAGTTCGCCGAGCAGGTCGTCGGCGACCCACGTCGCCGCGAGGTCGGGGTCGAACCGTTCGGCCACCCCCTCGAAGAAGTCGGCCACCTCCTTCGTCGAGGTGAGTTTCGACGCCGCCTCGCTGTCGAGGCCGTACTCCTCGCGGAAGCGCTCGCGGCGCGCGTCGGGGAGCTCCGGAATGGGGATCCGTTCCTTCCAGTCGGCCACCTGCAGGGGCGGGAGATCCGCCTCCCGGAAGTAGCGGTAGTCCTTCTCCGCCTCTTTCGAGCGCATCGAGACGGTGATGCCGCGGCTCTCGTCCCAGTGGCGCGTCTCCTGCTCGATTTCGCGGCCGCGCTTGACCGCGTTCTTCTGCCGCGTCACCTCGTAGGCCAGCGCCTTCTCGGCGCCCCTGTGACTCGAGATGTTCTTCACTTCGGTCCGGTTGGCGGTTTCTAACGCTTCCTCGCTGATCTCGCCGCTGGCGCCGACCTCCTCGTCCGGGACGAGGGAGATGTTGGCGTCGATGCGGAGACTGCCGTCGCGCGAGGCGTCGAAGACGCCGAGGTATTCGAGCACCTCCTCCAACTTGGCGAGGAAGGCGCGCACCTCACCCGGGCCACGGAAGTCGGGGTTGGTGACGATCTCCATCAGCGGCGTCCCCGCGCGGTTGTAGTCGACGAGGGAGTAGTCAGCGGTCTCGATGTTGCCGCCCTCGTGCTGGAGACTTCCCGGATCCTCTTCGAGGTGGGCGCGGCCGATGCCGATTTCGCGGCGCTCGTCCTCGACGCTCACTTCGAGCGTGCCGTCGGCACAGATGGGGGCGTCGTACTGCGTGATCTGGAAGTTCTTCGGCAGGTCGGGGTAGTAGTAGTTCTTTCGGTGGAACCGGGTCTCCTCGGCGACATCGGCGTCGAGCGCCTTGCCGATCTTGACGGCGGCCTCGACGGCCGCCTCGTTGAGCACGGGGAGCGCACCCGGAAGGCCCAGACAGACGGGACAGGTCCGGGTGTTCGGGGCTTCGTCGTCGGCCGCCTCGGTCGAACAGCCACAGAAGATCTTCGTGTCGGTTTCGAGCTGAACGTGAACCTCCAGCCCGATGACGACGGCGAGATCACGTTGCTGGAGCGCCTGCGCAGTCATTACGCGGTCTTGCAGCGGCGGTGGCTAAAGGCTAACGGGAGTCGTCTCCCGACTACGTCACTTCGACGACTTGGTCAGTCTCGCGGAGGATGAACGGACCGATGGAGAGCGTGTGTTTCGTCACCGTGGCGATGCGGAGGACGTAGGCAAAGAGGACGAGGAAGGGAAGGATCGCCGCCGTCACCGCCGCAGCGACGAGGAGAACCAGAAACACACCACCGAACGGCCCCGCGGCGTATCTGGTAGGGTCGAAGAAGGCGATCATGCAGACGGCGACCAGCAGCGCCGGCAGCGCCGCCGTGAGGATGCCCCGCGAGAGCGTGATGAGCTCCCACTGGAAATACAGCGTCTTGAAATGCTCGCGAGCGGGGCCAAACAGTTCGAGCACGTCAATGAGGCGGTCCAGCGCCGCCGCGGCCTCGCCGTCCACGTCGTCGCGCTCGCGGAGGCGCTGGGCGGCGAAGATATTCCACGAGTAGTTGAAGTTCAGCGCCGCCGAGAGCACGGCGAACGTGCCGAACTGCGCGCCGTCGAGGTCTGACGCCACCGCCTCGGCGTTGTCCCGGAGGCTGTCCGTGAGGTCGACCACCTGCTCGTGGGACGGATGGTCCTCGTCCACTGCGGCCCGGAGGTCGGCCCCGCGCTGGGCCGCGACCTGCACGAGCGCCCGGAGGAACTGCGAGGGGCGGGCAGGACTCACCGGCGCGCCGATGCTATCGGCCACGTCATCCCGGAAGTCGAGGGCGCCGGCCATGCGCTCCCGCTGATCACCGACGGCACCGAGTTCCTGGGAGAGGACGAGCTGGTTGAGCGTCAGGACGAGCGTCACACCCGTGATGGTCGCGGTGAGCAGCGCCTGAAACAGGGTGTCCACCGAGTCGCTGGCGACGAGCGCGCCGATCGCGTCGGGGAGGAGCAGCCCCGCGACGGCGAGTGTCAGCCCGCCGATCACGAGACGGCGATCGGCTTCGATCAGCACTCAGAGTTTCGTCCGGCTCTCGGCGGCCCGAGAGCGCAACTGGTCGCTCGGCTGCGAGGAGTCGTCACCGGCCGTATCGCCCATGCCACCCCTGCGGGCGGCCGGCAGAAAAATCTGCGGCCGGTCCGTCGATCGGCCCGACGCAGTGAGAGAGTTAGGTCGCGCGTTCTTGTTTGCTCCCCGCCGACCGGTGGTATGGACGAGCGTGGCGTGTCTACCGTCATCGGCGTGACCCTCGTGGTGGTCATCACTCTCCTGCTTGCCTCGATGTTCGCCGCTGGGATGGTCAACATGACTGATTTCGGCACGGAGCGGAAACTGGTCGGGGGCCTCACCGACGGCGACGAGGCTGCTCCCGGCGATGGGGCCGGCGCTGGCGGTGACGACGGCTACCGGAGCGAACTCATCTGGGCGCGCAACGAGAGCCCACTCACGACCACGAACCACGTCGTGAACTACACCATCGCCGACGACTCCGACACCGCGGGCAACTCCCTGAACAACGTCGTCATCGAATACCCCGACGGCAGCGCCGACGTGAGCGCCATCGGCGAGCGTGACGACATCGTGATGGTCGGTATCGACGGGGACCGCGACGGGACCATCGAAACCGAGGCCACGGGCGACATCGAATGCTGTCCGACCGACGACGGTGTGATCATCAAGGATGGCGGCACCACGCTGCGGATCGAACTCTCCGGCAACTACAATCTGGAGGGCGGCGACTCGCTCATCGTCGAATATCGGGCGACCGACAACCCGGGAACCGGCGACTACAGCGTCACCGTGGACGTGAACGGCGACGTCAGCGATACGGGGACGCTGGAGATCGGCGACGACTGACGGGGCGTTCCA
Organism: Haloplanus sp. XH21; assembly: GCF_023276355.1. Classification (NCBI taxonomy): domain Archaea; kingdom Methanobacteriati; phylum Methanobacteriota; class Halobacteria; order Halobacteriales; family Haloferacaceae; genus Haloplanus; species Haloplanus halobius. The sequence goes on from NZ_JALLPL010000001.1 coordinate 2,234,326, forward strand.
TTGACAACTATTCTCAGGGCGAGATGTCGGGACGTTGCCGACCGGTACGAACCCCACATAGCAGCGACTAAGCCACTCGGTCGCCGACGAACGGATGGGTCATGACGAACACCTTCGAGGCAGATACGAGGGGCGAAAGCGACCCCGACGGACGGCTCCGGTCGGTCGTGGTTACGTACGAGGGAACGCCGGACAGGCGGACGCTCTATCCCCCGACGGCGACCGAGACGGAGCGCCTCACCACGTGGCTGACTGCCGACGCCGACGCGTTCGAACGGCTCGACGAGATGCGGTAGCGGTCACGGTCAGTCGCTGCTGCCGTCGAGTGCGCGCCGAATCGCCGCCACCCGCTCGTTGCGACGGCGGACCACGCTTGTGGCGTCGGCGTCGTACTCATGAAAGCCCGCACCATCGTCGACGCCGCCGCGGCCTGCGCCGAGACGCTCCGCGAACAGGTCCCCCGGGGCGTCCGCGTCGCTCAGGTGCGGGTAGAGGTTCGACGCGATGGACTGAAACAGGTCGAGACCGCCGAGGTCGGCGGTTTCGAAGGGGCCGATGGCGGCGGTCCGCAGGGCGTAGCCGTCCCGGACGGCGCGTTCGATGTCCTCCAGCGACGCGACGCCTTCCGTGACGAGGTGCGTACACTCTCGGAGGACGGCGAACTGGATGCGGTTCCAGACGAACCCCGGAACGTCGCGCTGGACGACGATGGGATCACGGTCGACGGCCTCGACGACGGCGACCGTCCGCTCGACGGTTTCGTCGCTCGTCTCCTCACCGCGGACCACCTCGACGGTGGGCAGGAGATAGGGCGGATTCCACCAGTGACAGCCGACGACGCGGTCCGCAGCCGCGGGCACCGCCTCGCCGATGTCGGTGATCGGAATCCCGGAAGTGTTGGTGGCGAGGATGGCGTCTTCGGGCGCCGCCGCGGCCACCCGTTCGAACACCGCCTCTTTCACGTCGAGGTCCTCCGAGACGGTTTCGATGACGAACGCGGCGTCGCTGACGCCCGCCGAGAGGTCGAGCGTGGTGGAGACGTTCTCGCGAATGGCGCCGGGGTCGGCGTCGAGCCAGCCGGCCGATTCGAGGAAGTCGAGCGCCTGATCGATGCCCTCGCGGGCGTCGTCGAGATTGGACTGGCGGTGGTCGACCAGCATCACGGGCGCGCCGAACCGGGCGAACTGGAGCGCGAGGCCGTGCCCCATCGTGCCCGCGCCGACGACGGTCACCGGCGTGTCGGGATCGGTGGTTACCATCGGCCGCACGGTCGCACCTGAAGCGCTTAAATCCCGCTGCGGGTCCGGCAGGTCCAAATGGGCTGTCGTTCACACAGCGGTATGGCCGACTTCGAGTACGAGACGGAGATCCAGGTTCGGTTTCGAGACATCGACGCGATGGGCCACGTCAACAACGCCGTCTACGCGACGTATCTCGAACAAGCGCGGGTCGACTACTACGCCGACGTCCTCGGGGTCGGCCTCGACGAGATCGACACCGCGCTGGTCTCGCTCGAGATCGACTACCACCGCGCGATCACCCTCGACGACACGGTGACCGTTGCCCTCGGCGTCCGCGACATCGGCGAGTCGAGCGTCACCGTCGAGTACGAGGTTCGCGCAGGCGACAGCGTGGCCGCCACCGCCGAGACGGTGCAGGTGTACGTCGATCCCGAGGCGGAGACGTCGCGGCCGCTCCCCGAGGCGTGGCGCGGGCGGATGGACGCGTATCGGGCCTGAGACGGATTCTCGTAACTGTCCAGAGATTCTCGGTGGACCGCCCGACGAGAATCGCCGATGACCGCCGAGAAACCCGCTGACCTACGACTCCTCGTCGCGGAGTTCGAGTTCCGCGACGATCTGGTAGGGATCCATTCCCCGCCTGATGTAGTCGAGCATAGCGAAGGCGTCGTCGGGCGAGAGGAAGTGTCGGGTCACCGCCCGGCCGAGCGCGGTCGGTTCGAGGCCGTCGATGAATCCCCATTCCAACAACTTGCCGATGGCCTGTTTGGTCGGCACGTCCCCCAGCATCCGGTCGTTGAGGCGCTTGGCGCCACTGCCCGCGACCGTGATGTTCGCGAGCGTCTCCTCGGCGGCGGCGGAGCGGTCGTACACCGTCCGGACGTCCTCCATCTCGCCTTTCAGTAGTTTGAACGCCACCTCGTCCTCGGTCATCTCCATACTGTTGTGGTAGGCGCAGTCGGGTTCGACGAGCAGGTAGACCACGCCCCGGTCGTGGTAGTCGGGGCGACCGGCGCGGCCGAGCATCTGCTCGAACTCCTGGACCGAGAGCCACTCGATGCCCATCGCCAGCGTGTCGAAGATGACCTGCGAGGCGGGGAAGTCGACGCCGGCGGCGAGCGCCGCGGTCGTGACGACGGCGGCGAGGTCCTGGTTCCCGAACTGGCGTTCGACGCGCTTGCGTCGGCCGTAATCCAGGCCGGCGTGATAGGGCGCGGCGTCGTAGTCGAGTTTGCGCGAGATCTCGTGACAGCGCCGCCGCGAGTTGGTGAAGATGATGGTCTGCCCGCGATAGCCCTGCGAGGACTTGCTGTCGAACTCCCGGCGGACGAGGCGGTTCTCGATGCGCGTCTTCTCCTGAGCGTCGGCGAACGTGAGATGGCGCTCGATGGGGACGGGGCGCTCCTCGAACTCGATGAGCGTCGCACGCAGGCGTTTCGCCAGCCACTCGGGGTTGCCGACCGTCGCGGAGAGGTAGATCCACTGGGCGCCCGCGTAGTCGGTTCCGCCCGTCGCGCGGTTCTCACAGTAATGCTTGAGCCGCGAAATCATGCCGTCGAGGCGGTGACCGCGCTCGCCCTCTTTCAGCGTGTGCACCTCGTCGATGACGACGGTACCGATATCGCCCATGTCCTTCCCCGTCCTGAGGGCGTGGTCGATGCCCTCGTAGGTGCCGACGACGACGTCGGCCGAGGGGTCGAACTGCGCGCCGGTGTCGCTGACGCGACTCCCGCCGACGCGGATGGTCACATCGACCAGATCGCCGTATCGCTCCTCGAAGTTCTCCTGTTTCTGGTTGGCGAGCGCGACGAGAGGAACGAGAAAGAGGAGTTTGCCCTCGCCCTTCAGCGCCCGGTCGATCCCGGCGAGTTCGCCGACGAGGGTCTTCCCCGTCGCCGTCGCGCTCACGACGAGCTGGTCGTCGCCGTCGAGCAGGCCGTTCCGAACCGAGAGGCTCTGGACGGGAAGCAGAGTGTCGAACCGGCTGGTGAGTTGGCTCTTCAGTTTCGGGTGGAGGTCGAGATCCGCCGTCTTGACAGGGTCGACATCCTCGACGGTCGCGCCGATTTCGTCGAACTTCGTGAGGTCGGGGTCGAGTTCGCCCTGCAGGAGGTTCTTGATGCGGTCGAGGTCCTGCACTTCGAGCAGGAGTTCCTCGAGGCGGTCCTGTGCGGCGCCGGTCAGCCCCCCGGCGTAGGCGAGTTCGCCGTCGAGTTCCTGCGTGGCGCAGTCGGGACAGATGTAGTCCCGGTCGGCCTTGATGGCGGTGTCCTCGGTGATGGGCGAAAACTCGCCTTCCGCGGCGCAGTAGCGGCAGGTGCGGACCGTCAGCGCGTCGAGTTGGTAGCCGTCGAGCATCGCCTGGATGCGCTCGCGGTCCGTGGGATCGGTCTGCTGTGAGATGCGGATGCGGGCGGCACGACGAGCGAGTTCGACGAACTGACTCGGATCGCGTGGCTCCTCGCTCGATCCGCGTTTGATGCGGAATCGTGCGGGGCGGGGACCGGCGTCCGTTTCCTTGAGTTCGAGGATGGCGCGAAACACGCGGTCACCGTCGCGCGTGACGGACACGAGGAAGTCGCCGTCTCGCCCGTGGACGAAGAGCGTGTCGACGCGGCCGACCTGCTGAGACACACGTACGGCTACGGGGACCGGGTATTTCAGCCGTTCGACTCCGGCGCTGTCGGCACCCGTTCATACTGCAGGCTGTAGTCGATCAAGATGGCCGTCACTCCGGGATGACGGCTATCTTGAACAGTTACAGCCGCAGTATCAGAGGGAGTATCGAAACTGCCCAGAGATTCTCGCCGGGCCGTCCCAGCGAGAACCCCTGATGACTTCCGATAATTCCTATCAGTCGGCCAGTTCGATGGTGTCGTCACCGTTGGGGACGGCACAGATGAACGCGCCCGGTTCGTCGCTCTCGTTGCGATACCAGTGGACGGTGCCCGCCGGGATGAGCAGCGAATCGCCCGCGGAGACGGTGTGTTCCGTCTCGTCGATGCCGACGACGTACTCCCCCGAGAGCACGTACTGTTCGTGTTCGACCGCGTTGGTGTGCTTGGGCACCTCGGCGCCCGGGTCGAGGGTGAATCGACGCATGGCGAACGTCGGGGTTCCATCCGACTCGTCCAGCAGGACGCCCTTCGAGAGGCCGTCGGCGGCGTCGACGGGTTCGTAGTCGATCGCGTCACTGCGCTTGAGGACCGGCGTGGATGACTGCTCGCTCATGGTCGACAGTCGCGTGGCGAACGCCTAAGCGTTTGCCGTCGTCGAGCGACGGTCACCCGGACGCTTACAAGAGTTAAGTCCGTCCCGAGGCAAGGCGTGGTATGCGCGGAATCCGCATCGGGAGCGCGTTCGGCATTCCGATCAAACTCGATCTGACCTTCCTGCTCGTTCTCCCCCTGTTCGCGTGGCTCATCGGCGCGGACGTGGGGAACCTCGTCGCCGTCCTCAACGACACCTTCGGCGTGGGGATGCCCGTCGACACGCTCACCGCGGGCATGACGCCGTGGCTGTTGGGAGTGGTCGCCGCCTCCGGCCTCTTCCTCTGTGTGCTCATCCACGAGTTCGGTCACTCGCTGGTCGCCATGCAGTACGGCTACCAGATCGACTCGATCACGCTCTGGCTGTTCGGCGGCGTCGCCCAGTTCACGGAGATGCCGGAGGACTGGCGCCAGGAGTTCACCATCGCCGTCGTCGGCCCGATCGTCAGCGTCGCGCTCGGCGCGCTCTCCTACCTCGGCTTGCAACTCGTCCCGGGCACGTTGCCGACGGTCCAGTTCGTCCTCGCGTATCTCGCGCTGACGAACGTCGCGCTCGCCGTCTTCAACATGCTCCCCGGCTTCCCGATGGACGGGGGTCGCGTCCTCCGAGCGCTGCTGGCACGCCGCCGTCCCCACGCCCGAGCCACACAGATCGCCGCCGAGGTGGGCAAACTGTTCGCCGTCTTCCTCGCCATCGTCGGCATCTTCGCCAACCTGTTTCTGGTGGCGCTCGCCTTCTTCATCTACATCGGCGCCGCCAGCGAGGCCCAGCAGACGGTGATGAAGGCCGCGTTCCAGGACGTCACCGTCGCCGACATCATGACGCCCGCGAGCGAACTCAAGACCGTCACGGCCGACACCTCGCTCTCGGAACTCACCGACCGGATGTTCCACGAGCGCCACACGGGCTACCCCGTGCTCCGACAGGGCGAACTCGTCGGCATGGTCACCCTCGACGACGCCCGCGAGGTCCGCGAAGTCGAGCGCGACGCCTACCGCGTCGAGGACGTGATGGCGACCGACGTGGTGACGATTTCGCCCGACTCCGATGCGATGGACGCGCTCTCGACGATGCAACAGGAGGGCGTCGGGCGGCTTCCCGTCGTCGACGAGTCGGACGACCTCGTCGGCCTCATCACCCGAACAGACCTGATGACGGCGTTCGACATCATCCAGACGCGGGGCAGCGCGGCCGACACCAGTGCGGGAATCGGTGGGCTGTCGAGCGGTCCCGGCGTCGCTCGCGAGTGAGGACGGCCGAGCGACTCGACGTCCTGACGGTCAGCGAGCGAAGTCGTCGAGGCGGCGCTGGGTCTCCGGAAGCTCGGGGTCGGATCGCTCGTCCGCGTCGGTGCGGTCGCCCCCGAGCAGCCGCGGAAGCGCCGTGTGGGCGAACGTCAGACCGAGGGCGAGCAGTATCGGCGCGAAAAACAGACCGTAGAAGCCGAACACGACCGGGCCGAAGATGTACGCGAGCATCAACAGGCCGACGTGGGTTCGATCGCCGCTGAGATAGGGTCTGAGAACCAGATCGGGGATCGTATCGACGATGACGATCGCCACGAACAGGAAGGCCGCGACGTAGCCCAACAGCGAGGGGTCGGATTCGAGGATGGCGGGAGCAGCCATCGCGGCCGCGATGGGGACGTAGACGATCTTCATTCCGACGACCGGAATCAGGCTCGCGACGCCAGTGAGGACACCCGCCAGCGCGGGGTACGGCACGTGTGCGGCCCTCGGCACCAGAAGGTTGTAGCCGTTGAACGCGCCGACGGCGATGAGCGAGATGGCGATCACGTTCAGCAGGTTCCCGAAGAGGATCGCCTCGAGTTCGGCGTCGGCGGCTTCGAGATACTCGCGCACGATGGCGTCGTCGTCGAACCGGAGCAGCCACTCGTGGAACGTCGAGCCGTCGATCAGGAGGTAGTAGGTGACGACGACGACGATCAGCAGATTGAGGAAAAAGCCCGTGATGGCGCTGGTCAGGAGGGCCGCGTGTTCGAGCGCGAAGTCGATGAGCGCGTCGAACTGCCCGGCGCGATACGCCTCGGTGATCCCGGCGAAGGTGAGCGCGGGAAGGTCGTCGATACCCTGCAGCCACGGCACGTTCGTCGCGGCCACCTCGAGGACCGCATACGTCGATAGGAAGCGGCGGGTCTCGGTGACGAGCAACACCAGCGTGTAACTGAGCAACAGGAGCAAGGGGAGCGCGAGGAGGGAGATAACCGTCACTGCCCGCACCCGGTCCGGGAGGTGGAGCCGACCGAGCGCCTTGTAGAACCGGCGTGTCGAGTAGTACAGGAACACGGCGACGGTGAGGGCGGCGATGAACTGGTATGCGATGAAGGCGGTGACCACGGCCACGGCGAGACCGAAGAGGGCGACGACTGCGCGGCGTTCGTCCATTGCAATCAGCGTGTGGGCAGGCGAGCGTGAAAAATCGTGGTGTCACGGCACCCGATGGCGCCAGGAACATCGGTAGAGGAGGACGTTCGTCGTCGAAAAGTCCGGGTGCGAGAATCGAACCACGGTCACGCCGCTCGCGTTCCTCGCTCCGTTCCCTGATTTGATTCCCGGCTTCCGACTTTCTTCGTCACTACGTACCTCAGAAAGTCCGGGTGCGAGAATCGAACCCGCGTCTCAGCCTCCCCAAGGCTGAAGGATAGCCATTACCCCAACCCACATTCTATCCCCGTCTCGCGGTTCTGATGGTTCCTACCTCAGAACAAATGAGACGATTGGCATAAAACACCCGCCTGTAAGACCCAATAGGCAATACAGATTGAATGAGTCCTGATTGGTTGGGGAGGGTTACTATTTTTTCGCTGTCTCATAGGAGAAGTCGATCGCTCATTTTGGATCGATGTTTTTCAAATATCGGTTATAAATGGTATTCGAAATCGCCAGATGAGAGTCGTATGTACGTACACATACGGGTTCAGAGGGAGGCGGTCAAGTTCGACGAGTCCCAGCCGAAATTTGTGGTGGCACCGACTCGGTCAGGCGTACATTGTATAACCGCACAATCGACGACTGTGAGGCGACGAAGTCGGGGTACATGAACAAGTGCCCGTCAACTATGTCTCCTCATGCGATTCGTCAGAGTTTGATTCCTACTATCGAAGTTCTGATGTGCCGAAGGTGGTCGTCTCTGATCGGATGAACGTGATTGTGGAGGTGCTGGAGAGACACTACGACGGTCGGGCCGGGACAGAGAGACACCGTCGGGAGGGGAATACCTAACATATATCTAATCTTCCCCGATGTTCATTCTTTACTTCCAAGAAAGCGTTATACGAGTAGAGAGATAGGAATCAACCGAGAAGATGGTACATCGGGTAGTCCACCAACACCATCCAGTGGACATCCACTATTCGCTCGAGGGCGTTGATCCTGATCCAACTACGTTTTCATCACGGCTTAATGATCCCGATGCAGATGTGAAAGTGATCGGCTATCCCCTTCCTAATGGGGAAATTTGGGTCCTGTACACGCCCGGAACTTTTGGGACCGTAGACGATCTCTCTGCTGAATTTGACTCAGAAAAATTGAGCGATGAGTTGGACGAGATGGATCCTGCGAACAGAGTAATTGCAATTTGGTTGCTCAATTTCCTCGCCGAGATGCAGGAAGAAGAAAAAGAGTTAGGGGATAATCTTTCAATATATAAACAATTAGAGATTGGAAAAATTCCAGATGCTATTGGTCAGGTAGACTGGGAAGGGTCGGTATCAGACGTTGCAGGCCGCCTCATGTCTAATCTGATACTGCGTCATTCTCTCCCGAACGCGAACCATCGGACGGGCGTAACCATGGCACAGGCATACCTGGAAGCGGCGGGTGCTGACTTCAAGATGCCCGCTACGATTACTGAGGAACACGACTGGCGCTCTTGGGTTCAGCCATACATTATAGAATCAAAGCGTCTGCTGACTGTCCGTAGGCATAACCTCTATTTCAAGACGCTCCAAGATTGGGGCTGCGAAATAGTGCGCAGAAAACACGCAATCGATATTCCCCTATCTGAGTATGAGCTGGATATGCATTATCACGAGGCCTGGGAAAAATATGCTATCATGCATGAACAACACTGTATCGGCTTCGTAGAAGATATTGCTGCGAGGGCAAACAGCCACAATCTGATAGAACGAGAGGCACTATCGAAGGAGGAATTCGTAGATTTTCTCCGGATGGAGAATCAGGAATCGCAGTAGGAGATTTAATCCTGAAGATGCGCGTTCGAACGCGCAATTTCTCGTAGCCGCTCATTCTCCGGGATGTTGTACCGTTCGTTCACACCGTGAACGGCTTCGCTGAGCGTCATCGTAGTTCTGCATATGACCCACTAACAGATAAATCTTCCCAACACCCATCTATGGGATGCGAATTTGGAAAAATTATAGTCCCCAAATTGGCGGCCCAACAGTTTATTACAGTCCCATCCATCGGTTTCTAACCAGATGTCAGTTAGGTGAAGGGGATGGATGTGCTCATCGATACGAACGTATTTATCGAACGGGAAGGGGACTGGACGGTTCCCGAGCCACTGCAAGAACTGGAGAAACTACTGAAGACGGAAGGACACACCATCCTGATACATCCTCACTCGAAACAGGAAATCCGCAACTACGAGAACGACGAGCGGCGTGAAACGGACGAATCGAAGATCGAAACTTACGCCGAATTAGGATTCCCCCCATATCCGAATCCATCATCGACAGCGTTCCGCAACCACGTCCCTGAAGCGGATAGCTTCAACGAGCAAGTAGACAACGCACTCCTCTATACGGTGTTCAAGGACCGCACCGATATTCTCATCACCGAAGATGGAGACATGCATCGGAAAGCCGACGAACTCGGGATCAAAGAGAGCGTATTGAGTATTGAGGAAGCCAGAGAGCAATTCAGAGAAGAACCAGCGGCCTACGAGGGTCCACCCTCGGTTCAGAAACAACAGGTAGCAGATCTTGATGTCGACGACCCGATTTTCGATTCGCTGAAGGAGGATTACGCCTTCCGAAACTGGTTCGAGAGCATCCGCGTCGACGCCAGCGGCGTAGGCGATTGCTTTCCCAAGATGATCGTGGTCGGAGTCCGCCAATTGGTTCTCGATGATGACGCCCCGGCTGTTCCCAACGACCCTTGCCGACGCTCTTTTCGAGTTCGATCACCTCCAAATCGAGTCCGAGAACATCTTCCAGTTCGGATGCATCCTCGTTCCTGATTTCGAGTGTTTCGGTACTACTTTACCATCGTCTAACCGCGCCTTTGTGACTTTAGACATCGTGTCACTTCTCTTTCAGAACCAGTCAGAAACACACGACGTAGAGCGGATGAGAAGTGTGAGAGGTCCGGGTGCGAGAATCGAACCCGCGTCTCAGCCTCCACAAGGCTGAAGGATAGCCATTACCCCAACCCGGACACGACTTACGCTACTTGGCTGTCGGTCAAGTAGGTTACGACTCACGCCGAGAATGAGTGACGGACACACGGTCGGAGCCGAGACGTTTTAGTTCGGTACCCGTCTACACCACACCAGTGGCCATCACCGACAAAATCTATCTGAAAAACCACCGCCAGATCGTCTCCCAACTGGACACATCCATCCCGAAGGGCGCGTTCAAGGGCGCAACGATGGAGGTGCTCTACAGCGGCGACGGCCTCGCCAAACTCGACGACGCCACCCGTGACCGCCTGCTGGATTTCGCCGGTGACTTCCTCGATTGTGAGGATCCGGACGACCTCTACACCGGCTATCCGGAGCGCCAGTTCATCCAGTACCTGCTCGAACTCCGCGCACAGGGACTCGGCCCCGACGCCATCGTCGACGTGATGTCCGACGAGTACATGCTGTACGCCTACCCCGGCGACATCCTCTCGTTTCTGGACCAAGCGGTGCGGCGGTTGGAAGCGGTCGGATCGCTGGCGGCCGTCGAAGGCGACGACGAGATGGAAAAGCGCGTCCGCGAGGCCCGTCGGACCCTGTCAGCCTAGTCGATAGGACTGCTCGTCCTGATCGCCGTCGAGGTCTTCGAGATGGATGACGTCCTCGTCGCCCTCCTCTACTTGCTCGCGCAGGTGGTTCATGTAGCGTTTGTGCTCGTCGAGTTGTTCCCGGAGATGCTCAGCTTCGAGTTCGAGGCGTTCGTGCTCGCGGACGAAGCTTTTCGGCACCTCGACGGTGGGCGGGAAGCCGGCGTCGTCGACCGCGGAGCCGAGTTCGTGTTCGGGGACGACCTGAACCTGGCCGTCGTGGGCGACGAGCATGTCGACGTAATCGCGGAACATCGCCGAGAGCGACAGATCCCGCTCCTCGGCGATTTCGCGCAGGGTCTCGAACGCGTCCTCGTTGACGCGAAACGAGATGGTTTTGTTTTTGTTACCCATGCTCACGTCGAGTTCGTCGCCCAACTCACTTAACGGTTTGTCAGGGGACGGAGCCGACTAGGGATCCGGACGAGCGCCGTCGTCGGCATCGGCGTCGGCGCCGAGTTCGTCCGTCTCGTCGAGGCCTTCGAGCGCGGAGAGCGCCATCTGGCGGTAGTCGTCCACCGAGAGGTCGTACTCCTCGCGGGCCATGCGGGCGTACTCGTTGCTCTCGTCCTCGAAGGCGTCGATGCGTTCGAGCGTCCGCGTCGCCGTCTCGACCACCCAGCGGTCGCGGGTGGTGGCGTCGACCGGCGTGATCGATTCGGGGCGCACCGAGACGTTGACGCTCCCGTCGTCGGTCTCGTAGGTGCGTGGTTTGCCGACGACCGAGACGTACGCCGGCGGTTCGAGGTCGCGCAGCGTCGACGCGGCGTCGGGCTGATACTGCCCGGCGTAGACGAAGAAGGTCCCCGTCGGGTCGACGATGCGGCCCCGCCAGTACTCGTCGTCCTCGCCCACGTCCTCTTTCTCCGTCAGCGTGCCGACGAGGAACACGCGGTTGGCGCGTTCGCCCGTCGGCAAGAGGAGGTAGACGGGGGCGCGTTCGTCGTCGGACTCCTTGAACGTGTGACTGGCGTCGTTGAACTCGCGGGCGAAGACGCGACGAGCGACTTCGCGGGTAGGTGCTTGGCTCATGTTAGATCGACCTCGCTTCGATGAGGGCGGCTTCGGCATCGACCGGCCCGGTCAGTTGTTCGAACTCGTCGACCAGCACGTACCGGCCGAACTGCGGCCCACTCACCCGGTAGTACCGGCCGAGCGTGGTGCCGCGCATCTCGTCGGCGACGACGGTCGTATCCAGCGCGTCCATCGCCATGTCCTTCGCTTCCTCGAGGGACATACCGGTGAGTTCCTCGGTGCTTTCGCGGTCGAAGATGACCTCGTGGACCGCGGCGCCGTCGTCGAGGACGCCCTTGATCCGCAGGTCGAACTCGCCCTCGACATCGCCGTGCTCGGAACATCGTCCGTTCTGGAGGACGCGCGTGCAGTCCTCCTCGGGACACCGCTTGATGAGGCCGCTCCCGCTCTGGATGTCCACCAGCGCACCCTCGACGGTTTCGGCGTCGTCCCCGACTTCGATCTCCTCGTCGACCTCGGTGATCGTCGTCGTGCGGTTGAGCTTCACCGAGAAGTTGCCCTGGTACTCGTCGGTCACCAGGTTCTCAAGGCGATAGACCGCTCCCTCCTCCAGTTCGGGGAGGTCAGAGGATTCGAACGCGACGAACTTGGTGGTGCCCGTCTCGTCGCCCAACAGGCCGACCTGGGCGACGGAGTCGCTCCGAGCCTCCCAGAGTTCGACGACCTTGGCGGTCACGTCCAGCCACTGTTCGTCCTCCTCGATCTCGGCGAGACCGACCGAGGCGTTACCGCCCTGGCCGAGCGACTCGCGTTCGAGGCCCGCCTCGTCGAGATAGCTGTTCACGACGCTGCGGCGCGCCTCGTCGACGGGTACCTGGTACTCGTTGACGAGGTTGTCGAGTCGCTCCTCGACCTCGTCGGTAGTCAGGTCGAGGTGGTCCGAGAACTGGTCTACGATGTCCTCCGCGTGGGTATGCAAATCGGTCATGGTTTCACTCGCCTCCGGTTTGTTCTCGTGGGGAGGCACACGTCGGTTGGTGCGCAATGATATAAAAACTTCCGCGACCGGAGCGGAAGTGAAATCGGCCGACTGCGGTCGCCATCCGCATTCGGCAGCGGACCTCACCTCCGTTCGGCGAGGCCGACGAATCTTTGATTCTCCGGCCGCAAGGACGCGTATGGACGACCGGCTGCAGCAGTTCGTACGGACGACCTTCCGGTCGGCCGGCCGGCGCTACGCCGAGGCACGAGCGGCCTACCAGGAGGGCCGGGAGACGGGCGACATCCCCCGCGACGACGAGGGGCGCGTCCGCATCGTCTGTCGGCGCGAGGCCGAGCGTCGCGCCGTCGCCCTCGACAGCGAGAATCGACCCGCGTGTTACGAGGCCGGTCACCCCGACTGCGAGGGCTGTCTCGAGGATGTCCGCGAGGGCGTCGTCGAGACGTGGTAGACGGCCCCGGTGCGCTTTTGCCGGAACGCCTCATCCGGTTTATTGTGAGTCAGAGGAAGTATCGGAAGTCATCAGGGATTCTCGCCGTGACGGGCCGGCGAGAATCTGGACAGTTACGATACTCCCTCTCAGTACCGGTGGGTCGCTGGATCGTCCCGGCGAACCACCGGTAAACAGTTACAATGATCCGTATCACAGGACGGGTATGGATCGCCCGCTCGTCGCGGTCGTACTCGCTGGCGGCGTCGGCTCGCGGCTCTATCCCGCCAGCCGGAGTCACCGCCCGAAGCAGTTCCTCTCGCTGGACGGCGTGGGACGACGCCAGCGTGACACCCAGGCCGACTCCCTGCTCGAACGCACCGTCGCCCGCGCCGGCTTCGCCGACGATGTCGTCGTCTCGACGCGCCCCGCCTTCGCCGACGCCGTGCGCGAGGCCGTCCCGGCGGCGTCCGTCGTCGTCGACCCCGTCGGAAAGGATACCGGCCCGGCGCTGACGTACGCCACCCACCACATCGCCGAACGGTTTGAGGATCCCGCCGTGCTCGCACTCCCGAGCGATCACACCGTCGCGGGCGACTTCGAGACGCCTGCCCGTCGAGGGGCCCGCGTCGCGGCCGAGACTGACTCGCTCGTCACGTTCGGCGTCGAGCCAACCCGCCCCGAAACGGGCTACGGCTACATCGAACCCGGCACCGACCACGGCGACTACGCCAACGTCGCGACGTTTCACGAGAAACCGGACGCGGAGACGGCGGCGCAGTACGTCGACCGCGGCTACTACTGGAACGCCGGTATCTTCGCGTGGACCCCCGACGCCTTCCTGTCGGCGGCGCGGGCGTCGCCGCTGGCCGCGCTCGTGGACGCCCTCGACGACGGCGACCCTGAAGCGGGTTTCCGCGCCATCGACCCCGTGAGCGTCGATCATGCGGTGTTCGAACGCGCGAGGGATGCGGTCGTCGTCCCGCTTGATGTCGCGTGGGACGACCTGGGCGCGTGGGATGCGCTCGAACGCGTCGTCTCGCCCGACGGCGACGGAAACGTCGTCGCCGACGGGGCCGACCTCACGGCTCTCGATGCGACGGACAACGTCGTCGCCGGCGACGACGTCCACGTCTCGCTGATCGGCGTCGAGGGACTCGCGGTCGTGGCGTACGACGACCGGATGCTCGTCGTCCCGAAGACGGAGACCCAGCGCGTCCGGGAACTGGTAGCGAAACTGCGAGAAGACGAGCTGTTCTAATCCGGCGTGCGTTATCGGGACTGTCGGACGCGCACGGTGCCATCGGTGGTGACGCCGACCAGAAGCGGTGCCTGGACTTCGCGACCCTGCACTGCGTCGCCGGCCTCGTCGCTGACGATTTTCATCAGATCCGGGGCCGTGTGGTTGACCTTGACGCCCGCTGAGTCACACGCGTCGTAGACGAGTTTGGGGACATCGTAGAGGTCGGTGTCTTCGTCGACTTCGACCCGGACGGGGGCGGTCAGCGCCTCGGCGAACGCGACGGTTTCGCGCGCTTTCTCGACGTTGGTCCGGGCGCTGGATTCGATGCTCGAGACGTTCGCCCGCGAGGTGCCGAGCAGTCCCGCGATGGTGGACTGGCGCACGTCGCGTTCGCGAAGCGCCAGCACCTCGGCCTGCCGCCGCGTCAGAATACTCTTCTCGGCGTCGAAACCAGCGCGTTCGAGCAGGGAATCCGCGTCCGGGTCGTCGTCCATAACCCGGGATATACGCTCAGCCCATAAAAGAGCCACTTCGTCCGGTCCACCGCCGGTACCGCGGCGTCAGCGACGCTATCCGCCCCAGAAGTTGTCGCGACTGCCCAACTGCTCGGGCCGGCCGGAGTCGGTGTCGGACGAATCGGACTCCTGACTCTCGGCGTCGGCCTCGTCTTCGACCTCAACCTCCTCTCCCTCCTCGTCTTCGAGCGGGAGTCGTTCGACTTCCGCCGCCGTCGCGTGATTGGACTTCACGCGGTCGACGCGGACGCGCGCCCGGGCCGGCGGGAGCGTGCCGTCGACGAGGACGATGAAGCCGTCCTCGGTGCGGCCGACGCCTGCGCCACTCTCGTGGATGTCGGTCACCTCGACGACGAGCTCCTCGCCGGGTTTCACCGGCTGTTGCTTCAGGTCGGAGATGGGCATATCGTAGTGGTTACACCACTCGGCACCCCCGCGATCGCCGTAGTGCTGACACCCCATTCCCTGGATCCGCTCCGAGAAACTGGGGCAGTCGTCGGCGAGTGGACAGTTCGCCATAACGTCGACTACTCCACCGGCCGTCTAAACGCTTGCGTTGTACCGACCCGCGTTCGGTGACACTCGCAAGCGTTATGACGGTCGCCCCGGAATCGGGAGGTATGGCTAAGTTCGAGGAGGCGGAACGGCGCACGCTCGATAAACAGATCTGTATGCGGTGCAACGCGCGGAACCCCAAGCGCGCCGAGCGGTGCCGAAAATGCGGCTACAAGAAGCTCCGGCCGAAGGCGAAAGAGCCGCGCAGCGCCTGATTTTCGCGCCGTTACCGCCGTTCATACGGATTATTGTAACTGTGTCCCGGTGGTTCGCTGGGACAGTCCAGCAACCCACCGGTGATGAGAGGGAGTATCGTAACTGTCCAGAGATTCTCGCCGGCCCGTCACGGTGAGAATCTCTGATGACTTCCGATGATTCCTCTGACTCACAATAAACCGTATCAGTCGTATTTTGGTTCCCGTCGCTCCGCGCGCGAGAGCGCCCGATCGATCACGTCGCGAACACTCTCGTCGTCGGCGTGAAACGGGTCTCCGTGGCCGGCGTACATCGCCGTCACCGAGTCGGGAAGCCGAGACAACAGCGTCCGCAAACTCTCGATGAGGCGCTCGCGTGACTGTCCCGGCTTGTCCGTGCGGCCGAAACTCCCGTTCTCGAACGCGCCGTCGGTGTAGACGACGACATCGCCGCTGAACAGGCGGGTGTCGCTCACGAGGGAAACGTGGTCGTCGGCGTGGCCCGGCGTGTACACGACCTCGAAGACCTCGTCGCCCATCTCGACGGTGTCGCCGTCGACGAGGGGCGCCGTCCGCCGCGGATGGTCGGCGTGGGCGCGGAGGTCGGCGTCGAACGCGTCGAGAACCGCGTCCAACCGACCGACGTGATCCGCGTGCTGGTGGGTGAGGACCACCTGTTCCAGGTCGTCGACGTGGTCCGCGACGACGTCGGCGACACCCGGCATCGTCCCCGCGTCGACGAGCGTCGGGTGCTCGCCGGTGACCAGATAGGCGTTGCACGTGAACTGCTCCGCGTCAGCCGTGACGTTGATCACGTCCATACCTCCCACGCCGTCGGGCAGAAGGATAAAACGGGGAACTTCCGGCTGGATCGGTTGGGGGCTGCACATGTTTTTTGGTCGTGCGCTACCTATAGTCACACGTATGGGCTTCGGGAGCTACGATGAGTCCGAACAGGAGAATCAGGAGTTAGACGCCGACCTCGACGACAACGAAGGGGTCGAAACGTCAGAAGCGGACCACCGGGGGTCGGTCGAATTCGAGATCGGGGCATCGAACGACGAACTACTCGACCGTCTCAAAGACATCAAAGACGAGTGAAGTCGGGCGCGCGGGCGCTCGGTGTCGCGGAATCGTTCGCCAGGAGGGACGACGGGAGCACCCTCTGTGGCGCCGTCGTTCGTGCTGACCGAACCGCCGACGGCTTCGCCTTCGGCACGTGTACCATCGGTGGCACGGACGCGACAGACGCCATCGCGTCGCTGTACACCACGGCAGATCGCGCGGACGTTCAGTATCTCTTGCTCGCCGGCATCGCGCCCGCGTGGTACAACGTCGTCGACCTGCACGGCCTGCACGCCGCCGTCGATCGGCCCGTGCTCTCGGTGTCGTTCGAGACGAGCCCCGGTCTGGAGCCGGCACTCCGAGAACAGTTTTCGGGGTCAGCGCTGCAGGAACGCCTGCAGCGGTATCGCGCCCAACCGCCACGCCACGAACTCGACGTGGGCGGCGAGACGGTGTACGTCCGCGGGGTGGGCACTGACCCGGAGCATGCCGCCGAGGTCGTTCGCGGGTTCACCGTCGACGGCGGGCGGCCCGAACCGCTCCGAGTGGCGCGACTGGCCGCCCGGGCGGCCCGGACGTTCCGCACGGACGGGGAGGCTTAAGCCGCCGGCCTGCGGCCCTGTGTGCATGGTCGATACCCAGGGTCCCGACGTGTGTGCCTGCGAGCGCTGTCCGGCGCTCGTCGAGTCGCGGAGTCGGATCGTCAACGGCACCGGCCCGGACGACGCCGCCCTGCTGTTCGTCGGCGAGGCGCCCGGTGCCAACGAGGACGAACAGGGCGAACCTTTCGTGGGCCGGTCCGGATCAGTGCTCGACGACGCTCTCCGGGACGCCGGCCTCGTCCGCGCCGACGTGCGCATCACCAACTGCGTCCGGTGTCGCCCGCCCGAGAACCGTGATCCGCGGGGCGAGGAGCTCGACAACTGCGCCGAGTTTCTGGACCGGGAGATCGACCACGTCGATCCCGATGTCGTCGTCACCCTTGGCAAGGTCCCGGGGGAGCGCCTCCTCGACCGCGACGTGGGCGTCACGTCGGAAGCGGGATCGGTGGTGGAGGCGCGTCTCGGCGGCGAGTGCCGACGCGTAGTCATCTGTCTGCATCCGGCGGCGACGCTGTACGACCGGAGCCAGCGGGAGGCGTTCGACGAGGCGGTAGCGACGGCTGCCGATCTCGTTGGCGCGGGCGAGAGCGACCAGTCGCGGCTGGGCGATTACTGACGACGCCCGTCGAATCGGTCGATACGGAACGGTTCGACGGGCGCCGTCGTCTCGCCGTCGAGCGCGAGGTCGGCCAGCGCCTCCCCGATAGCGCTGGCGAACTTGAACCCGTGGCCGGAGAAGCCCGCACCGACGACGACGTTCTCGTGGTCGGGATGGATGTCGACGAGGAAATCGCTGTCCGGCGTGTTCGTGAACATGCAGGTCGAGAGCCGCATGGTCGGCCCGGCGGCCGACGGGAAGTATCGCTCCGTGAACGACCGGAGGATCCGCTCGTCCTCGTGGTCCGGTTCGCGGGCCAGTTCGGACGGTGATCCCGTCTCCTCGCGGTGGCGGTACTTCCCGACCTTGAACCCGGGAATCTCGTAGGTCGGGAAGCCGTAGAAGTGGCCCTCCGGCACGTCGGCGACGAACACGGGGAAGTTCTCGGGCGCGAACCGCTCCGGTTCGGTGGGCTGGAACCAGCCGAGCACCTGTCGTTCGGGCTGCAACAGTCCCGAGAGCGAGGGGAGAAGCTGCCCGGTCCACGCGCCGGCAGTCACGACCAGCCTGTCGGCGACGTACTCCCCTCGGTCGGTCCGGACGGTGACGCCCGTCTCGTCGGCGTCCCAGCTTTCGACCGTCTCGCGCGCGCGGACCGTCGCGCCGTGGTCGTGCGCGGCCTGGACGTGGGCGACGATACACTGCTCGCAGTGGAGGAACCCGCCGTCAGCCTGGTAGACGGCGCGGTGCTCTGGAGGGAGGTCGTAGCCGGGGAATCGCTCGTTCAGCACCGCTCCGGATAGTTCGTCGTGGTCGATGTCGTGGGCCTCGCAAGCGCGTTTCGACCCGGCGTAGACGCTCTCGTCGTCGTCGGGGCCGACGTCGACGCTGCCGACCGCGTGGAGCAGTTGCCGGGGATGGGTCGCATCGAGCCGGTTCCAGAGCGCGAACGCCCGCCGGACGAGCGGAACGTAGGCGGGGTCCTCGTACTGGGGGAGACGGATGATCCTGGAGACGCCGTGCGACGACCCCTGGGCGTGAGGGATGTCGTACCGTTCGAGGCCGACGACATCGCAGCCACGGCGGGCGAGATGGTAGGTCGCGGCACTGCCCATCCCGCCGACGCCGAGGACGACGACAGCACACTCCGTGCGGGTCATTGTCGGGTGGCCGGACGCCGCCCACATAACGTTCCGGGAGAGCGCTGGTGGCGCCGACCGCCAGTCCTGGCGACGGATGGCCGCAACGGAAACCCACTTCACCACCGCTCCCGAAGCACCGGTATGAGCCTGTCCGAAGCGCCGTCGGAGACGCTCGCGGACGTGGTCATCGTCGACTACGGCCTCGGCAACCTCCGCTCGGCCACGCGCGGCCTCGAACGCGCCGGCGCTGACGTGACGATCACCGACGACCCGGGCGACTTCGCCGACGCCGACGGCATCGTCCTGCCGGGCGTCGGCGCGTTCCGCGAGGGGATGGAGAACGCGGGGCCGTACCGCGAGGCCCTGGCGGACGCCGTCGACCGCGGGCAACCCGTCTTCGGCATCTGTCTCGGCATGCAGATGCTACTGACGACCAGCGAGGAGGCCGATCACGCGGGCGAGGGCGAAGTCGTCGGCCTCGATTTCATTCCCGGGAAGAACGTGCGCTTCGCCGAGGGGCAGACGGTCCCGCATATGGGCTGGAACGAACTCGCCGTCGAGCGCGAGCACCCGATCGTGACGGGCGTCGCAGACGCCCCCGGGACCGATGCCGGTCCCGAGGGTGGCTCCGTCGACGGCGAGTACGCCTACTTCGTCCACTCCTACTACGCCGACCCCGAGAACGACGAGGCGGTCGTCGCCACGTCCGATCACGGCCGTCGCTTCCCCGCCGTCGTCGCCAACGAGGACGGCACCGTCTTCGGCACCCAGTTCCATCCCGAGAAGAGCGGTGAGACGGGGTTGACCATCCTGCGGAACTTCGTCGACATCTGTTCGACGGCGTAAGCCGGGGCACGACCCGACGCGTTTTTGCCACGCTCCCGTGAACGACCGTCCATGGAAGCCATCACGCTCGGCCCGTCGGGCACCTACTCGCATCGCGCCGCGCGAGCGGTTGCGGACGAGGTGACGTTCAGCGAGTCGGTCACCGCCATCGTCGAGGCCGTCGCGGCCGGCGACTACCGCCGTGGTGTCGTCCCCATCGAGAACAGCATCGAGGGGAGCGTCACCGAGACGCTGGACGCCCTCTCCAACTACGACGTGGCCGTCGTCGAGGAGGTGGTGACGCCCATTCGGCACGCCCTCATCGCGCAGTCGCCGTCGTTCGACGTGGTCGCGAGTCACTCGCAGGCGCTGGCGCAGTGTCGGGGCTTCCTCGAAGCCGAATATCCGGACGTGGAACTCGAAGCCGTCGCGAGCACCGCCCGTGGCGTCGAGCACGCCCGCGAGGACAGCAGCGTCGCCGCCATCGCCCACCCGGACAACGCCGGCGACGACCTGGAGGTCATCGCGGAGGACATCCAGGACCGAAGCTCCAACGCCACCCGGTTTTTCGTCATCGCGCCCGCAGACGAGCGCTCCGACGCCGGCGGCAAGTCGACGATAATCGTCAACCCGAACGCCAACTATCCGGGCCTCCTGCTGGAACTGCTGGAGGCGTTCGCCGACCGCGACATCAACCTCTCACGCGTGGAGTCGCGACCGACCGGCGACCGCCTCGGCGATTACCTCTTCCACATCGACTTCGAGGCGGGCCTGTACGAACGCCCCGCCAGCGACGCCGTCGAAGAGGTGGAATCCATCGCGGCCGACGGCTGGGTCCGACGGCTTGGCTCCTACGACACGAGACACGTGGTCTGATACGGATTATTGTAACTGGGTCCCTGTGATTCGCCGAAACAGTCCGGCGAATCACCGTAATGACTTACGATAAACCGTATGAATCCGACGTGCGGGCTGCTAGCCGCCGTCCTGCGGTCTTTATCTTCTCACAGCGCGAGTGGATAGCTGGAGAACAAAGATGCAACCAATCAACTACGTCAGCGAATTCGACGACCTGTTCGAGCGCATGAGCCGGAACTTCGGCGGTCACAGCCACGCCGACGCCGACTTCCCCGTCGACGTGCTCCGTCGCGACGACGAACTCGTCGTGACGGCGGATATCCCCGGATTCGACTCGCCGTCGGTCGACGTCTCCGTCGACGACGACCTGCTGACGATCCGGGCCGACAGCGAGACGGAGACGGCCACGGACGATGGGGCGTACGTCCGACGCGAGCGCCGACACCAGTCGGTGCGACGGACCATCCGCCTCCCGGCGACCGTCGACGAGGACGGCGCATCCGCGACGTACCGGAACGGCGTCCTGACGGTGACGCTGCCCGTCGAGACGGAGACGGACGCAGTGCAACACATCGACGTCGAGTGAGCCGGATTATTGTAACTGTGTACCGGTGGGTCGCCGCCCCTGATCGGTGACCGCCGGACCTGACGGACGACCGTCCACACGGGGCGATCGCGGCGTGGCGATTGCGGTATAGGAGTTATTTTAGGTCGGGGGTTCCTGAGCCCGGATATGGAATACGACCCGCAGGACGTGGAGGAGCGCTGGCGGGAGCGCTGGGCCGAGACGGGGCGCTACGAGGCCGATCCCGAGGAGGTTGAGGACCCCGACGACGCGACCTTCATCACGGTCCCCTACCCCTACCCCAGCGGCGGCATGCATATCGGGCACGCCCGGACGTACACCGTGCCGGACGTCTACGCCCGCTACCGCCGCCAGCAGGGCGACAACGTGCTCTTTCCCATCGCGTGGCACGTCACCGGCACGCCGATCATCGGCGCCGTCGAACGCCTGAAGAAAGGCGAAGAGGAACAGCTGTCGGTGCTCCGAGACACCTACGACGTGCCGGAGGAGACCCTCCAGGATCTGGAGACGCCGATGGGCTACGCCCGCTACTTCATCGAGGAACATTACAAGAAGGGGATGAAGTCCCTTGGGCTGTCGGTCGACTGGCGCCGCGAGTTCACCACCAACGACGACCGCTACTCCAAGTTCATCACCTGGCAGTACGAGACGCTGAAAGACCGGGGGCGCCTGGAGAAGGGCCTCCACCCCGTGAAATACTGCACGAACGAGGAACAGCCGGTCACGACCCACGACCTGCTGGAGGGGGAGGACGCCGAATACCAGGAGTACACCCTGGTCCGGTTCGGCCTCGACGACGCGGTGGTGCCGATGGCGACGCTCCGCCCCGAAACGGTGCGGGGCGTAACCAACGCCTACGTCAACCCCGACGGGGCGTACGTCCGGGCGACCGTCGACGGTGAGACGTGGCTGGTCTCGGAAGCGGCGACGGCGAAACTCCGCCTGCAGGCCCACGACGTGACCGTCGAAGAGACGTTCGCGGGCACCGAACTGGTCGGTACGTCGGTCACCAACCCCGTCACCGGCGACGAGGTGCCCATCCTGCCGGCGACGTTCGTCGATCCGGACAACGCGACCGGCGTGGTCATGTCGGTGCCCGCCCACTCCCCCGACGACTACCTCGCCTTGCAGGAGGCGAAAGCCGACGACGAGCGCATGGCGCGCTACGGCGTCGATCCGGCGGTCGTCGACGACATCGAACCCATCCCCATCCTCGATGTCGAGGGCTACGGCGACGTGCCCGCCCGCCACGCCGTCGAGGAGGCGGGCATCGAGTCGTCGGGTGACCCCGCGCTGGAGGCCGTGACCCAGGAACTGTACAACCGCGAGTTCCACGCGGGCCGCCTCCACGACGACTACGGCGAGTTCGCAGGCGCGGTCATCGAGGACATCCGCGAGCAGTACCGCGACGCCGGCGTCGACGCCGGCCAGTTCGACACCATGTACGAGTTCTCGGAGGAGGTCGTCTGCCGGTGTGGCGGCGACGTCGAGGTGGCCGAACAGGACACCTGGTTCCTCAGCTACAACGACGAGGACTGGAAGGAGCGGACGCGGCAGGTCGTCGAGAACATGGAGTGCATCCCGGCGAACACCCGCGACGAGTACCACCACACCATCGGGTGGCTCAACGAGTGGCCGTGCATCCGCAACTACGGCCTCGGGACGCGCCTGCCCTGGGACGACGACTTCGTCATCGAACCCCTCTCGGACTCGACCATCTACATGGCGTACTACACCCTCGCGCCGCGCCTGCGCGAGATCCCCGTCGAGGACCTCGACCGCGACTTCTTCGACGCGCTCTTCTACGGCGCCGACGCGGTGGACGACCCCGATCCGCGCGCGCTCGACCTGCGCGAGGAGTGGCAGTACTGGTACCCCGTCGACTACCGCTTCTCCGCGAACGACCTCATCTCGAACCACCTCACGTTCTACCTGTTCCACCACGCGGAACTGTTCGACGAGGCCAACTGGCCTGAAGGCATCGTCATCATGGGCATGGGTCTGCTGGAGGGCGAGAAGATGTCGTCCTCGAAGGGCCACGTCGTCCTGCCGGGCGAAGCCATCGAGAACTACGGCGCCGACACCGTCCGCTTTTTCCTGCTCAACTCCGCGGAGCCGTGGCAGGACTACGACTGGCGCGCAGGCCAGGTCGAGAGCGTCCGCAACCAGCTCGATCGCTTCTGGAACCGAGCCCAGGAACTCATCCCCGAGGACTCGACCTCGACGTTCGACGACGACCCGGCCGACCAGGATCTGCAGCATATCGACCGGTGGCTCCTGTCGAAACTCCAGCGCACCGTCCGCGAAGTGACGGGGGCGATGGACAACTCGGAGACGCGGGCGGCGAGTCAGACCGCCTTCTACGACTTCGAGGAGTCGCTTCGGTGGTACCGCCGACGGACGGACCGCGACCGTCCGGGCGCCCAATGGACGCTCCGCCACGCCCTGGAGACGCGACTGCGGCTTCTCGCGCCGTTCGTCCCCTTCCTCGCGAACGAACTCCACGAGCAACTGACGGGGACGGCGGCCGAGGACGCCGACTGGCCCGAGGCCGACCCCGACCGCATCGACCCGCCCACCGAGGTCCAGGAGAGGCAGATCGAGCGGCTCACGGAGGACATCAACGACATCATCGACGTGATGGGAACCGATCCCGACACCATCCACGTGTACGCGGCCGCCGACTGGAAGCGGAAGGTGTTCGACGCCGTGGCCGGCGCCGGCCCCGACATCGGCGCCGTGATGAGCGAGGCGATGTCGGACCCGGACCTCCGGGAGCGGGGCGACGCGGTGAACGACCTCGCGGGCGAACTCGTCGAACTCACGCGGGACCGCGACGACACGACGGTCGACGTGATGCGCGAACTGGACGAACAGGCGGTGTACGAAGCCGCGATCCCCTTCCTCGAACGCGAGTTCGACGCGGCGGTCGCCGTCTACGCCGAGGACGAGAACCCGCCGGATCCGGGTGACCGCGCCAGCGACGCCGTACCGTTCCGCCCGGCAATCTATCTCGAGTAGCGAGACGGTCGGGACGGCATCGCCGTTCCGTCGCCGTCCAGGCTGACCTCGAACGACCGGGACTCGCCGGGGACGACGACCGCGAACTGCAGACGGTCACCGATATTCTCGCCGACGTGATAGTCGACGGTCGTTTCGTGGGTCGTCGACGCGCCGGCGGCGAGCGAGAGGGAGAACGCGTCCCCGCCGTGCATCGGGCCGTGGTGATTGATCGCACCGCGACAGACGCCAGCGCCGCCGGTGTTCGTCACGTCGAGACGGATCGGAACCGGGTCGTCGTGGCCGACGGCGTCGGGCACGTCGTACGTGACCGCGAACGCGGGTGGCGTGGCGCGGAGTGGATCGAACGTCGACGCGGGGATCGACCACCGAGCGTCGTCAAGCGTGACGGCCGCCGTGTCGACCGCCGGTGAGTGCGGAACGGCAAAGTGCAGATAGCCGCGGGTCTCTGCGGCCGTATACGCGCCGTCGCCGACTGGCGCGAGATCGCGGACGGGACCGAACGCGGCGTCGGCGGGGGCGATCCGTTCGTCGGCCACGTCCAGGGTGAAGGCGTCACGGGCGGGCGGCGACGAACCCTGTGCGGTGACGCCGACGAACGCGAACCACCCGTCGCCGGCCGATTCGACGCCGAAAGCGTCCGGGGCGCTGAGATACTGATACGAGTGAACGACGGCGAATTCGGCGACGGTAATCTCCGCGTCGTCGACGGAAATCGATTCGCCGAGCGTCGCCGTCTCGCCGTCGGCAGTCGGCGTCGACGAGGACGGGACGCGGTCGGCACACCCCGCAATTCCGGCCGCGGCGAGGCTCGCCGTCGCGAGAAAGGCGCGTCTGCTGGAGGGCATAGCAGCGGGTATCGAGGGCTAAAATAAGGGTCTTGTGCCGCGTGAAAGCGATCCTGTGGCGTCGGTGGTGGGTGCGCGCCTACCTCACATCGCGCCGCCCATGCCACCCATGCCGCCCATGCCGCCAGCGCCGCCGGGGCCGCCCTCGTCCTCGTCGCCGGAGGTCGAGAGGTCGCCGGCCGCGATGATGTCGTCGATTTTCAGGACCAGGTTCGCGGCCTCGGTGGCCGACGTAAGCGCCTGCTCCTTGGCGTGGGCGGGTTCGACGACGCCAGCCTCGTAGGTGTCGACCACGTCGCCGGTGAAGACGTTGAGGCCGGCGCGTGCGTCGCCCGCCTCGTGGGCGGCGCGCAGGTCGACGAGCGTGTCGATACTGTCGAGACCGGCGTTGCTCGCGAGCACGCGCGGAACGGTCTCGACGGCGTCGGCGAAGGCCTCGACGGCGAGCTGCTCGCGGCCGCTGACGCTGTCGGCGTAGTCACGCAGACGGCTCGCGAGTTCGACTTCGACGGCACCGCCGCCGGCGAGGACGCGACCGTCGGCGGTGGTCGCCGAAACCACGTCGAGGGCGTCCTGAATGCCGCGTTCGAGCTCTTCGACGACGTGCTCGGTCGAGCCGCGGAGCAGGAGGGTCACGCCGTGAACGTTCTCGCCCTCGACGTAGAACAGGCCGGCGTCGGCGTCGCGGCTGATGGTGCCGTTGCCGAGGTCGGCGCCGGTGGCGCTGTCGAGGTCGGAGACGATGCTGGCGCCGAGAATCTCCTGCAGGAAGCCCATGTCGGACTTCTTCGTCCGGCGGACCGCGAGGATGCCCTCCTGCGCGAGCAGGTACTGTGCGAGGTCGTCGATGCCCTTCTGACAGAACACCACGTCGGCGCCGGTGGCGACGATCTGGTCGACCTTCTCCCGGAGCTGTTGCTCTTCGCTATCGAGGAACTGCTGGAGCTGTTCGGGGTCGTCGATGCTGACCTGCGCGTCGGCGTCGGTCTCTTCGACCTCGATGGGCTCGTTGAGGAGGAGTACGTCCGCCGAGTCGAACTCGACGGGCATGTCGTCGTTGACGGGGTCTTTGTCGATGACTGCGCCGTTGAGGAGTTCCGACTCGGACGCCGAGCGACCCGTCTGCGTCTCGATCTCGACGAATTCGAGGTCGACGACGTGGGAGCCGTCCTCGGTCTCGACGGTGACCGCCTGGACCGCGTCGACGACGAGCTGTGCGAGGAGTTCCTTATCGAGGTCGGAGCTCTTGCCCGTCATCGAGGTTTCGGCGACGCGTCGGAGGAGCTGCTCGTCGCTGGGGTCGACGGACTCCGCGATGTCGTCGATCTCGTCGCGGGCGAACTCGGAGGCCATGTGGAAGCCCTTGATGATCGCCGTCGGGTGGATGTCCTGATCGAGGAGATCCTCGGCGTTGCCGAGGAGGTCCCCGGCGATGGAGACGGCCGTCGTCGTCCCGTCGCCGGCCTCGTCCTCCTGAGTCTCGGCGACTTCGACGATCATCTCGGCCGTCGGGTTGTCGATGTCCATCTCCTGGAGGATGGTCACGCCGTCGTTGGTGATGGTGACGCTGCCCATCGAGTCGACGAGCATCTTGTCCATCCCCTTCGGGCCGAGCGTCGACCGTACCGACTCCGCGACTGCACGGGCCGCCGAGATGTTGTACTCCTGAGCGTCCTTGTCCTTGACGCGCTGGGCGTCCTCGCCCATAATGATCATCGGCTGCCCCTGTTGCATACGCTGACTCATGGTTCACCGAACGATTGTTTGTCCTTCTATATAAAAGTGAGTGTTCCGGGAGACGCCGTGAGAGACGCGACACGCAGAGTGGGAGCGGAAAAACAGCCGACGTGAGGAGGTTCGCTGATTCTGTGAGAACTGTTATCACGACCCGAGAATGGCGGGCGATTCCGGATCGCGGGGTGCTTTAAGTTACAGAGCTGATCGGAAGTCACGATAGATTCGCGCCGGACCGACCCGGTGCGAAGCTATAGTAGCGTTCGGAACTGTTTGCACACCTGATCGCACGCCGTCTGGTGATCAGGTCTGCGATGACTGACAAAGGCTACGATCGAAACAGTTGCGGCCCTCCCGCTCAGTCCCGGGAATCGGGCGGTTCCTTCCAGTGGACCGTGACCGTTCCGATGGCGAAGGCGTCGTCGGTGTCGGTGTCGCGAGTGATCACCAGATCGTTGGTCCCGGCGGTGAGAGAGACGGCGTCGCCGAACGTATCGACCCAGTACTGCCAGCCCTCGTTGGGAGGGATATCGAACCCGCTCATCGGGTCGCCGTTGATCAGAACGTCGTGTCCGTACTCGCCGACATCGAACGCCTGGATGCCGACGTAGCCGTCGGTGGCGTCGTCGGTCGGAACGTCGAACTCCTGGGGGTCGGTCGCATCGCCGACGTTGGTCGCCCAGTCCAGGTCGAGTTCTCGCGTCGCTGGCGCGAGTTGCGTACCGACGTACATCGTCGCGTAGTTCGCGCGCACGTCCTTCGATTGAATGGGAGTAGGGAAAAGATCGCCGGCGGGTCAGGACCGCTCGGACGGTTCGTTGGCCACGAGTTCGGCCTCTTCGCCGTCGAGTTCCGGCAGTTCCGCGTCTTCGCCGAGCGTCTCGAGTTCCTGCTCGTAGAGCTGCTGGCGCAGCTGCTCGCGCTTTTTCTGCCCGTTTTTCTCGCGGCCACTTTTCGTGTCAGGCATTGTCACTCTGTGAGACGTGCCCACACCACATGAACCTTTCTCCGATTCCAGACGAACGCAACGCTCCGTACGGCGTGTGTGTTAAGTCCGTGGGGTGTGGAACGTTACCACATGTCGCTGAAGGGCGGACGAACCGACGCCGTTCCGGACGACCCGTCGCCGGTCGACAAACACGTCGCGGAGTGGGTCTGTACCGACTGTGAGTACGACGAGTACCGGACGACGACCGGCACGACGGGCACGCTCGCCCGCTGCCCGAGCTGTGGCGGTGACCTCGTGATGCCGCGCGACGCGATGTCGTAATACGGCTATAGTAGCGTTTGGAACTGTTTGCACACCTGATCGCACGCCGTCTGGTGATCAGGTCTGCGATGACTGACAAAGGCTACGATAGCTATGACTGTAGCGACCTGCGGCGGAATAAGAAGCGCCGGGACAGGGATTTGAACCCTGGATCCCTGAAGGGAACACGCTTTCCAGGCGTGCGCCTTACCACTCGGCCATCCCGGCACGCAGTTGTGTCTAACTGCTCCGCCTGTTAAGTCCTTCCGTTTTCCCGTATTCGCGGCGCCAACAGATGCGTCAGACCGGCCGACAGGGCGCCGACGGCGACGGCGCCGCCGCCGACGACGAACAGGCCGATTTCCAGGGGACCAACGAGGAGTCGATACCCCTGAACGAGCACGAGAAAGGAGAGCGCGCCGACGAGTCCCCAGAGCAGACTCGATTTGTGTCGGGGCGTCATCGGGCGGCCCTCGTCACGCTCACTCCACGTCGGCGATGGCTTCGATTTCCAGGGCCGCGCCCTTGGGGACGTTACCGACTTCGACGGCGCTACGGGCCGGTGGCTCCGCGTCGAAATACGTCGCGTACGTCTCGTTCATCTCGTCGAAGTCGTCGATGTCGTCGAGAAAGATGGTCACTTTCAGCAGGTCGCTCGCGTCGGCCCCCTCGTCGGCGAGGATGGCCATGACGTTGTCCAGCGACTGCTCGGTCTGCGTCGCGACGCTCTCGTCGTCGAGGAGTTCGCCGTCCGGGGTCAGCGGCAGTTGCCCGGCCGTGAACAGCAGCGATCCGTTCGTCGTCGCCTGACTGTACGCGCCCACCGCGGCGGGGGCGTCGTCGGTGCTGATGGTTCGTTTCACGCTCCGGTCGTCACGCGGGGTCGGGTTAAAAGTACACATCCACGGCCGTTCCTGCCGTCGCCGTCAGACCGACATCTGGTACCCGTTGACGATTTCGACATCGTAGCCGCGGCTCCGGAGCGCCGAGAGGAGTTCGTCGATGTGGTCCGGGCCACGAGTCTCCACTTCGAGTTCGACGCGCGCGTCGTTCATCGCCACGTCCCGCGATGTACGGTCGTGGTGGAAGGCGGTGATGTTCGCGCGGTGTTCGGCGATGATGGTGCCCAGCTCGACCAGGGCGCCGGGCTGGTCTTTCAGGATGGTGCGGAAGCGGAGATACCGACCCGTCGCGACCAGGCCACGCATTACGACCGTCGTGAGGACGTTGAGGTCGATGTTGCCGCCACAGACCGCGGGGACGATCACTTCCCCCTCGTCGAACTCGATGGCGCCGGACAGGAGCGCCGCAATCGAGATGGCCCCCGCGCCCTCCGCGAGCGCCTTGTGCCGTTCGAGCAGATAAGTGAGCGCGATGGCGATGTCCTCGTCGTCGACGGTCACCACCTCGTCGACGCGTTCCTGGATGACCTCGAACGTCCGGTCACCGATGCGGCGGGTGGCGATGCCGTCGGCGATGGTGTCGACGCTGTCGCGCTCGTAGATTTCGCCTTTCTGCAGCGACTCCGCGGCGCTGGAGGCGCCTTCGGCCTGCACGCCGATGACGCGAACGTCGGGGTCGTGGGCCTTGACCGCCGTCGCGATACCGGAGATGAGACCGCCGCCACCGATGGGGACGATGACGGTGTCGAGTTCCGGGCAGTCCTCGACGATTTCGAGGCCGATGGTGCCCTGGCCGGCCATCACCATCTCGTCGTCGAAGGCGTGGACGTAGGTCCGGCCCTCCTCGCGTTCGATCCGGTGGGCCTCCGACTGGGCCTCGCTGTAGTCCGTGCCGTGGAGGACGACTTCGGCGCCGTAGCGCTCGGTCGCTTTCACCTTCGAAACGGGGGCGTGCTCCGGCATGACGATCTTCGCGTCGACCCCCGCGCGGGTCGCCGCCAGCGCGACGCCCTGGGCGTGGTTGCCGGCGCTCGCCGTGACGACGCCCGCCGCCTGCTGGGCGTCCGACAGCGTTTCGATACGGTTCATTGCGCCCCGGATCTTGAACGCGCCCGTGCGCTGGAAGTTCTCCAGTTTGAGATGCACGTCGGCGCCCGTCATCTCCGAGAAGGCGTGTGAGTACTCAAGCGGCGTGTGACGCGCCACGCCCTCGACCCGGTCTCGGGCGTCGAGCACGTCCTCGAGTGAGATCATACCACCCGTACCCGGCGGTGGCTGTTAACGGTTTATATAGCGACGGCTCACCGGTGTGAAAGGGGGAATGCACGCGTGTGACGTGCGTTCATTCAATACCCGGGGGAGTACATAAACGTCATGAAGGCGCGGTGGAAGTGAAAGTGAAC
Source organism: Haloplanus sp. XH21 (assembly GCF_023276355.1). Lineage (NCBI taxonomy): Archaea > Methanobacteriati > Methanobacteriota > Halobacteria > Halobacteriales > Haloferacaceae > Haloplanus > Haloplanus halobius. The sequence continues at coordinate 2,264,614 of NZ_JALLPL010000001.1, forward strand.
GCGAGAGACGGTAGAAACCATCGTATTGCGAGGACGGAGCGTCACGCCGGGAGGGGCCGGACGACGACGCTGGAGTCGAAATACTGCTCGACGCGCTCCGCGAATGTGCCTTCACCGGGCCACTCGACGGCTGCCTGGTTCGTCAGCGACCGGGCCGAGACGTCGCCGTCGTCGTCCCGGGCGTGTTCGGAGCGGTGTGCCACCCCATCCAGCGCGGCCGGGTCGCCGACGTAGACGACGGCCGTGCCGCCGTCGGTGCGCGGCGCCGAAACGCGGACGTAGAGCCCCTGGCCGATTCCCTCGTAGGCGTCGAGGGCGTCGATGTCGTCCGTTCGGAGGAGACGCCCCGCCGTCTCGCCGCCGGGCGCGAGCGTAGGATACCGGCCGTCGACCGGGTGACAGCCCTCCAGAACCGCGGCGCCGACGAAGACGAACGAATCCACCACCGACGCGACCCGGTCGGGTTGGGTGAGCGTCCCGTACGCGAACACGTCCATACCCGACACTGGGCGCGACGCGGGGTTCCGTCTTTCGGCTATCGCTCGTCGAGGGGGACGAACTCGCGCCCCTGTTCGCCGACGTAGCGCGCACGCGGCCGGATGAGACGGTTGTCCGCGTACTGTTCGAGCATGTGCGCGATCCAGCCACCGACCCGGGACACCGCGAAGATGGGCGTATAGAGATCCATCGGGATCCCCATCTGGTAGTACATGGACGCGGAGTAGAAGTCGACGTTGGGTGCGAGGCCGGCCTTTTCGGCCATATACCCCTCGATTTCGACGGAGTAGTCGTACCACTTGGGATCGCCGGTGGTCTCGCCGAGTCGCTTGGAGTAGGCCTCGAGGATGGCGGCCCGAGGGTCACGGACATCGTAGACGCGGTGGCCGAACCCGGGGACGCGCTTGCCGTCATTGACCGCGTCGTCGACCCACTCGCGGGGGCCTTTCTCGCTGTCGTCGATCTCCTGCAGCATCCCCATGACGTTCTGGTTGGCGCCGCCGTGGAGGTCGCCCGCGAGCGTGCCGATGGCGCTCGTGACGCCGCTGTGCAGATCCGAGAGCGTCGAGGTGGTGACCATCGCGGAGAACGTCGAGGCGTTCAGCCCGTGATCGGCGTGCAACACCAGCGCGGTATCGAACGTCTCGGCCGCGACATCGTCCGGCTCCTCGCCGTTCAGCATGTAGAGGAAGTTCTCGGCGTGACCCAGATCGGGCCGAGGGTCGACGGGGTCGTCGCCCTCGCGCAGGCGGGCGAACGCCGCCACGATGGTCGGGAGTTTCGCGGTGATGCGACAGCCCTTCGCGAGGTTGGCGTCCTCGTCGTCGGGGTCGGCGTCGGTGTCGGGATCGTAGGCCGACAGCGAGGAGGTCACCGTCCGCAGCATCGCCATCGGGTCTTCGCCGCGGTCCGCGAGTTCTTCGATGAGGTCGTAGACGGCGGGCTCGAGGTCTCGCTCGTCGGCGAGGCGGGCGGCGAAGGCGTCCGCCTCGTCCCGGGACGGCCACTCGCCGTTCCAGAGCAGCGACAGCACCTCCTCGTAACTCGCCTCGTGTGCGAAATCCTCGATGGCGTACCCGCGGTAGCCCAACTCGCCGGCGTCGCCGTCGATGTAGCTCAGCCGAGACTCGAAGACCACCACACCCTCCAGTCCCCGCTTGACCTCATCAGACATACGCTATCGGTTTCGGACCGTCTCAAAAAAGCGTTGCCGTTTCCCTCATATACCCGTCATGCGACGGACAGTCAGTGAGCGGACCGAGTTCGACGCGACACGCACACACGACCGGGGAGATTTTATCGCTCGGCGTCACGCCCTAGGTATGATCCTGTCGGACACCGACATCCTCGCCCGCCTTCGCGAGGGCGATCTCGTGATCGACCCGCTCGAGGATATCGATCAGCAGGTCCAACCCGCCAGCGTCGACCTCCGCCTCGGCTCGGAGTTTCTGGAGTTCCAGCGCACGAACATCTCCTGCATCCACCCCACGCGCGAACGGGAGGTCAGCGAGTACATCTCGGAAACCGTCGTCGACGACGGCGACGAGTTCATCCTCCATCCGGGAGATTTCGTCCTCGGAACGACCAAAGAGCGCATCGAGGTCCCGCCGGATCTGGTCGCCAACGTCGAGGGACGGTCCTCGCTCGGTCGCCTCGCGGTCGTCGTCCACGCCACCGCGGGCTTCGTCGATCCCGGCTACCGCGGCCAGGTGACGCTCGAACTGTCGAATCTCGGCACCGCGCCCGTCGCGCTCACGCCCGGCATGCGCGTCTCACAGCTCGTCTTCACCGAACTGTCTTCGCCCGCGGAGCGCCCGTACGGCAGCGACCGCGGGTCGAAATACCAGGACCAGACGGGGCCACAGGCCTCCCGCATCGGCGACGACCCCGAGTTCGAACCATGAAGTTCATCGAGGAACTCGTCGTCGAGGAGTTTCTCCCCACCGTCCGGTCGATGCTCGCGGCGGACCTCCGCGACCGCGGCTTCACGCAGCGGGAGGTGGCCGACGCCCTCGGCATCTCCCAGTCGGCCGTCTCGAAGTACGCCCACGGCGAGGTGACCGTCAGCGACCGCATCAGCGACGACGACCGCGTCGAAGCGCTCGTCGAACGGATCGGCGAAGGCCTCGCCACCGGCGACATGAGTCGCGTGCAGGCGCTCGTCGAAATCGAGGTGCTCATCCGACAACTGGAGGACGGCGACCTGCTGGCCGAGCGTCACCGCGAGGTCATGCCCGAACTCCGGTCCTACGAGGGGGCGTTCGACGTCCACGACCCCGAGAGCGGCGTCCGAACGACCGAACAGGTCCGGTCGTCGGTGCGCCGCGGCCTGCGTATCCTGCGGAACACGCCCACCTTCGCCGGCCTCGTGCCCAACGTCGGCTCCAACCTCGTGGAGTGCCTGCCCGACGCGAGCGACGTGGAGGACGTCGCCGCAGTCCCCGGCCGCATCTTCGACGTGCGGGGGACCGCGACGGTTCCCTCGGACCCCGAGTTCGGCGTCAGCGAACACGTCGCCTCGGTGTTGCTCTCGGCGCGCGTGGCGGGACAGTCCGTCCGCGGCGCGGTGAACCTCCGATACGACGCCGCCCTCATCGAGGAACTACGTGAGGCCGGGTATCCGACGGTCGAGTTCGCCGTCGACCAGGACGAGCGCGCGGACGCCGACACCGGCAGTCCGGCGGTCCGGCCGACCATCGTCGAAGCCGTCCGTACGGCCGGCCCCGACGAGCCTTTCGTCCTCTATCAGACCGGCGGGTTCGGCATCGAACCCATCACGTACGTCCTGGCGGCGGACGCGCCGGCCGTGGCGCGCATCGTGCGCGACCTGTCGAACTGACGGCGTCCGAAGCGCGGCTGAGGCGAACGACGGCTAGCCGTACCGCTCGTCGTGAGCCGCACAGAACGCCGGTTCGCGGAGTTGAGCCTGCACGACGCCCGGTTGTCGGTGGGCGTCGTAGAGCCGACACCGCTCGTCGTCACAGAACGCGGTACCCGTCTCCAGGAAGTCGACGGCGGCGAGGACGTAGCCTTTCAGCGCCTCGGTCGTCCGCGGGTCGCCCTCGACCAGGAAGTCGCCCTCGATCTCGGCCTCTAACACCTCACGCGGCGGCGCGTCGCCCGTCATGAGCGCGTGCTTGCTTTTCGCCTCGTAGTAGGCTTCGGGCTTGGCCGGCGCCTCGTACAGGCCGGGGACGGAGACGAGGGCAGGTTGGCCGAGGACGGCCACCCGCTTGTGCCAGCGGGCGTCGTGGGCGCCCCAAGTGCCGATCACCCGGTCGAGCAAGGGGAGATGGAGGTGATCCAGTCCGCGCTCGGCGTCGGGAAGGCGGGCGTTCAGCGCCCGCTGGACCGCCTGGCCGTCGTAGACGACGCCGCCCTCGCGTTCGGGAGTCGCCAGCGCCCGCTCCTCGTAGCGGACGATGCCGAGCATCGTGTTGCCCGTCTCCGGGTCGTGCGGATCGGTGACGCGGGCCGCGGCCAGGTCCTCGGCGAGGGTCTCGGTGGCGACGTCGCCAAGCAGTCGGTCGCGGACCCGCACCTCGCCGTCGACCCGGTCGCGAAGCCAGTCCGCGATGGCGTCGGCGTCCGCCGCAGTCGTCGGGGCTCGGTAGAGCGTGACCGTCTCGACCATGGTGTCCGTGGATGCGGTCCCTCAGTCGTCGGCGGGCGCCCGCGACGTGAGTTCCACGTCGGGGGCCTCGACGCCGAGTTCGTCGATGGCGACCTGCGCGGCGCGCTTGCCCGAAACGAGCATGGCGCCGAAGGTCGGACCCATCCGCGGGAGGCCGTAGGTGGTGGCGACGGCCATCCCCGTGGCGATGAGACCGTCGTGAACGAGCCCCGTGTGCTCGACGATGGCGTCCTCGCTCTGGCCGACCCACATCGAGTCGTGGCCGGGTGAGTCGTGGCCGGGCGCGCCGTAGGAGTCGTCGCCCGTCTCGTCCATGCCGGTGTTGTGCTCCTTGGCGTGTTGGATGCCGGGCGCGTCGAGGACGTTCCGCTCGTCGAGTTTGTTGACGGCGACGGCGTCGTGACCCGTCGCGTCGATGACCAGGTCCGCCTCGACGGCGATGGGGTCGACGCAGGTGATTTCGCGGGGGAGCGCGTGGACCGGCGTCCAGTTCATGACGATGCCGCCGACGCGGTGGTCCTCGCGGATCACGATGTCGGTGAACTCCGTCATGTTCTGCATCTTCGCGCCGGCGTCACACGCGGCCTTGATGAGGCCGGAACACGCCTCCGGTCCGTTGGCGACATACAGGCCCTCCGTATCCTGGGCGGGCTTGTAATCCACCTCGAGGTCCTCCAGCACGTCCTGGGCCGGATCCCGAACCGTCACCTTGTTCATCAGGAAGCCGCCGAGCCAAAATCCCCCTCCCAGGTAGTTGTTCTTCTCGACGACCATCGTCTTCACGCCGCGCTCGGAGAGTTCCTTCGCCGCCATCAGCCCCGACGGGCCACCGCCGATGATGAGCACGTCGGAGTCCGAGAAGTCCATGAACTCCTCGGTCCACTCCTGGCCGATCGCCCGTGTTACGTCCGCCTCGCCGACCTGACTGAACTGCTCGAATGAAGACATACCACTCGGTAGTATCACTGGGTGGTTGATATAGCTTGCGACCCCGAACAGGTTCACGTCGGAGACCCCGCCGTCGCCGGCGTCGGTCCGTGGGTTCATTGACCCCCGGCCGCACTATCGGTCGATGTCAGTGCCGGTACTCGACTCGTACGTGGAATCGACCGAACGGATCCAACCCAACCAGGCGAACAACTACGGGAACGCCCACGGCGGGGAGGTGGTCCGACTGATGGACGAACTGGCCGCCATCGCGGCGATGACCGTCGCCAGCGAGACGTGTGTCACGGCGCACGTCGGCAGCGTCGACTTCCGCAACCCGATTCCGGTCGGTCACGTCGCGGAGCTGGCAGCCTACGTCTACGAGACCGGAACGAGCAGCCTCGAAGTCAGGGTCGACGTGCAGAGCCGCGACCCCCGGGACGACGAGTCCGAACCGACGACCGCCGCCCGGTTCACCATGGTCGCCGTCGACGAGAACGGCCAGCCGGTCGAGGTCCCCAGCGTCGTCGCGGAGACGGACCGCGGTGCCCGCCTCGTCGACGGAGCCACCCCCTGACGACCCGGCGCCGACGGCTCTCGGCCCTGTCCAGGGGCGGGCGCCCAATCCTTTTCGTCAGCGAGTGCGTACTACTGATGATGACTACTACGGTGATCGATCGATGAGCGGCCTCGTCGACGGCGAGTGGGTGGGGACGGACTACGCGACCGACGACGACGGCGAGTTCCAGCGCCAGGAGACGACGTTCCGCGACCGGATCGGCCCCGACGAAGCGTTCCCCGTCGAGGCGGGACGCTACCACCTCTACATCTCGCGGGCGTGCCCGTGGGCCCACCGCACCGCCATGACGCGCGCGATGAAAGACCTAGACGACGCCATCTCCCTCTCGCTGGTCGAACCCGTGCGCTACGACCAGGGTTGGGAGTTCTCGGAGACCTACCCGGACCCCCTCCACGACGCCGACTACCTCCGCGAACTCTACGTCCGCGCCGATCCCGAGTTCACCGGGCGTCCCACTGTCCCCGTCCTCTGGGACCGCAAGCACGAGACCATCGTCAACAACGAGTCCGAAGAGATCATGCGGCTGCTCGACGTCGCCGCCGACGACCTGGCGACCCGCGATGTCGACCTCTATCCCGAGGGCTACCGCGAGGAGGTCGACCGCCTTATCGACGACATCTACGACCCCATCAACAACGGCGTCTACCGCGCCGGCTTCGCGGAGTCCCAGGCCGCCTACGACCGCGCCGTTTCGGACCTGTTCGACGCCCTCGACCACTACGACAGCGTCCTCGCCGACCAGCGGTATCTCGCTGGCGACCGTCTCACCGAAGCCGACCTCGCCATGTTCGCGACGCTAGTGCGGTTCGATCACGTCTACCACGTCCACTTCAAATGCAACCGGCGGGCCATCCACGAGTACGACAACCTCTGGGGGTACACGAAGGACCTCTACACCACGCCGGGGATCGAGCGCACCGTCAACATGGACCACATCGTCCGGCATTACTACGAGAGCCACGCCGACCTGAACCCCAAACGCCTCGTCCCGACGGGGCCAGCTATCGATTTCACCGAGGGACACGATCGGGACGAACTCTCGGGGAGTCCGCCGGACGCACTCCGATAGCCGGGGTCAGAATACGGCGAAGAAACTCGCGCCCAGCCCCAGCGTGACGAGCAGTCGGCCGACGCTCCCGACGAACGTCGCCGCGGCGAACCGGACGTAATCCTCCTCGAGGACGGCGAAGGCGTAAATCGAGAGCGTGTCGGGGAAAAACGGGACGGAGAGCGCAACGGCGAGTCCAGCGTACCCCCAACGGCGCGCGATGTCGACGGTACGCCGTTCCGACCACTCGATGATGTCGAACCGTGAGCGCCGGAGCGCGGCGATCACCGGTCCCGACTCCTTGGCCTCCTGCCCGAGATGGAAGGCGAAGACGCTGCCGGCGGCCTTGCCGACTGCCGAGACGAGGATGATGACCGCCAGTCGCGCCTCCGTCGAGAGGCCGAGATCCAGCGGCGCCAGCAGGACGACTTCGCTGACGCCCGGTAGCGCGAACGCGATGAGAAACGAGTAGACGAAGATGACGGCCAGCCCACCCCACCCCGTCGCGGTGCGGACGAATCGCGTCAGCCACTCGAAGCCGAACAACTCCGTCGCGAGAGGGGTGACAAGCGGGTCCACACCACTGCCTGGCATGGGGGCGACGTAAGTCTTTCAGATTTCGGGTGGTATTACGCCGACCGGCGGCAGTCGTCGAGATCGTCGAGGAACGCCGCCAGCATCTCGCGGGTGACGTGGGGCATACAGACGAGACGGAGTTCGCCGCACGCGGTCCGCGAGAGTCGCCATCCGCGCTCGGTCAGCGCGTCGAACAGCGCCGTCGGCACGTCGACGGCGACCAGCGGAAGCACGGGGTCGACCACGTCGAACCCGCGGTCGGCAAAGGCGGTGGCCACCCAGTCCGCGTTGTCCTGGGCCCGCTCGTACGCCTCGCGGTAGCCGTCCGGCCAGAGGGCGTCGAGGGCCGCCGCCGCGCTGGCGACGCCCGCGCCGCTCCGCGTGCCCGTGAGCGTCGCCTGCGACATCGACTCCAGATACGGCGTCTCGACGGCTAGGGCGTCCATCGTCGTCGAATCGCGGGCGAGAAAGCCACCCGCCGGCACCGCCGCCCGCCCCAACTTGTGCGGGTCGATGGTCAGCGTGTCAATCGGCGCGTGCGCGAAGTTCCAGTCCCAGTCGCGGTCGGTAAAGGGGAGCGCGAACCCGCCCCACGCGGCGTCGACGTGGCAGAGGGCGTCCACGTCGGCGGCCAGCTCCGCGAGCGCCGGGATGGGATCGACGCGGCCGTACTCCGTGGTGCCCGCGACGCCGACGACGGCGACGGTGTCGGCGTCGGCCAGCGTCGCCATCGCGTCGGGGGCGGCCCGCCCGTCGGCGTCCACGGGCGCGGTTCGAAGGTCGACGCCCAACACGTCGGCCGCCTTATGAAAACTGAAGTGGACGCTCTCGGGAGCGACGACGTTCGGATCGTCGGTGGCGGCGCGGTTGCGCGCCGCCCGGACCGCCTGGATGTTCGCCTCGGTCCCGCCGCTCGCAACGTAGCCGTGTGGCTCCGCGAGACCGGTTATCTCGCCCAGTACGCCGACGACATCGTTCTCGAGCGCGGCGACCGCGCGGTAGGTGTCGGGATCACCGGGATTGGTCGCGAGAAACCGCTCGGCCGCCTCGCGGGCGGCCGGATGCGGGCGCGTGCACATACTGGAGAGAACGCGGTCGAACGACTGCGGTGTGGGAACCGCCTGCTCCATAGGCAGAGCGTGGCCGCGAGGCGGTTTAGCCGTTCCGGAAGAAGGGACTGCCGCTACCGCACCGCGTCGAGGATGAGACGCTCCTCGACGCGTTCGACCTCGGTCAGCACGTCCTGCACCGCGTCGATGTTGGCGCTGATCGAGGTGATGCCTTTCCGGACGAGGAAGTCGACCATCTGGGGATGCGAGCCGGCCTGCCCGCAGATGCTCGTGTCGACGCCGGCCTCCCGACAGGCGTCGATGGTGTCACCCATGATGTCGAGGACGGCCGGGTGGAGTTCGTCGAACCGGTCGGAGACGTGTTCGTTGTTGCGGTCGACCGCCAGCACGTACTGCGTGAGGTCGTTCGTGCCGAAGGAGACGAAGTCGACGCCCTCCGCGATGATGTCCTCGACGCCGCGCGCGCTGGCCGGCGTCTCGATCATGACGCCCCAGTTCCGCTTCTCGGAGTCGATGCCGACCGCCTCCATGTGGTTGCGGGCCGCAGCGGTATCGTCGCCGTCGGTGACCAGCGGGAACATGATTTCGAGGTTGTCATAGCCCATGTCGTAGAGACGTTTGAACGCCTCCAGTTCGTGTTCGAACACCTCCGGCCGGTCGAGACTGCGGCGGATACCGCGGTAGCCCAGCATCGGGTTGTGCTCGTTGGGTTCCTCGTCGCCGCCCTCGAGCTGTCGGAACTCGTCGGTGGGGGCGTCGAGGGTGCGCACGCGAACCGGCCGGGGGTAGAACGCCTCGGCCACCTCGCGAACGCCGTCCATGAGTTCCTCGACGTAGGCCTCGGCGCCCTCGTCACGGATGTATCGCTCGGGCGTCTTGCCGAGCGAGAGCACGAGGTGTTCGATGCGTAGGAGGCCAACGCCGTCCGCACCCGTGTCGGCGGCCCGCTGTGCGGCGTCGGGGATGGAGACGTTCACCTTCACCTCCGTCGCCGTCACCGGTTTCGGCTTCGAGACGGGCGCAGTTTCGCCGCCAGTGTCGACCGACGGTTCGGTCTCCACCTCGCGGCCCTCCCGGACCGTCCCCATCTTGCCGTCGACGGTGACGACCTGCCCGTTTTCGAGCGTTCGGGTAGCGCCACCGGAGCCGACGACCGCGGGGACGCCGAGTTCGCGCGAGACGATGGCGGCGTGGGAGGTCATCCCGCCCTCGTCAGTGACGATGGCGGCCGCGCGCTTCATCGCCGGGACCATGTCCGGCATGGTCATCTCGGTGACGATGACATCGCCTTCGCTCACCTGGTCCAGATGATCGAGTTTCGTAACGATGCGGACCTCGCCGGCCGCGATGCCGGGACTGGCGCCGAGCCCCGAGAGCAACTGCTCGGAAGAGCCGGTCTCCTCGCTCTCGCTCTCGTCGGCCGCCTCAGCCTCGCCCTCGTCGATGGTCGTGATCGGGCGCGACTGCAGCATGTACACCTCGCCGTCGACGACGGCCCACTCCACGTCCTGCGGTTCGCCGTAGTGGTCCTCGACCTTCTCGCCGAGTTCGACCAAGCGGTCGACTTCGGCCTGCGTGAGCACTTGCTCGTCCCGTTTGTCCTCGGGGACCTCGCGCTCGACGGTTTGGCCCGTCTCCTCGTCTTTGACGTGCATCACCTTCTTCGTCGCGACGGTCAGCTGCTCGATTTCGTTCGTCTCTCGGTCGACGACGTAGTTGTCCGGGGAGACCGCGCCCGAGACGACCGCCTCGCCGAGACCCCACGCGGCCTCGATGATGATGCGCGGATCGCCGGTCGACGGGTGACTGGTGAACATCACGCCGCTTTTCTGGGCGTCGACCATCTGCTGGACGACGACCGCGATGTCGACCTCGTCGTGCGGGAAGCCCTTCTGGTTGCGGTAGTAGATAGCGCGCTGGGAGAACAGCGACGCCCAGCACTCCTTGACCCGTTCGATGAGATCCTCCTCGGTGACGTTGAGGAACGTCTCCTGCTGGCCCGCGAAGGAGGCGTCCGGGAGGTCCTCCGCGGTCGCGGACGACCGCACCGCGACGAACGCGTCGCCGTCACCCATCGATCGGTACGCTTCGAGGATTTCCTCGCGTACCGATTCGGGGACCTCCGTCTCCATGATGAGTTCGTGGGCGCGGTCGTGCCCCGCCTCGAGCGCTGCCGAGTCCTCACTGTCGACATCGACAGCCTCGAACAGTTCCTCGTCGATGCCGGCCTCCTCGATAAAGGTTCGATAAGTGCCGGCCGTTACGACGAACCCCGGTGGCACTGGCAGTCCAGCCTCCGTGAGTTCGCCGAGCGAAGCCGCCTTGCCACCGACTGTCCCCAGGTCGGTAGCCCGTACGTCCTCCAGCCAAGCTACAGCCATTTCGTACGCACGACTCCCACCAGCGTGACAAAGAAGGTTTCGAACCGCGCAACTACGGCCATCGAATCGAGCGAGCTCACGGCGCTCACCACCCGGCTCCGCCGTGCCCGACGAGCGACGCGGAGTGCGTACTCAGGCCTCGACGATATCGTCGTCCGCGACCGGCGGGACCACCAGCGATCCGTTCAGGGCGGTCACCGCTCGCCCGCCCACGCGCACGCCGTCGCCGACGCGAACCCGAACCAGACCCGGCCGGTCGACGAAATGCCCCTGTTCGAACCGCATCTCGTCGGGCAGGTCGTCGAAGGCCTCGACGGTCCGGAGATACGCCCCGCAGGCCCCCGCCGCCGTCCCGGTGACGGGGTCCTCCGGCACGCCCGCCCCCGGCGCGAACATCCGCGCGTGGAGCGTCGACGCCGCGTCCAGCGCGTCGAAGGTGAAGGCGTAGACCCCCGTCGCGCCGTGATCGTCGGCCAGCGTCGCCAGCGCGCCCATGTCCGGCTCGGCACCCCCCAGATGTTCGAGGAAGTTCACCGGCACCATCAGGAAGGGCAGGCCGGTCGTCGCCACCGCGGCGGGCAGATCCGCACCAACGTCGCGCAGGGCCGCCGGATCGATCCCCAGTGCCTCGCCCGCGCGGTCGTAATCGAGGTTGATGACCTCGACGGCTGGGTCGTCCTGCTCCATCCACGCCACGCCGTCCGCCATCTCCACGTCGAGAACGCCCGCGTTCGTCCGCAGTCGCCCCTCGCCGTCGAGGACGCCCTCCTCGTCGAGAACGGCGAGGCTGGCGATGGTGGCGTGGCCACAGAGGTCGACCTCCTGGGTCGGCGTGAAATAGCGGATTCGGCGGGTCACCTCGTCGGCGGCGTCAGTGGTGAGAAAGGCCGTCTCGCTCGCGTTGAGTTCGCGCGCGATGGCCTGCATCTGTTCGTCGGCGAGGTCGGCGGCGTCGGGGACGACGCCCGCGGCGTTGCCGGCGAGCGGTTCGTCCGTGAACGCGTCGATCAGTAGCGTCCGGCGCGTCTCCATGCCATCGACCTGTGCGGCGGGGAGTAAGACGTTGTGGGTCGAGCTGATAGTCGGCTGTAACTGTTTCAAAAGACCCGTCATCACGAGTGACGGAGATATTGATTGACTTATACTAACGGCTGTAAGTCCGTGGACCGATTCGGCACCACGGAGTGCGAATCGGTCCGAACAGTTACAGCCGGCAGTATGAACCCGTAAGCCCTTACCTCTCGGCCACCCGAATCGCAGCCATGAGCGATCTCCCGGACGATTTTACCTGTACCATCACCAACTGGGAGTACATCTACGGCCTCTGTCGGAGCGTCGCCGACGACGTTCGGGACGCTGAGTTCGACCCCGACGTGATCGTCGCCCTCGCCCGCGGCGGCTGGTTCGCCGGGCGCTGCTGCTGTGACTTCCTCGGTCTCGACGACCTCACCAGCCTCAAGATGGAACATTACGTGGGCACGGCCGCGAAGGGGAGCGACCCCGAGGTGCGGTATCCGATGCCCGAAGGGAGCGTCGAAGGCAAGGACGTGTTGATCGTCGACGACATCGCCGACACGGGCGAGTCCCTCCGCCACGCCGCCGAGTACGTCGAGGACCGCGACCCCAGCACCGTGCGGACGGCGACCCTCCAACTCCTCCACACGAGCGAGTTCGAACCCGACTTCGTCGGCGAGCGTCTGGAGGAGTGGGCGTGGATCGTCTACCCTTGGAACTTCATCGAGGACATGATCGACCTCGTTTCCGGCGTCATGGAGCAGGCCGACGACGAGACGTTCACGAGCGAGGACATCCGCCAGTATCTCGCCGCCTTCCACGATATCCAGCGCATCGAGATGGAGATCGCCCAACCGGACCGCCTCGACGAAGTCCTCACGGAGATGGTGCGTCGCGACGTGATCGAACCCGTAAGCACCGACGCTTGGCGTCTGGCGTAGCGTGCCCGCTGTAAACACCCCCATGGCACGCGATCATCGACCGTCGACGGAGGGCACGGCGTGAGTTCGCTGTTCTCCATCTTCGCGACGGCCATCCTCCCGATCATCACGCTCGCCGGCGTGGGGTTCGTCCTCGGCCGTCGCCGCGAAGTCGCCATCGGCCCGCTGAACACCGTCACGGTGTACGTCCTCGTGCCGTCGCTCGTCTTCCACAGCATCGCGACGGCGACGCTCGCGGAGTCGACGCTGGTGCGCATCGGCGCCGCCACGGCCATGTATATGCTGGTGATGATCGTCATCGCGGAGGGCGTCGGCCGCCTCACCGGACAGAGCGAGCCGATTTTGAGCGCGCTCGTCCTCGTGAGCGCCTTCCCCAACTCCGGCAACTACGGTATCCCACTCTCGGAGTTCGCCTTCGGCGCCGACGGCCGGAGCACGGCCGTCCTCTATCTCACCGTGCAGTCGATCATCGTCTACACCGTCGGCGTCTACGTGGCCCAGCGCGGCGGCGGCTCCCGTGGGTTACAAGGGATGAAGCGCGCGCTCGAAATCCCGCTCGTGTACGCTGTCGCCGCCGCCGTTCTCGCCCGACTGCTCGGGATCGTCCCCCCCGCCGACGGCACCGCGATGCAGACGCTCGGCCTCGTCGGCAACGCCTCCATCCCCCTGATGCTCCTGATACTCGGCATCCAACTCGCCGACACCGACTACGGCGCGGCGCTCTCGGAAGTCGGCACCGCAGCGGTCCTGAAGATGGCCGTCGCGCCCGCGGTCGGTGTCGGCGTCGCCCTCTTCGTCGGATTCGAGAACCCCACCGTCGCGCGCACGTTCGTCCTCGAATGCGCCACGCCCGCGGCCATCACGCCCCTGTTGCTCGTCGTCGAGTTCGGCGGCGAATCGGTCGGCGACGGCCTCTCAGTCGCCGAATACGTCAGCACGGCCGTTCTCGTCACGACGCTGCTGAGCATCCCGGTGTTGACGCTGCTGATCGCGGCGCTGGAAGCGGGGCTGCTCGTGTAGGCGGAGCGACGATGCTCGTCGCTCTGCCCGACGAGGACAAGTATTGATCGACGAGGCCGATCCCTCTCAGTCCGCAATCGCTTCGTCGCCCGCCGTCGGCGCCGACGGATCGCGGATCCACAGGTCGCCGAAGAGGTCGTCCTGTCGGAGCCTGATCGTCCCTCGGTTGGCCAGAAAGAGCAGAGCGAGGAACGTATCGACCGGCGCCCCGCCGGCCTCGCGCACCTCGGCGAACAACACCTCGGCGCGGCCGGCGTCGTAGTGGGTGCTGATCGTCTCCCGCACCGCCTCGATGGTGGTCTCGATGTCCTCGGTGTGGGTGGTGTCGGTCACGTCGCCCTCCGTCGGTTCGCCGTCGTCGCGCGGGTCGCCCGCCGCGTGGTAGTCGAGGGTCTGTGTGCCCCTGTCGTACCCCTGCGGCGACTCGGAGGTGTCGTACGAGCGGGACTCCTTCCACCACGAATCCCGCTCTGCTTCCCGGAGTTCGTGGACCAGATCCGAGAGGGTCTCCGGCGATCCGCGCGCGTGTTTGCGGTCCAGACGCCGGTCGAGTTCGGATTCGAGGGCGTCGATGGGATCGTGGCCGTCCATCGCCGGCGGCTCGCCACCCTCCATCGCCACTTCCCAGGGTTCGGGTTCCGGTTCCTCGGTCCCGTCGTCCAGCAACTCGTCGCTTTTCATCCGCAGGAGGACGCTCGCGTAGAACAGCGCCCGCCCCGACGTGCGGAGGTCCGTCTCGTCCAGTCGGTCGAGGAAGGCGTCGGTCACGTCGACGATGTCGATGTCCCAGGGATCGATTTCGCCGTCCTCGGCCAACTGCACCAGCAGTTCAACGGGTTCGACCTCGTCGTCGTCACTGCCGGGGAGGTCGACGTCGTCGGGGACGTACTCAGTCATCCGCGGCCACCTCCTGATCGTCGTCGTCGAGGCGGATCCCCGTCACGGCACTCACGTTGTCGCCCTGCATGGTGACGCCGATGGCGCGCTCCGATCGGTCGAGCAGCGCGGAGCGGTGCGAGACGACGACGAACTGCGCCTCGCCCGCCAGGTCGTGAACCATCTCGCCGACGCGTTCGGCGTTGGCGGCGTCGAGGAAGGCGTCCACCTCGTCCAGCGCGTAGAAAGGCGCGGGGTTGTGACGCTGGATGGCGAAGATGAAGGCGAGCGCCGTCAGCGACTTCTCGCCGCCGCTCATGGCGTCGAGGCGCTGGATCGGTTTGTCGCCCGGTTCGGCCTTCATGGTCAAGCCGCCGTCGAAGGGGTCGGCCTCGTTTTCGAGGTGCAACTCGCCCGTCCCCGCCGAGAGGCGCTCGAAGATGTCCTGGAAGTGGGCGTCGATGTCGTTGAACGCCGCCATGAACGTCTCTTGCTTCTGCGCTTCGTACCCCTCGATGCGTTCCTGGATGGCGTCACGTTCCTCGACGAGCGTGTCCCGACGCTCCTGAAGGTCGTCCAGAGCCGCCTCGACCTCGTCGTACTCGTCGATGGCGAGCATGTTGACCGGCTCTAGCTCTTCCATCTCGGCTTCCAGGCGCTCGACGTTCTCCTCCACCTCGTCGTGGTCGGGGATGTCGTCGGGGTCGTAGTCGCCGACCTCGTTTTCGAGTTCGTCGATCTCCCACTCCAGCCGTTCGGCCTCCTCGCGCAGGTCGTCGAGCGCCGACTCCACGTCGGCCACCCGCTCTCGCTGCTCGTCGCGGGCCTCTTTCGCCTCGCGCAGGTCGTCCTGGAGGTCCGCGCGTTCCGCTTTCAGATCCGCGAGTTCGTCCTCCAGGTCCTCGATGGCCGCCCGCTTTTCGTCGAGGGTGTCCTCGCGGTCCGCGATGTCGGCCTCCAGCTCCTCGATGCGTTCCTGGGACTCGGCCTTGCGCGCTTTGGCGTCCTCGATCGTCGATTCGAGGTCGTCGATGGCGTCTTCGGCGTATTCGACCTCCAGTTGCGTCTCGTTGAGACGGGCGTCAAGGTCGTCCATCCGGTCTTCGAGGTCCGCGATGTCGTCCTCGATCGACTCCTTCCGATCCGTGAGTTCGGGCACCCGCGAGTCCGCGAGTTCGTCCTCCAGGTCCGCGATCTCGGCCTCCAGTTCCGCGATTTCGGTGTCGAGGTCGGTGATGCGCTCCTCGAGGTCGTTCATCTCCGCGTCGACCTCGTCGCGCTCGGATCGGAGGTCCTCGAGTTCGGACTCCAACGACTCGATCTCCGCGTCCGTCTCGTCGAGATCGGCCTCGACATCCTCGATCTCGGACTCCACCTCGCGCACGCGGTCGGTCGCGTCCGCCTTGCGATCGCGGGCGTCGTCCAGTTGCGACTCCACCTCGCGCATCTCCTCGCGGACGGCCCGGCGGTCGTCCTCCAGGCTCTCGATTTCCTCCGCGAGACGCTCGAGTTTGCCCTTTCCGCTCTTGGTGAACGAGTAGCGGGAGCCACCGCCCGACCCGCCGGTCATCGCGCCGCTTTTCTCCACCAGGTCGCCGTCGAGCGTGACGAGGCGGTAGTCGCCCATCAGGTCCCGCGCAGTGTCCATGTCCTCGACGACGAGCGTCGATCCGAGGACGTAGGAGAAGACGCCGGCGTAGCGGTCGTCGTAGTCGACGAGGTTGCGTGCGAAGTCGACGACGCCCGAATGTGACGGCTTCGAGGGGAGGCCGCGGCGATCCATCTCCGTGATGGGGAGGAAGGTGGCCCGTCCGGCGTTCCGGGTTTTGAGGTGGTCGATACACGCCGATCCCACGCCGTCGTCGTCGACGACGACGTTCGCGAGGCGGCCGCCGGCCGCCGTTTCGCAGGCGGTGGCGTACTCGGCGTCGACGCTGCCGAGTTGGCCGACCGCGCCGTGGACGCCGTCGATGCCGGCGTTCAGCGCCGTCGTCACCGAGCGCGGCCAGGAGTCGTCGCCGTCGCGGTCGGCGCGCGCCTCCAGTTCCGCGTACTCGTTCTGTTTCGCCCGCAGGTCGTCCTCGATGTCGTCGATGTCGTCCTGCAGGTCGGCCTTCTCGGCGCGGAGGTCTTCGATGGCCGCGTCGATCTTCTCGCGGTTTTTCTCCGCGCGGTCGAGTTCGCCCCGCAGGTCCGAGAGTTCGGCCTTGAGTTCGGGGACGCGTTCGTGGGCGGCCTCCAACTCTTCCTGGGCCTCGCTGATGCGGTTCGACCGACGCCGGGCCTCGTCGAGCAGGCGATCCTTCTCGCGCTGGGCGTCGTTGCGCTCGGTCTTGCGCTCCTCCAAAGCCTCCTTTCGCTCGGCGAGTTCGGCCTTGAGTTCGTCGAACGCCGTGTCGACGTTCTCGATCTCTTCTTCGACGTCGGCGAGGTCGGTCTCCTTGGCCTCGATGTCGCTTTTGACCGACGCCTTCTCGACTTTGATCGAGCGGATCTCGTCTTCGAGGTCGTCGAGTTCCTCGGTCTTGCGGTCGAGCGTGACGAACGCCTCGCGTCGCTCCTGTTCGGCCGTCTCGATCTTCTCTTCCTCGCTCTCGATGGTCGCTTCGAGCCGACCGATTTCGCCCTTGATCTCCTCGATTTCGCCCTTGATTCGGAGCTGCTCGTCCTCGCCCTTGCGCTCGATTTCGCGGGTGAGCGACGACAGTTCGTCCTCTAGCTCCTCGACGGCCTCCCGTCGTTCCTCGAGCGTCGACTGCCGGTCGGCGAGCTCCTGCTCTTTCGCCTCGATGCGCTTCTCGGTGCGCTCGACGGCCGCGCGCTTCTCCTCCAGTTCGGCGGCCTTCAGATAGCTCTCGTACTCCTCTTTCTCCTCGCGGAGCGACTGGTATTCGAGGGCCGTCTCGCGTTCGTCTTCGAGTTGATCGAGACGGTCCTCTTTCTCCCCGATGCGGAGGTCTGCCTCCTCGATGCGGTCCTCGACGGTTTCGAGTTCCTCGTAGGCGTCCTCCTTCTTGGCGTCGAACTCCGCGACGCCGGCGATTTCGTCGATGATGCCGCGGCGCTGTGCCGGCGACATGTTGATGATCTCGGTCACGTCGCCCTGCATGACGACGTTGTAGCCCTCGGGCGTCACGCCCGCCTGCGCGAGCAGATCACGGATGTCCGAGAGGTTGACCGAGCGCTCGTTGAGGTAGTAGTAGGAGTAGTAGTTGTCCTCGGTCTCTTTCACGCGGCGCTTGACCGCGATCTCGTCCACGTCGCCCACGTCCTCGGTACCGGCGGCGTTGACCACCTGCGACCGGTCGAGGGTGCCGTCACTGTTGTCGAGGACGACGGTGACGCTGGCCTCGCGCGGCCCCGACCGGTCGTCTTCGTCCTCGTGGCCGGGGTTGTAGATGAGGTCCGTGAGTTTCTCGGCGCGGATGCCGCGGGTACGGGCTAGGCCCAAGGCAAAGAGCACGGCGTCGATGATGTTGCTCTTGCCGGAGCCGTTGGGGCCGGTGATGACGGTGAAGTCCTCGTAAAACGGGATGCGCGTCTTTCGGCCGAAGCTCTTGAAGTCGTCGAGGACGAGCTCGGAGATGTGCATGGGGCTGTGCCCCGCTCAGGCGACGATGATGTCGTTCCCGTCCGAGTCGTCGTCCTCAGTCTCGGCCTCGGCCTCAGCCTCGGCCTCGGCGTCGACCTCGGTGTCGGCCTCAGCCTCCGCCGAGGCAGGGTCGGCCTCGGGGTCGGAGTCGGACGCGTGTTCGACTTCGGCGTGGTCCGGCTCGACCGACTCACGGCGATCGGGGGTTCGCGTATTGTCGACGCCGTCGTCGGCTTCGAGCTGTCGGAGCCGTTCACGCGTTTCGACGAGTTCCTCGGTGAGGCCGTCGACGGCGGCCTGCAGTTCCGCGACCTGTGATTCGAGCTCCTCCACCCTGTTGCTCATGCCCGTATGAGACAGGCCCGGACGTATAAAGCTACGTCAGACATGCACCACTTTGCGTAGGGATCCGCTCCCGAACCGCGTGGGAACCGCCGGGCCTTAGTGTCGCGACGGCACAGGATGGGGTATGCGCCACGTCGGACTCAAAGCGCGGATGGCAATCGCCGGATCGATGCTGTTCGCGTTCTACGCCGTTGCGGCGGTCGTCGTGATGGGCGTCTTCGACTGGCCGCTCGGACTCGTACTGCTGGGGAGCGTCGCCTTCGTCGGCGTCCAGTACAAGATCGGAAAGTGGATGGCGCTCCGAAGCGTCGGCGCCGAAGACCTCCCCGAGGACCAGTACTCGGACATCCACCGCCGCGTCGAGTCGCTCTCCCGCGACATGGGCATCGACAAACCTCGTCTCATGATCGCCCGGATGGGCGTGCCGAACGCGTTCGCCGTCGGTCGGAAGGGCGCGGGAACCGTCGTCGTGAGTGAGGAACTCCTGCGGGTGCTGGAACCCGACGAAGTCGAGGGCGTCCTCGCACACGAACTCGCCCACATCCGCAATCGGGACGTGGTGATGATGGTGCTCGGCCAGGGCGTGGCCTCCATCGTCGCCATCGTCGCACAGTGGGTCGTCCTGCTGACGGGCGACAACGACCTCGCCGACCTCTTCTTGGCTATCGTCGTCGGCCAGATCACCCAGATGCTGGTGATGGTGTTCGTCTTCGCCATCTCCCGCTACCGGGAGTACGTCGCCGACAGTGACGCCGCCGAAGAGATCGGGAGCGGTGAACCGCTGGCGCGCGCGCTGGAAAAGATCAGTCGAAGCGCCGAACGAAGCCAGGACACCGAGATCGATTCGCAGGTGAACGCGCTGTGTATCTTCGGCGACGGGGGCGGCCTCGCTCGCCTGTTCGCCACGCATCCGCCGATGGAGAAACGCATCGAGCGCCTGCGAGGCTAGGATGGCAGACCCCCGGATCGTCGCGGCCGCCGTTCTCGGCGTCCTGATCGGTGCGCTCTGTATCCTCGCCCCGGAGGCCGTGGCCAGAACGCAGACGATCGGTCGCGGGCCACCGGGTCGGGGCGGCGACTACGGTGCCGACCGTGACCTGCCGGCGCGCTGGCGACGCGTGATCCAGGCGCTCGGCGTCGGATGTCTGCTCGCCGGACTCTACTTCGCCACGGTTGCGCTCGGCTGACCGCTCACGACGGATCGTGTCGGATCCGGTCGTGGACCGATCGCAACATCTCGACGGTCTCCTCGTCGTGGGCCCCCTCGTGGAGGTGGAAATGGCCCGTCGCGCCGAACTGGTCGAGGTGACCGCCGAGGACGTGGAGAAACTGACAGACTTCTTTCGCCGACGCGTACTGCAGGAGAACCGTCACGGACTGGAAACAGAGGTGGGGCTCTTCCTCCTCGTGGGCGTCGAGTACCTCGGTCAGTGTAACGCCGATATCGGTGAGGTTGCCGGGGGAGGCCACCGTCTCGACGCGCACGTCAGCGTCGGGGTGTGCCACCGCCCGGAGACGCTCACCGGGATCACCGTTGAGCCACGACGCGGCGTCGACGAGAACGACCGTCACCCGGTCGGGATCGGTGTCGGCCGCGGCCCGCCACTGATCCAACCAGCGAACGGGCGACCCCGCAAAGGCGACGACGATGAGCGCCGACGCGTCCGACGCCGGCGCGGCGTGGACGCACTGCTGGGCGTGAATCGCCGTCTCGCCGTCGGTCAGGTGGAGGGTTCTCACCGGGAGGGCCGTCGCCATCTGCCCATCACCTCACACGACCGATGCCATATTCCATGGGATTGTGTACCTCACTGGAGGGACGTGATCGAAGGCTTTGAAGATGCGGTCCCTATTCTCAGGCCTGATACTGCCGGGCGTGCGTCGATACGGTCACCCCGAGAGCGACGCTCGTGACACGGGGACGATCGTAGTACGGCGCGGCGAACAGCCGTCGCTCAGGGACGTGATTTCGGTAAAAAGTGAGTGTAGTTTACGAGTAAATGCCGTCGCCTTAGAGGCGAACGACGTTCGTCGCGCGGGGACCCTTGGGGGAGTCCTCGATCTCGAATTCAAGTTCCTGTCCTTCCTCGAGGTCCGGGCCGCCCACGTCTTCCATGTGGAAGAAAACGTCGTCGTCCGCGTCCTCAGTCTCGATAAAGCCGTAACCGCCAGTGTCGTTGAAGAAATCAACCGTACCAGTTGCCATTGCGAATAGATCAAGGTCCCAGTGAGGGATAAGGCTTCCGTGAGTCTCCGACCCACGGGAGCGCGAGGCAAAGAGTACCAGTTCGGACACTTACGGATTAGTGTAAGTCATTACCGGTGAGTCGTCAAGACGGTTCGGCGACTCACCGGAAAACAGTTACACTAATCCGTAACTAACGGGGAACCCGACGATGGCCGACCGAGCGCTCGAATCGACGACGCTGGTGCACCGACTCACGCTGATCACCCTCTCGCGGCTCGACCGGGCGGACGAGACGCCGTCCCACGCGGGAGACATCACCCGCGCGTGTGACGACCACCTCGACGCCGTCGGCGCCGACGTGGTGGGCGGCGTCTCCGAGGCCGACGTCTCGCGGGCACTCAACGAACTCGACGCCGACGGCCTCGTCGCAGGCGACGCCGCGAGCGGCTCGCCCGTCGGCAAGGGCCGACCCACGTACGAACCACAGTTCGACGCCGCGGCGCTGCGCGACGCGTTCGGAGACGACGACCGCCTCGAAGGGGTGCTCGACCGGCTCGATCGGTAACCGACGGTCACCAGCCGCCCGCGAGCGCCTCGCCTCCCGCGAAGCCGCCGTCGTATGCGCGGTCGATGCCGAGGAGTCGGTTGTACTTCGCGAGACGTTCCGAGCGGGCGAGCGACCCGATTTTGATCTGTCCGGCGTCGAGACCGACCGCAAGGTCGGCGATGGTGGCGTCACAGGTCTCCCCGGAACGAGCGGAGACCACCGGCGACCACCCGGCTGCCTGCGCGCGTTCGAGCACGCGCCGCGCTCGCGTCATCGTCCCCGCCTGGTTCGGCTTGATGAGGGCGGCGTTGGCCGCGCTGGCGTCGATAGCCCGCCCCAGACGGTCCGGGTTCGTCGCCAGCAGGTCGTCACCGAGGAGTTGCACGCGGTCACCGACGCGGTCGGCCAGCCGCGTCCACCCCGTCCAGTCGTCCTCGGCGAGGGGATCCTCGACGGAGACGACGGGGTAGTCATCGACCCATCGGGCCACGCGGTCGACCATCGCCTCGCGGTCGAGCGTCTCGCCGCCGAGCGTGTATCGGTCACGTGCCGGGTCGTAGAAGTGGGTCGCCGCCACGTCGACGGCGAAGGCCACGTCGTCGGGCGCGGGCTCGAAGCCGGCGTCGCGGACGGCGCCAGCAAGCAGGTCGAAGGCCGCCGCTGCGTCGGGCACGGCGGGGATGAACCCGCCCTCGTCGGCGACCGGCGGTGGATGCTCGCCGTCGGCGATGCGGTCGGCGGCCGCGCGCCGCACCGCCCACACCGTCTCCAGCGCCTCGGGGTACGTCTCCGCGCCCGCGGGGACGACGAGGAAGTCCTGAATCGACGGGCCGGCGGCGGCGTGAAGGCCGCCGCTCAAGATGTTGACCATGGGGAGCGGCATCGCTCCCGGCCCCGATTCGGGCGCCAGCGATTCGTAGAGTGGCCGGTCGGCGGCGTCGGCCGCGGCGTGGGCGACGGCGCCCGAGACGCCGAGGACGGCGTTGGCGCCGAGACGCGACAGGTCGTCGGTACCGTCGTGATCGACGAGCGCCTCGTCGATGCCCGCCTGATCCGTCACCGGTCGCCCCGTGACGACCGGCGCGAGTTCCTCCGTCACCGCCGCGACCGCCTCGCGCACCCCACGGCCGCCGTATCGGTCGCCGCCGTCCCGGCGCTCGACCGCCTCGTGAGCGCCCGTGCTCGCGCCCGCAGGGACGGTGAACCGACCGTTCCCGTCGCCGGTGTCGACCCGGACGCGAACCGTCGGGTCGCCCCGCGAGTCGAGCACTTCCCACGCCTCGACCGACACGATCCGGGTCATAGCGTCGCCGCCTCCTCGCGGGTCAGCGCCGCGAACTCGGCGAGCGTCGCCGCGTCGCCCCGGAGCGTTCGCTTGGCGACGCGGCGAAGCGCGTCGGCCGTCGCCGCGTCGACGTATTCGACGGGGGATTTGCCGTCGGCGCGCGCGAGCATCAACACCGCGAGTTCGCCGACCGTTTCGGCCTCGATATCCCAGTCCACCGCGCGGTCGTAGGCGTCCCAGAACCGGTCGGCGGCGTCGGCGTAGGCCGCGTGTTGCTCCTGATTGTGCATCGACTTGATGTAGAGGTGGTTGCACATGAACGCGGTGTCGAAGGCGGGGTCGCCCCAGTGGGCCACCTCGAAATCCAGGATCCAGGGGACGGTCCCGTCCGAGCGGTCGACGAGGACGTTCTTCGGGCTGTAGTCGCCGTGGACGAGGGTTCGGGAGACGTCCATGATCCGGTCGATTTCGGCGTGGATGGCGTCGGCCACGTCGGGGTTGCGCTCGGCCGTCGCGCGGTGGTACGGATCGATGCGCAACTGATCGAACGGGCGTTTGCTGGCGAACGCCTCCCGGACATCGGGGTCGTCGGCCGCGGCGTCGTGGACCGCGCCCAGGGCCTCGCCCACTGCCTCGGCGACGGCGGCGTCGACGCGCCCGTCGAGCAGCTCCCGTTTCCACATCGTGGCCCCCTCGGGCGCGCATTCGATGGCGACGACGTGGTCGTCCGTCTCGCTGACCACGCGCGGCACGCGGACGTTCACGGCCGCACCGGTGAGGACCGCGTCGTAGGTGCGGATCGCCGCCGCCTCGTTGTGGACGCGGTCGACGTCGGCCGGCCAGTCGTCCTCGACGTCCAGGTTCGGCAGCGGACGCTTGACGACCACGCAGTCGTCGTCCCAGGTGACCTGATAGACGTGGTTGGAGACGCCACCGCCGAGCGATCGGGCCGTCGGCGAGGCGCCCTGCGGGACGACGCCGTGACGCTGGAGGTGGGCCACGGCGTCAGCGGGCGTGAACTCGGGAGCTTCGTCTGGCATACACAGTCACGCACCCCCCGGCTACTTCATCGTTGCTCCCGACGCCACGTCGGTGGCCGTCAGACGGGCGTTCGACGAGCGGGAAACGGTTATCTCCGTCACGGAGCGAGGAGTACGCATGTCTCCCATCAGACGCTGTCACGTCTGCGGGACCCACTTCCGGCCGTCACCGGACCGCCGCCACGGCCGGATCGACTGTCGAAACACCACCGGTCCCGACGTGACGCTCCCGACGACGGCGTTCGTCTGTGCCGACTGTCGACCGGAAGTCGTCGACCTCACGCGACACTGGGAGCCGCGTGACCCGTCGGCCGACGCCTGTAGCTTCTGTGCCGAACCGACCGACGGGACGGGACGGATCGACCTCGCGAGCATCGTCGACGACCGCGTGGTCTCTCAGGGGACGTATCTGCTCTGTCGGCACTGCGAAGATGTCTTCGAGACCTTCCTGGCCGACCTGCACACGGGGCTCGAGTTCCCGGACGCGTGGAGTCACACTCCCGCGCCGGGGGGCGCCGTCTTCGACCGCGAGGGCGACCTGCGCGTGACGACGACGGCGCCGACCGCCCCCGAATCCCGGCTTCGCCTCCTCGACGACGGCGATCCGATCGTCGAGGCCATCACCGAGGGCGCACCGCGCGAACGCGCCCGCGAGTTCGTCACCGCGTTCGAGGCGTTCGACGCCGAGGGGGGTGCCGACCCACGACGGATCGGCAACGCCGTCGTCGAGGGGAATCCCCACCTGCGTTCCGCGCAGGACTGAATGACCTGACCGGTCGGGACACCTCGGCGTGGCCGTCGGCGACGACGCTGGTGACCGTCCCACGAGTCGCCAGCAAGGGCTGTAGCTACTCTCGCCACGACGTGTAGACATCGCGGCCGACGACGCCGAGGCCGAAAAAGCCCAGCGCCGTCGTGGCGAGATTCCCGAGAATCGGTATCGCGGCGAGCACCGCGAGCGCCAGCGAGCCGACGCCGACGGCCGAGAGGTCGAGTTCCTCGGCGCTGGTCAGGGAGCCCCCGATCCAGAGGATGGTGACCGCGTTGCCGATCAGGCCGACGACGAACAGCGCGAGCAGCCCCGGGATGGTGATGAGCAGGCCGATGATGGTTATCGCCAGCAACACCAGGGCGATGGGGAGGCCGATGCCGAGGAGAATCCCCCAGAGGAAGGCGCCACCCATGTCGTCGCGGATGGCGGTCACCATCTCCTCGGCGTAATCGGGCGCGAGCGCGTACAGCGCCCCGCCGAGAACGAGGTTGATGACGAGGACGACGCCGAATCGAATGCCGAGGCGAGCGCCGAGGGAGAGTTCGGACCCCATCGACGACTGGGCGACTGCGACGCCCGTGAACGACCGGGGAGCGAGGACGACGGTGACGATTACTGCGAGGGCGATAGCGACGGCGCTTCGCGTGCGGGCGGGCAAGCGAGTGGAGGGCATCGCGTGACAGGTTGGAGGGGAGGGAGTAATGGGTTGTGGTAGCGCGAGGACACGCAAGGTCGTACTCTCGCCGCCGAATCCCATCTATCTCGGGCGCATACTTTTGCGACCCGGATCCGTTGGTGACGAGAACATGAGCGCCAGCAATGGTGACCGATGGGAGACCGTCCAGGACCGGTGTGCCGCCCTCGAACGAGGCACGCAACTGGTGACGCCGCTGTCGGATCGCCCGTTCCGAATCGGAGAGATCGGGACGGACCGGCTCTCGGTTCAGTTCGATGACAGCCACGAGAAGCGCACGCTCTGGGCGAGTCAGTTCGAACTCCTCGGCGACCGGATCGCGGAACACGGCCTCACCATCACCGACCTCCCGCCCCGCGTCGAGCCATACGTGACCGTCCTGACGTTGCTTCCGACGTATGCGGTGCAGGAGGACGAGATCGTCTCGGTGCCCGAATCCGAAGGTCGCGAGGAGAGTCCGTATCTCGTATCGCCGGCGGCGGCCCGACGCGACCGGAACGCCTCCACGACGACGCATTGCTGTTGGCGGACGTTCTGGAGAACATCGAGGACTCCGATCCGGCGGCGCTCGGTACGGATACGGTGACAGATCTGTACGTCCTCCTCTCGGACGTGCAACACGAGGCGGATGACACCGACAGGCGGTGCGAGACGTGCTGCTCTCCCGGCTTGGTCCGGAGCAAGAGCAACACGGCCGGTTCGGAACGGTGCGACGGACGACCCGAGAGTACCGGCAACCGAAGGACACGGCGACCGTCTTCGACGCCCTGGACGACCACGGGATCCCGCGTGACTGGGTGCTCGGTGTCGATCAGGACAAACTCGAGATCGTCCTCGCCGTGACGGCTCTCGACGAAGACGAGGTGTACGACCGCGACGAGCAGGTGTACATCCAGAAGACGGGCGTCGAAGAAGAGGAGAAGTACGCGCGATTAGAGAGGCTCGCGGAGCGAATCGAGGAACTCGACGGCGACAAACGCGAGGAACTCCGCGAGGATCTGCGCGATCTCGAAGCGCGACTCGACGAGGCGCTCTCAGCGTGACAGAGAGCGGGATCGGCGTCTGGGGGCTCCCGAAGTGTGTTGGGCTAATTCGTATACGTTACTGATTGATTATGAAGAATAGAGGTGTGCCACGGAGCCGCCCCCAAGCGAGGCAATCGTTGACCGACTGCAAGACGGGGGGTTTTCTGCCGCTGATAGCTCGGGATGACTAGCCGGTGGTGGATTTTCCGACGGGGTTGCTGGTTCTGTTTGGGTTGTAGACGCTACCGTCTGTCCGGGCGTATTGCTGGCGTCATCGGCTGGTGACTGTGCGGCGACGGCAGCGGGAGGTGTTCGAAACCGCGTTCTGGGCCGGCTACTTCCAGTGGCCGCGGACGAGCACCGCCGAAGAGGTTGCAGCGGCGCTTGATATCGCCCCTCCGACGTTGCATGCGCATCTTCGGAAGGCGGAGCATCGTCTGTTGGCCTCGTTGTTTGAGGAGTAGGTGGGTTGGCGACGGGGTCGTGTGCCTCCTTCGCCGTCGTGATATGGAGTGATTATCGGGAATACGTTAACCGGCGTTGAACGACGATTGTTTCGCTACTTGCTTCAGATTTCTCCGTGCGAGTTTTCCACACATTTTTGCGAGCGGACAGGAAAACTGTCTGTACGTGGATGAGTGACAGATTTGTAGAAGAGGATGCTGGATGAATACCGCCGACCGGATACTTAACTCGGTGCCGACGGCGACCGCGTGGGAGATCGCCTTCGAGCAGGATGTCGAAGCCGACCGACGCCGGATCGAACGCCGGTGTCGCGTCCTGGCGAACGCGGGGTTCGTCGACGTCTATCTGCGCGACCTCGGCCTCGACGATGAGTACGAACTCACGTCGTGGGGCGAGATGTATCTGGATGGGGACGTGGATGCGGAGTTACAGCGGCCGTTGCCAGCTGTTCGGCCGCCGGATAAGGTACGGCCCGGATGGTGGGCTGGATTTGGATAATATGGTTTCTCAAATACTAGAGTCAGAAAAGTGGAGAACTCTCGGACTCAGCGTTTTAGTGGCTGGTTTGCTAGCCTCGGCATATTTTGGAGTGATTTCTGTTGAATTAGTATCTGCAACGATTT
This sequence comes from Haloplanus sp. XH21, assembly GCF_023276355.1. NCBI lineage: Archaea > Methanobacteriati > Methanobacteriota > Halobacteria > Halobacteriales > Haloferacaceae > Haloplanus > Haloplanus halobius. The sequence goes on from NZ_JALLPL010000001.1 coordinate 2,291,755, forward strand.
CTGGGATGTTAACTCTATTTCTAGTCCTGCTGTATTTCAGACAGACAGATATCCAGGAGAAGCAGGTAGAAATAATGGAGACACAAGAGAAGTTGATGGAAACGAATCAACTGCCACAAATCGATATTGATGCCTTTTATCCCTTTGCTTTGAGTAGTGTTGGTGACCTTTCTGAGAATGCGGTAACTGTCTCATTAGAGAACGTCGGAAACGGTGTTGGTATTAATCCTCATTTGGGAATTGAAGGGGCTGTTGATTATGAAGGGGTAGAGATTGAACCGGTCTTCAGACAGATGGAGGTTGAGAGTTCAGATACGGGAGAGACAGACCCCCACAGAAATTTATCTAGTGCTTTGAAACCCGGCGAATCTCGCATATATAGGACACCTGTTACAATACATACTAACTCGGAGCTAGGTGGATATGTTAATGATTTTGCCTACTCTGTATATAAGCGCGGAGCGACTCGCTTAGAGCTTCGTCTTAGTGTTGGATTTGATGACCTTGCTGGGAATACGAGAGAGTTTGAAATCCTTGACTTAGATATCGATCTAACGAGAGTTGATTCATCGGCAGAGGGCGAGTTATCGAAGGAAGATTTTTCATTTAGACATCTATTTAGAATAGGACTTGAGGGAAATGCAGAACGACCAATCTCTTTTGATTCAACTACCCCTTCTTGGCCAAATAAGACGGATCTAATCATCAAGAACCTGCTCATAGAGGGCCACAAGAAAGTTGCAGGAGAAAATAGGGAAGAGTAGTCCGACTAGATAGATTGTCGATCTCGTCTAGAACGTTTCTAGATCGTACACCTAGAACGGATCAACATCGCCTCTCACGGACGATGTCGTCCATATCCACCGCCGATTGTGACCTGGGTTGGGACGGGGTTCAGGTGACTTCAATAACATATATCAGAAATATAGTATGCAGATGTGAGCGGCATTTTTCGGCCTCATGAAGCCCTACGATAGCAATTACTCAGCAACAAGAATTTACACGTTGGATTACTCAGGGGTTGAACCAACGCTTTTACGCCGATACCCCGGATGCGATAAAATGCGAAGAACGGCCCACCGACGTTGGAAGCAGCCTGTGGTTGAAAGCCGAGCGACTAAAACGTTGGTTCTCAGGGACTACAGCCACGCGACTTTTTCCATCCCACGCCCCTGCACTTCGAGGCTGTACGCGCCGAGATCGTGCTCGCGGAATTCTTCCAGCCCCCCAACTATCCCACTCCATGACTAGTCCGGGCTCAACCCCGGTAATTCGTATGATTTGAAGTGTTAGCAAGGAGTTAGTGACAGTATGGGCCCGGATTCTAATCACGATGTTTTCTACCCCACTAAGGATGATATAATGTCAATACACGAAGATATTATCGAGGAAGATGATGACGCTGAGCCTGGTATACTAAATGACGGTACAGTAAATTATGCATTGAATTGCATCGAACACGGCCACTTCGGCCAAGTCCCCGAAACACTCCACGAGAAAGCCGTTATGTTGCTCCGCCTCCTGTCAGCGAATCACTCTTTTGCAGATGGGAATAAGAGAACTGCACTCAACACGACTTGGACATTCTATGCCCTCAACGGATATTATTTCGACTATGGTGAGGAAATTAAGGCAATACTCAAACTATTTGCTGTGATGGAGCGAATGGTCGACCAAGAAGAGGTTGCAGACTATTTTGAGGAGATCGCTTTACCCGAAGATCATGAGAGGGTGCCAACTGAGGTGGTTCGGTTGATACATCTCACGAGATGGCGAAAGAACGTAATTGAGCAGTCCGAAGCTTTTCTTCAGGAGGTGCGTAACAATCCGGACCAGGTTTCACCTGAAGAGTTCATGCAGCATATTCGTGATGTAGATGAAATGGTCGCAGAATTCCTCGAATTTAGGGATGAATTTGAGGAAGAGCTTCCCGAAGGCGTGTTAGATTTCATCGGAGAATTGGAAGAGAATTGGACGGAAACCCTCACCGAAATACGCGATCTATTATCGGAGGTCATAGAAGATCAAGGCGAACCTCTTGAAGAAAGTTGAAATGGGGGCCGGTATCACCCATAAACTAATTAAACATCGCCTTGCTATGTCCGGTTGCCTAACCGGTTACGCAGGGAAGCGGTCGGAGAGACCGGTGATTCAACCATGTCAGCAACAAGTGAGCTCTTGGACGAAGAACAATCGAAGATGGTTCGAGCATTAGCCGCATATGACCGGAGTAGCGAGAACCACAAGAAGATCTACGAAGATCTGGCCGAAGAATAATTTCTTTATTTCGTCACTGACGGTGTAGCGTGAGTGGTTCTTGCCGTTCCCAGGGCACGTCTATAACCAACCTGCCTTTCTTTGTCCCCATTCCTGTACCTCGTTCGAAAACATCCCTCCAGTTCGGATAAGTTTCTAGCTCCTTCAGGAGAAACGTGCAAGCGTCGGACGCTCCAGCACGTTCGACCACCGACAATGCCCCACAGCCGGACCGTCCGAAACCCACCGCGTGGTGGGTCGCTACTCGGCGCGGTTGAGCGGGCTCGATGTGCGTCTCCTCGTCGCGAGCACGTGGCACGACGTGGACGTCTCGAAGTCGTCGGGAAGGTTGAGGTCGAGAAGCCACCGACGCGCTCGGTGCTCACCGCCCCCGTTGCAGTCAGGACAGGTCCGGCGAGGGATGCCACCGCGGGAGGTGGTCGTGACGAGACGGGCACCGCAGGTCGAGCAGTGCCGTCCCACGGGCGATATACTCCTCGTTCCGCGCGGGACAGTCGTCGCGACTGTCGCGAGGACTCGGCAAGCCACAGAAATAGCAGACTACGAGCGGGTAGGAGTCTGAGGGCGTTCGCTCCGACTCACAGCCGCTCACCTTCCTGACTTAAGCGGGTTCTCGCCGTCTGGTATTTCGACCGTATAACGGAGTGGGACCGCCCGGATTTGAACCGGGGTCACGGGCACCCAAGGCCCGAAGTATACCAGGCTAACCCACGGTCCCGCATCTATATGTGTAGCGGCCCGGCGCTAAAGGATTTCGTTCCGTTCGTTCGCTTCAGTCGGCGCTGATCCCACAGCCGTCGGTGTACTCGATCTCCGCGATGGAGTCGATGGGGTCCTCGCCACAGACCGGGCAGTCCGGGTCCTCGGCGTAGGGCACGGGGTCGAAACTCATGTCCATCGCGTCGTAGAAGAGCATCCGCCCGACGAGGGGGTCGCCGGCGTCGAGGAGGACCTTCACGGCCTCGGTGGCCTGAATACAGCCGACGGTGCCAGGCAGCACGCCGAGGACGCCCGTCGTCGCGCAGTCGGGGACGGTGCCGGGTTCGGGCGCCTCGCGGAACAGGCAGCGGTAACAGGGGCCGTCGGGGTGGAGCGTTGTGACCTGCCCCTCGAACTTGTAGATAGCGCCGTGGCAGACGGGGATACCGGCGAGGCGACAGGTGTCGTTGACCAGATAGCGCGTCGGGAAGTTGTCCGAGGCGTCGACGACGACGTCGTAGTCCTCGAGCAGGTCGGCGTTGGTCCGGTCGAGTCGCGTCTCGTAGGTCTCGACGTCGACGTCGGGGTTGAGCGTCGCCACGAAGTCCTTCGCGCTCTCGACTTTGGGGCGGCCGACATCCGCGTCGCCGTGGATCACCTGGCGCTGGAGGTTCGACCGCTCGACCACGTCGTCGTCGACGACGCCGATGCGGCCGACGCCCGCGGCCGCGAGATACTGGATGACGGGGGCGCCCAGACCGCCGGCACCGACGACGAGGGCGCTCGAATCGAGGAGGCGTTTCTGCCCTTCCGGCCCGACCTCGTCCATGATGATGTGTCGCGAGTAGCGGTCCAGTTGCGTGGCGTCGAGCGAGAGCCCACTCATACCAGCATCTCCGTGGTCGAGGAGGATAAATCCGTGCCGTCTCGGTGCGCGAAGCGCGAGGGCGCCACGTTCTTGGGGGGCCGACGCGAGAGCGTGACACATGGCCCTCCGTGACCGTCTCCGACCGTGGCACGCCCTGATGCTCGCCGTCTTCGTCGCCGGAACCATCGTCTCGCTCCTGCGTGCGGATGCGCTGACGGTCGCAACCGGCTTCCGAGCCGTCCTATCCGGCCTCCTCGGCCTCGTCGTCTTCCAGTTTACCGTCGGCAATATCTGGGGCTACGCCGTCGAATACCGCAACGCTGGCGGCCGGTGGTCCGACTGGCCCTTTCTCGCGCCCTTCATCGTCGCGGGCGTGGCTGGTGTGGCTATCGGCGTCTACACCGGCAGCGTCGGCGCGGGAGCGTGGGCCGCGTTTTGGGTGTTCGTCGTCGTCGCCGCCCTCGTCGCCATCGGAACGTGGCTCGTCGTCGGCTACCGCACCGGGGCGAGTGCCAATCAGTAGACGAGCACCCGCCAGACGAGTTCACCCGGCCACGGCGTACCGAGGGCCAGCGGGCGCTTCACGTCGACGCCAACGGTGAACTCGTGGCGGACGCGCGAGGCAATACGAGTCGGGTCCCCGTTCGACGTGACCGTCCCGTCGAACCGAACGTCGATTCGTTCGAGCGTCGCGCTCTCGCGGTCGATAACGGCGCGGATGCGCGCGGCGCTCACGTTCGAGAGCCGGTCCGGCGCGTTCGGCTGTGTGGCCGCGAACACCGCCTCGGAGTCGGTGAGTTCGAGGACGAGTCGGTCGTCACCGCGCTCGACGACGCGCCACCCGTCGACACCGGATACCGGCGGCTGGAGTCCGCCGCCGGGAGCCCAGTCGTAGCGGTCAGCCCACGAGACGTAGTCCGGCGCCGCCCGGACGGGGCGTTCGTCCGACCCCACGGTACGCGACCCGAGAGCGACGGCGTCGAGACCGCGAGTCGGCGGCGACCCCGTGCCCGCCGACGCGTACACGGCGGGCCCGTGCGCCCGACCGGCAGTCGACTGTCGGTACTGGCGGTCCGTCCGGTCGATCCGATGCTCGACGACGAACGGGTCGGCGTCGGGGGCGAGTACGGCGACACGGTAGCGGTGGTCGGCGCGGAGCGTGTTCTCGTGTGCCGTCGCGTAGGCGGTGTCGGGGTCGTCGGGGAGCGACGCCGAGTGAGTCGCGGTCGGACGGAGCTCCGCCGCCCGCACGCCACCGACCGCCGTGCCAGCGGCGACGAGGAGGACGACCACCAGCACGACACGACGCCAGTCGGGCGACGACGCGTCGGCGGGTGCGGCCGCGATCGCCCGGGCAGCGAGAAGCGCGAGCGCGAACGCCGAGACGAGAACGGCGATGGCGCCACCGAGTACGAGGCCGACGAGGCGTCCAGAGCGAATCGCCGTCGCGACGGCGACCGCGAGCAAGCCCGCGAAGGCGAGATGGACCGCGAGCAGCCTCGCGACGGTTCGGGGCGACGCGTCGGCGCCCGCCAGCGCCGCGCCGAGGGCACGACTTGGTGACTCGCCAGCGACGACGCGACCGACGGCGGGGGCGACGACGACCCAGCCGAGGAGGGTGCCGACCGCGACACCGATGATGGCCCCACCGACCTGTACCGAGAGCGTCGTGAGCGCGTCGCCGTAGCCCAGCCAGTACAGCGCCACCCGGACGGGAGTGTCGAGAAGCAGGAAGGCGGTCGTACCGACGGCGAGGGCGAGCGCGTGGCCGCCCACGGCGACGGCGAGAAGCACCGGAAGCGCCGGGCGCCCGACATCGTCGGGGCGGACTGCCGGCGGGAGTGCAGCCCGAACGTTCGGTGCAACGAGACCGAGGACGACGACGCTGATCGGCGGCCAGAGGATAGCGAGCGGAATCGATTCGGCCAGCGTGGCCCCTATCCGAATCGCCGTCTCGGCGATAGCAGCGAGCGCGGCGAGTGCGAGCAGACGGGGGCTGTTCAGCGTGGCACGGGCTGCCGAGCGGAGAGCGGACACGTTCGAAGCCTCCGAGTTCACTCCGCGAGCGCGCCCAGATCAAGGTCCGCGAGGCGTTCGGCCGTCGGCACGCCGTCGTCGTCCCAACCGCGGAAGTCATAGTACTCGTCGAGCATCCGGTCGAGTTCCTCGGGTGGGCAGTACATCCCCTCGGCCGGCCCCTCGGGAATCGGTTCGTGTAGCACGCGATGCGAGAGGGTGTCGGTCTCGCGGCTGGCGACGCCGCGCTCGACGTTGATGAGGCGTTCGAGGTTGTAGACCCGCTCGCCGATGCGTTCGACCTCGTCGGTCGAGAGGTCCCAGCCGGTCGCCGCATTGATGGCGTCGCGGTAGCGGTCGGTGACGCGCTTGCCCCAGCCGGCCTCGCTGACGAACCGGCACTGCGTGAGCGAGTCGCCGAGCGCGGTGAAATGCTGGGTTCGCGCGGCGAACGCGGGGGTTCCCTCGGTCGTCTCGCTGTGTTCGCCCTCGTACTGGAGCGTGGGCCGGGTGTCGTGATGGGAGCCACCGCGCGTCGCGGTGGCGTAGCCGATGCTCATCCCCTTGAGGCCGCGGGGGGAGTGGGCGGCGAACTCCAGGCCCTTGACGCCGTGGAGGTACCGCTCGGCCTCGTCGGCGAGGTCGCTCGCGAGGCGGAACGACCCCTCGGCGAGGCGGTCGCCGAACCCCTCGCGGTGGGCGGTCCGCCGGGCGAGTTCCACGAGACCGTCGGCATCGCCGAAGGCGAGGTGTGGCGAGTCGTCATCGGTGAGAAGGCCCTCGTCGTAACACTCACGGGCGAAGGCGACGGAGACGCCCCAGGAGATGGTGTCCATCCCCAGACGATCACAGAGGTCGTTGGCCTTCATCACACGCTCGATGTCGAACACGTCGGTCATGGTCGCGGTACCGAACAGGCTCTCGAACTCCGGAATCTTCGCCTCGGTGATGCCCTCGCTCTCGACGGCGACGTGTTTCCCACACGCCACGGCGCAGTTGGCACACGTCGTGTCCTCGGTGACGTACTCCGCGCGCAGGCGCTCGCCGCTGATGGCCTCGGCTTTCTCGTCGGGCGCCTGTTCGACCCGGTTGTTCCGCCGGCCGAGTTTCCCCATCTCGTTGATCGGATTGACCAGGCCGCTGGTGCCGTAGTTCTGGAGCATCTCGGTTTCGGCCATCAACGGGCCCATCCGCTCACCGACCAGGTCGCGCAGGTCGCCGTCCGCAGCGGGATCGGGATCGAACTCGCCCTCCTCGATCGCCACCGCCTTCACGTTTTTCGACCCGAGGACGGCGCCGGCACCGCCGCGGCCGGCCACCCCTTCGCGCATCTCGGAGTCGTGAAGCAGGCAGGCAAAGCGCACCTGGTTCTCGCCCGCGGGGCCGGTGGCGATGACGTGGACATCGTTGTCGGCGTCGTCGGCCGCCAGCGACTCGACTTCCGCGCACGCCTCGTAGGTGTCGAGTCCCGCCGTGTCGGGCGCGCTCTCGACGCGCGCGCCGTCTTCGTCGACGTGGACGTAGGAGAGGTCGGCGGCGGCGCCGTGGAGGACGACCATCTCGAAGCCCGTCGTCTTCTGGGCGCGGGGGAAAGTGCCCCCGAAGGTGCTGTCGAAGAAGCCGTTCGTCTGCGGGCTGACGAAGCCGACGACGCCCCGACTCGTCGACTGGAACGGCGTCCCGTTCATCGGGCCGACGGCGAACGCGACGACGTTTTCGGGGTCGAACGGGCCCGCGTCGGCGGGCACGTGGTCGTGGACCGCTTTCGCCGCGAACCCGTTGCCGCCGAGGAAGCGCCGGGCGTCTTCGGGGGCTATCTCCTCGATCTCGCTCTCCCCCTCGTCGAGGTGGACGTGGAGAATCCGGCCGCCGTAGACGGGTGGCAGGTCTGACATACGCGACGTTCGACGCTCCGGGCACAAATCGTTTGTCGGTCGGAATATCGTCACGAACCAGCCGCCCATTCGATATCGCGACATGCGATTTATTCGATCACACGAGAGCCACGACTAACCGCCGAGAAAAAGCGAAAAAGAACGTTACTTGCCGCGGCGCCGGTCGCCGCCGATGCTGGGCCGGGTGTGCTCCGTGCCCTTGCCACGTTTCTGCTGACCGCGGCCCTTCTGCCCGGCACTGGTCTTGCCACGGAACGCACGGCCACGGTGCGAATCGTCGCAGATCCAGTTCAGGTCGTCGTCGGCCTCGATGGCCGGGTGGTGCGGGTCGACGAGGATCACTTCGTGCCACTTCTGGGAGCCGTCTTCACCGACCCAGTAGGAGTTGAGCACGCGGAGGTTGGGGTATTTCCGCGAGGTGCGCTCCTCGGCGATGCGCTGGATGCTCTTGCGGCGGCCGATGCGGTTGACGCCCTGCCGCTTCGAGCGTCGACCGGCCTTGAACCGCCGCTTGCGGGCGCCGCCCTTCCGGACGGAGGTCCGCGTCACGACGATGCCCTGTTTGGCCTTGTAGCCCAGGTTGCGGGCCTTATCGAGGCGAGTGGGGCGCTCGATGCGTTCGATGGCGCCCTGTTCGCGCCAGTCCTGTTTTCGTTGCCACTGCAGTTCGGCGAGGTCCCCGTCACCGGGGTCCTGCCACGCGTCTCGGATGTGCGAGTAGAAGCTTCGTGCCATGGTTTACCCACGGGCGCTTGCGATTCAGCCGCGCCGGCGAGGCCGGCGGGCCACATGTCGTCCCGACGAGTCGGGTGCCCGCTGGGGCCCGTCTACCAGCGAGTTGTCGACAGTACCCCGTTGTTGGGGTTAAGCACTTCGACTCGCGGCGAACTCGCGGACCGTCTCGAACTCGCCGCTCTCGACGGCGCGGGCGACCTTCGTCGTCTCCACGTCGGGGACGATCTGCGGGTGTTTCCGGGCGAAAAAGCCCACGAGGTTCGAGATGTCGCGCTCGAGCAGCTCGCCGGCGTTCTCGTGCTCGGTCGACACCGACTGCGGCCAGTCGAAGATGGTGATTCCCGACTCCGCGACGGCGACGTTGTGTTCGCTGAGGTCGGCGTGAACCAGGCCGGCGTCGTAGGCGTCGGCCGCTTCACGGAGCGCCAGATCGAGGACGGCGACCACCTGCTCGTCGTCGAGTTTCGCCCGCTCGAGTTCCACGCCGTCGAACTTCGTCATCACGATGGCGTGGCGGTTGTGGTCGATGGGACGCGGCACCGACACGTCGGGGTAGAGCGTTTCGAGCGCGTCGTACTCCCGTTCGGCGGCCTTGCGAGCGGTGTAGAGCCAGGAGACGTGGTGGTGGTCGGCGGTGTACTCGCGTTCCTTGTTCACCTCGCGGAAGTTGGTGTAGCCCTCGCGGTGGAACTTCAGCGCCAGCGGCCGGTAGGACTGGGCCTCGTACACGTCGCTCTCCTTGCCGACGCCGAGGGGGGCGCCCACGCCCTCGACGGTGTCTCGCTCGGCAAATGTGTGAAGAGCGAGCACGTCGTACCCCTCGAAGGTGAGCTGGTAGCCCTCGTACTGCATGGTCCGGCGCTGGATCAGATCCCGTTTCATACACCGATCCAACCGGTAGTCCACCTCCTCGGACGTCAGGTTGGCGTAGTCGGGCAGCTTCGAGCGGTTGACCCACTCGCTGAACCGCATCCCCTGCTCGACGCCGGAGAGGAGATAGAAGTCCTCGGCGTCGAGTTCGGCGACCACGCCGGCGACGTTCTTGACCATACGACACGTTGACGGGCGAGGGTCAAAAGCCCCCCGCGTCGGCGAGATAAATCGTATGTAGCGATAGAGAATTGGACGGTGGCACGCTGAAATCGATGTCGACGACTCAGTAGACGAGCGTCGCGTCGCTCTCGACCGCGTAGAGCGTCCGTGCGGCGACGTTGACGGCGTGGTCGCCGACGCGTTCGAGGTCCCGGACGGTGAGCAGGAGTCGGGAGATGTCGTCCAGGGACCGCTCGACCGCCCACGAGTCGCCGGTCTCGCGTTCGATCAAGTCGCGCATCACTTGCTCGCTGGCGCGCTGACACAGCGAGTCGAGCTCGTCGTCGCGGGCGGCGATTTCACGGCACAGCGCCGGGTCGTCCGTGCGGTACGCGGTCAGCGCGTCGGCGAACAGTTCACGGGCGAGATCGCCGATCGGCGCGATATCGACCGACTCGAACTGGGCGCGGTCGGACTCTACCGCGAGGGCGTACTTGGCGAGATTGGTGGCGAGGTCGCCGACGCGTTCGATATCGGTGAGGATCTTGAAGGACGCGGCGACGAACCGCAGGTCGCTCGCGACGGGTTGTTGGCGGGCGAACAGGCCGATACACACCGATTCGAGGTCGAGATACGTCTCGTTGATCGCGTCGTCGCCGTCGATCACGTCGTGAGCAGTCGCCTCGTCGCCCGTCTCGAGCGCGTCGAGCGCGCAGTCGAGGCGCTGAGCGACGCGGTCGCCCATGGACAGTACGTCGGACCGCAAGTCCGCCAGCGACTGCTGGAAGTCGTCTCGGGGCACGGTTATCCGAACTTACCCGTGATGTAGTCCTCGACGCGCTGGCTCCGCGGATTCTCGAAGATGCGGTCGGTGTCGCCGTATTCGACGAGTTCGCCGCCGGTCAGGAAGACGGCGGTCTGATCCGAGATGCGCGCCGCCTGCTGCATGTTGTGTGTGACGATGACGACGGTGTAGTCCTCGGCCAGGTCGGCGATGAGGTCCTCTATTTTCGCCGTCGCGATGGGGTCAAGCGCGCTCGCGGGTTCGTCCATCAGGATGACGTCGGGATCGGTCGCGAGACAGCGGGCGATACAGAGCCGTTGTTGCTGGCCGCCGGAGAGACCGAGCGCGTTGTCGTCGAGGCGGTCCTCGACCTCTTCCCAGAGCGCGGCGTCCCGGAGCGACTGCTCGACGAGTTCCGCCTCAGTCTCCCGGTCGTCGCGACCGAGGAGGCGGGCGAGGAATCCCTTGTCGATGTCGCCGTGTTTCCGCGGGCCGTAGGAGACGTTGTCGCGAATCGACTTCGGGAACGGGTTGGGCGCCTGAAACACCATCCCGACGCGTTTGCGGAGTTCGACCAGGTCGACGCCGTCCTGGTAGATCTCCTCGCCGTCGAGTTCGACGGACCCCTCGACGCGGGCGGCCGCGATCCGGTCGTTCATCCGGTTGAGCGAGCGGAGAAACGTCGACTTCCCACAGCCCGACGGACCGATGAGCGCCGTGACACTCTCGGCTGGGATGTCGAGCGAGACGCCCGTGAGCGCGTGATCGTCGCCGTAATACACGTCGAGGTCGGTCGTCGAGAGTTTCGTCTCGCCCGCGAACGAATACGTCAGCCAGTCGTCGCGGATCTCCTCGTCGGTTTCGCCGGTTGTCGTGCGGTCGGCGGCCTGTGCGTTGGTACCGGTGCGGTCGAGTTGTGCGTTACTCATGGTGTATCTTCCTCCGGAAGTAGCGGCGGCTCCCGACGCCGACGGCGTAGAGACCGATGACGACGAGGAGCAAGACGAGCGCCGTCCCCCAGCCGTACTCCGTACTGGAGAAGGCGGAATGGTCGAAGACGCCGGCGGTAATCGAGGAGTAGAGCTGATAGGGGAGGGCGCTGGCGGGGGAGAGCAGGGCGTCGTTGATGACGAACGGCGGCCGCGTGCTGAACCGGAACGACTGGAGCACCTGTGGTCCCGAACTCGGGAAGGGCGCGCCGCCGAACACGAGGAGCAAGGGTGCCGTCTCACCGGCGATGCGGCCGACGCCGAGGATGACGCCGGTGATGACGCCGGGCATCGCCGACGGGATGACGACGCTCCGAATCGTCTCCCACTTGCTCACGCCGAGCGCGGCGCTCGCGTCGCGGTGTTCGTCGGGGACGGCCTTGATCGCCTCGCGGCTGGTGATCAGGACGAGCGGCAGGAGCATGAACCCCAGCACCAACTGGCCGACGAAGATGGAGTTGCCGCCGCTGATGCGGGGGACGAGGAAGGCCAGCCCGAACAGGCCGAAGACGATACTCGGCGTGCTCCAGAGGCCGTTGGTCGCTACCTCGACGAGTTGGGTGAACCGGCCCTGTTCGGCGTACTCGGTGAGGAAGACGGCGGCGCCGACGCCGAGCGGGACGGCGAACGCGACGGCGCCGAAGACCAGCCAGAGCGTGCCGACGATAGCCGGCATGACGCCCGGCACCTCGACGAACAGGCCGCCGGGAACGCTCGTGACAAAGGGCGCTTCGATCCAAGGGAGCGACACGCCGAACAGGGACAGCGCGCCACCCGTGAGACTCGCTCCCGTCAGCACGACATCTACCCCCTGGACGACGATGAACGCGATGAGGAGCGCGAGCACGCCGAGTATCGAGAAGACGGCGATGCCGATGAGCGCGTACGCGCCGTACTGGCGCCCCTGCGCACCGTAGCCCCGCTTGGCCTTCGCGGCACACCAGATGCCGAGGAGCGCGCCGTGGACGACGAGGATGGGAACGAGTTCCGAGCCGGGGAACTCGGCGTCGGTCCAGCCGGGCGTCCAGATCCAGCCCACGTTGATGTGCCCGGCGACGATGACGTAGCCGAGGACTGCGAGCAGGAGGGCAACGGGAAGCGTCGAGCCGAGGTCCTCGCGGGGGAAGAGGGCAGTGGCCGAGCCGAGGACGCCCAGTGCGAGCGCGCCCGAGAGCCACACGACCGGTTCGTTGCCGCCCCACTGCGCCGCGGCGAGGCCACCGACGACGGCCCAGAGCAGGCCGACGACGGCGGCCACGGTGAGCCCGGCGTCGTCGGAGGGTGTGCCATCCACGCCGCCGAACCGAGAGCCGAGCGCGAGCGCCAACAGCCCGGCCGAGAGGACGAACAGGGAGCCGCCGAGCAGGTCGAACAGCCGGACTCCGAGGTAGCGGCTCCCCACGTCGAGCCACTGGAAGATGGTCGCCCACGACGCGATGAAGACGAGGGCCGCGGTGGCGATCAGCGCGCTCGACAGCACGCCACTGATCGACGAGTCGCGGACGACGAGTCCGGTGCGTTCGACGTTGCTCACGCGTTCTCACCCTCGAGCGTTCGGTGCATCCGCCACTCGATCCACTGGGAGGTGATGCTCAGAAGCATCACCATACCGAAGAGGACGACGCCGGCCGCGAACAGCGCGCTCATGTGGGTTCCGCTCGCGTTACCACCTTCGAAGGCGATGACCGTCGTCAGCGTCTCGCCGTAGTTGGTGAACACGTCGAAGACGGGCGTCGGGAACCCTTTGGTGTGTGAGAGCATCACCGTCGCGGCCATCGTCTCGCCCATCGCCCGGCCGACGCCGAGCAGGACGCCAGCGGAGACGCCGGACATCGCCGCCGGGATGGTGACGCTTTTCGTGGTCTGCCAGTCGGTCGATCCCATCGCCAGCGACCCGCGTTTCATCGACTCCGGGACGGTCGAGAGGGCGTCCTCCGCGACGCTGACGACCGTCGGAAGCGCCATGATGCCGATCATGACACCGGCGGCGAAGTAGGAGCCGATCGTCGGCGTCCGGAACTCCGTGTAGAGATACTGGTTGACGATGGTGAGTCCGATGAAGCCGTACGTGATGGAGGGAATCCCGGCCATGAGTTCGATGCCGGGTTTGACCACCTCTCGGAGGCGGGCGGGCGCTATCTCGCTGACGAAGACGGCGCCGGCGACGCCGAGGGGGGCCGCGATGGCCGTCGCGATGACCGTCGTGACCGCCGTGCCGACCATCATCGGCGTCAGCGCGTACACCCCGTTCTGTCCCCAGAGAGGCTGGCTCGTTCGCGTCAGCAGGGAGAGCCCCATCTCGCGGACGATGGGAGCCGACCGCAGCAGGAGGAAGACGACGATGAGCGACAGGACCGACACCGTCGCGACGGTCGTGAGGAAGGTCAGTCCCTTCACCAGTTCGGCCTGATAGCGCGTCCAGCCGACGACGACGGTCGCCAGAAAGGCGAGCATCGGGACGGCAGTCCACTGAGATCCCTGGAGGAACAGGCCGAACGCGGCGGCCGTCGACAGGCCACCGACGAGATACATCAGGAGCGCCCCGTCCTCGGTTCGCTGACGGGAGTTGCGAGCGAGCGTGGCGGCTGCTGAGAGTTCGTGCGTCGCGCGTGTGTGGATCGAGCGTAACATGCGAAATTGAGATCGATGGCCGGTGGATGCGCCGGCGGGTTACGAGAAGTTCGACGGCGCGACTTTCTCGCGCTCGGCTTCGAGACGGTCCTGCGGGAGCGCGAAGTAGTTGTTCGACTGGACGAAGTTCTCCTGCCCGAAGTCGCTCAGGACGAAGTTGAGGAAGGCCGCTTCCTTCCGTGAGGTACCCTCCCAGGTGTAGGCGTGGAGGTCACGCGAGAGCGGGTAGTCCTGCGCCCCGAGGTTATCGCCGTAGGAGTACGTCGTTCCGTCGATGACCAGGTCGACAGGTGGCGTCGCACCGTCGGGTTCGACGAACGCCAGGGCGATGTACGCGATGGCGTTGTCGGCCTGGGCGATGGCCTGCTGGAGCTGCTGGTTCTGCCCGAAGCGCTGGTCGGGACTTATGGGGGCGTTCGGATCGCCGAAGACGTTGGCCCGGAACGAAGTGTCAGTACCGGAGCCTTCGGCGCGACCGAGGGCGAGGATGTCGCGGTCCGGACCACCGACCTCGGACCAGTTGGTGATCTCCTGGCGATACATCGCGCGGAGTTCCTCGATGGTGATGCTCTCGACCCCGGCGTCGGCGATTTCGCGACTGACGACGATGGGCTGGCCGTCGACGCCGACGACGTGGTCGGTGAAGCTGTTCAGCGTCTCCTCGCTCGGATTCGAGCCAGCGAGTTCGGCCGCGGCGGGTGCGGATGAGTCACCGATGTCGACGCGACCCTCCATGACACCCTCGACGCCCGTCCCGGAGTGTGAGAGCGCGATACTCACGCGGAACGGCGGCACCGAACGCTGCCCCGTCGCCTCGTAGCCGTAGTCCTGGGCGAAGAAGTCAGCGAGCCGCATATCCGTGCCATACTCGTCCTGGGCCCAGGACTGCGGCCAGTAGTCTCCGTCGCCCGCCTCGGGGTTGGAGTTCCAGTAACTCGCCGCCGTGTTCGTGATGGGGAACACCGTCGAGGAGCCGTCACCGGTCAGGACGCTCGTGTCCAGACTACCCGACGACCCACCGCTCGTGCTCTGTGAGCCGGTCGAGCCACCGCTCCCACCGCTATCCATCGACTGTCCACTGTTGTCACCGGACTGGCTGCCACAGCCGGCGAGGCCCGTCACCGCACCCATACCGGCCACCGCCAGGAATTTGCGCCGCGATGCGCCATCGAGCATCCGTTTCGGGTCGGCTGGCATCACGAGAAACACTCCGGGAGGACACAAAGGGGCTTTATATGAGGTGTCCGGACCGGTACGGACGACAACGTGCCACACCGAGCGCTCGTGGGCCGTTGGGAGGCCTATGGAAGACTATATAGTTCCCCGTTGCCAGCGACGACGGAGCGGGGCCGCCTCACTCACCGACGGCGTCGGCGAGGTCGAGGGCGGCGTTCGCCAGCACGTTCGCCGACCGGTAGCAGTCGGCCCAGCTCGTGAACTCGTCTTCCGTGTGGCTCTTGCCGTCCTCGCTGACGGCAAACACCATCGCGGCGTCGCAGACTGACGCTGCGTGTGTCGCGTCGTGTCCCGCGCCGCTGACCATGCGCCGGCCGTCGTAGCCGAGGTCCGCCGTGGCGTCGGCGACGGCTTCGACCGGCCGGTCCGGGAAGTCGACGCTCGGTGCGTGCATCGTCCCCTCGACCTCGTAGTCGATCCCCTCGCGGTCGGCCGCGGCGGCCACCTCCGCCTCCATCCGCGCGACGGCCGTTTCGAGGACGCCCTCGCTGGGGTCGCGGAGATCGGTCGTGAACGTCACCGTCTCGGGGATGACGTTGACGGAGTCCGGCTGGACGTCGAGGGAACCCACCGTGGCGACGGTCCGCTCGCCGAGCGTTCCCGGAAGCCGTCTGATCGCGGTGACGACATCAGCGGCCGCGACCAGCGCGTCGGACCGGTGCTGCATCGGCGTCGTCCCCGAGTGGTTGGCCTGGCCGTGGAGGGTGATTTCGGCCCATCGAAGGCCGACGATACCGGTGACGATCCCCACGTCCGCGCCCGTCTCCTCCAAGTGCGGTCCTTGTTCGGGGTGAAGTTCGAGGTATGCGTGGTAGGGTTCGCGCGGTTCCGCCGGGTGGTCACCACGATACCCGATTCGCTCGAGTTCGTCGCCCAGTCGGGTCCCGTCGGCGTCCGTCTTCGCGTACTCCTCCTCGATGTCGTGAGCCCCCGCCCAGACGCCGCTGCCCTGCATCGCCGGCGGGAAGCGCGACCCCTCCTCGTTGGTCCAGTTGACGAGTTCGATGGGCCGTCGCGTCTCGATACCGCGATCGTCCAGCGTCCGGACGAGTTCGAGTGCCGCCACGACACCGAGCGCGCCGTCGTAGATCCCGCCGTCGGGCTGGGAGTCGAGGTGCGACCCCGCGAGCACCGGCGCGGCGTCGGGGTCGGTGCCCTCGCGACGCGCGAACGTGTTGCCGAAAGCGTCGATCCGGGTGTCGAGGCCGGCCGCCGTCGCGCAGTCGACGAACCAGTCGCGGGCCTCCCGGTCGGCGTCGGAGAGCGCCAGGCGGTGGAGGCCGCCTCCCTCGGTACCGCCGATCGCCGCCTGTTCCCGCATCGTCCCGACGAGTCGGTCGCGGTCGATATCGATCCTCATGTGACGCATCTATTCGAGCGGTGAGGGCTTCCGTGTGGCGGCGCATCCGGATCGCGGGTCATCGCTCCGACGGGAGCGTCCGCTCGCGGAGCGTCTCTACCTCCGCGCGAAGCCCCGCGGTGGTCGGCGCTCCGACGAACCGGGAGTCGACGCGCCCCTCCAGCGTGAACAGGATGGTCGGGGCGCCCGTCACGTCGAACTCGCGATCCAGCAGGCGCGGGCAGTCCGGACCGTAGACGGCGAGCGGGAGCAGGTCGTCGGGCGGGCCGTCGGCGAACAAGTCGTCGAAGTCCCCGCGCACCGCGTCGCAGGGCGTGCAGTCCTCCCGCCACGCGTAGACGACACACCGGTCGTAGAGGCCGACGAGTCGCTGGAGATCCGCGCCGTCGACGGGGAGAAACGCCTCGGGCGCGCCCTCGGCCGGCGGTCGCTCTTTGTCGGTCTGACCGATCACGGCCGCGAGCGCGAGCGCCCGGGCCGGCGACAGGTCGGGATCACGCTCCCGGAGAGCGAGATACCGGGCGAGGAAGTCGGGATCCGTCACCTGGCCCGCCGAGAGCGCGGTCGCCGTCTCCGGGTCGTCGGTCAACGAAGCAACCACCGTCCGTCGGTCGTCGGCGTCGGTGAGCGTCTGTCGGTAGCGTTCGACCGCGTCGTCGAACGCCGCCGTGGGGCGCACCTCGTCCCCGAGGGGCGCCTCGAACACGCCGCGCTCGACGAGTCGATCGATCGTCGCCTCTGTACTCTTCGTGTCGTGAGTGTCGTTGGTTGATGACATCGTGGAAGGGCTCGGGGCGTGGCCCGAGCGTGAACTCAGGTTCGCTCTCCGATCACCGACGCGACGCGCGCGGCGACGGAGAGGAGTCGAGCGTCGTCGAACGCCGACCCGACCAGTTGCAGGCCGACGGGGAGTTCCGCGGCCGTCCCGTTCGGAAGCGTCACCGCCGGGAGTCGGGTGACGTTCGCCGCCCGCGTGTTGCGGGCGTAGTCGAACTCCCAGTCGGCGGCGGCGTCGACCGGCGGGGCGATGTCGGGCATCGTCGGCAGGAGGAGGGCGTCGACGCCGGCGAGCGCCGCCTCGAAGTTCTCGCGGAGCCGTTCGCGGGCCGCCTGTGCGCGGACGTACGGGCGGCCATCGTGAGCCTCGACGACGCGCGCACCGGCAAGCAGTTTGCTGGCGTAGAAGTCGCCCAACTCGCCGCCCGCGCCGGCTCGCGCCCGCGCAAAGCCGGTCTGGAGCGTCTCGTCGACGCCACCACGGCGGTACGGCGCCGCCCCGTCCCGCCAGTGAGTCGCGAGTTCGACGAAGCTCAGCACGTTCTTGATCGGGCGGGCGTCGTGGAACGAGTCGACCGAGACGGAGCGGACATCGACGCCAGCGTCGGCGAGGGCGTCGATAGCGGCCATCGTGCGCTCCGCCACACGGTCGGCGACGCCCTCGCCCGTTCCCTCGTCGAGAACGCCGATCCGGATGCCCGCTGGTTCGGACGGGGCGGCGACCGCCTCGCGGTAGCCGCCGACGCGGTAGCCCGCGCGGCCCGCCGCTGCCAGGCTCGCCGGGTCCGCGTCGTCCGCCCCCGCCAGCGCCCCGAGGAGGGCCGCCGCGTCGGCGACGGTGTCGGTGAACGTCCCGACGTGATCCTGGGTGTAGGTGTTCTCGACGACGCCGGTCAGCGGAACTAGCCCGTAGGTCGGTTTGTAACCGACGACACCGCAGAAGGCGGCGGGGATCCGCACCGATCCGCCGGTGTCAGTGCCGAGGGCGGCGTCGACCCGATCGGTCGCCACTGCCACCGCGCTCCCGCCGGAGGAGCCACCGGCCGTTCGGTCGTCGTCGTAGGGGTTCGTGATCGGGGGGCCGTAGCCGGTCGTCCCCCGGGCGCTCCCCGCGAACTCGTCACAGGCTGTCTTGGCGGCTATCGTCGCTCCGGCGCCCCGGAGTCGGTCGACCACCGTCGCGTCCCGCGCAGGGACGAACCCCCGCATCGTCGCCGACCCACAGCGCATGGGAATGCCCGCGACGGCGACGACGTCCTTGACGCCGACGTCGACGCCGGCGAGGTGACCGTCCGCCGACGGCGGCACCGTGCAGTCGACCGCGACGGCGCTGTGGGGATCGTCGACGGGGTCCGCCCACGTTCGTTCCCCTGGAGGAGCGCCGGTCGGCGACGGCGCGTCGTCGACCAGCGGGCTGTGCGCGAGCGCGTCGAGACCGTCGAGCAGCTCGTTCACCGTCCGGGTGAGGTCGGCCGCGCGTTCGTCGTCGACCGGGATACCGAACCGATCGCCGAGGGCCACCAGTTCCGCCTCCGAGAGCGTGCGCATGGTCACGGTCGGTACGCGGCCAGCGGCCGACGCGACGTTGATGAGCGAGGGATCGTCGCGTGGGTCATGGTTACGGATCCAGACCCAGATCCTCGATGCACGGGAAGTCCTCGGCCGACGGCGTCTCGCCCTCGGGCCACAGCGGATCGAGGTCGGCGTCCGGCGGGTAGTGGAGATTGCCGTCGCCGTCCCAGCCCCAGCCGGCGTCTTCGAGCATCTGGCGAGCCATCTCCGGGTTCCCGGTCGGATCCTCGGCCTGCTTGTAGAGCATGTCCTCCGGGGGGAACATGGGGTGATTCTGCGAAATGTACGTCGGGTACATCTCGGGATCGACTTCGCCAGCCATCGCCACGTCGATCATCTGCTGGCGGTTCACCGTCGCCGCGACCGCCTTGCGGAACTCGGTGAACTTGCACGGCGCGGTGTGACAGGCGTACTGCAGGTTGAAGGCCGTGTGGGTGGCCGCGAACTCGGCCTGAGCGTTGTCGATTTCGTTGTTGACGCGTTCGGCGTTGGGCGGCGATATCTCCGGGGAGATCATACACTCGCCGGCTTCCAGCGCGGTGATCATGGTCTCCTCGTTGCGGTAGGCCTCGAAGATGATCGGCTGGGACGCCTCGTAGGTCGGGTGGCCGTCGTGTGGTTCCGTGACGACGCGCTGGCCTCGCTGGAGTTCGGTCACCTCCAGCGGTCCCGACGAGACGATGGGCGTCTCGAACTGGGCGTCGCCGGGGTTCTCGACCGCGCCCGCCGCCTCGAACGACTCCTTGTGAAGGATCCCCCACCGCATCAGCGTCGTGCGGGAGAAGGGGATGTACGGCTCCGTGAACGTAAACCGGACCGTCCGCTCGTCGGGCGTCTCGATGGCGTCGTAAGGGACCGGAGCAGCGCCGGGGTAGGCGCCGGTCTCGCCGCCGCGCTGGATCTGCTCGAACGTGAACTTCACGTCCTCTGCGGTGATCGGATCGCCGTTGGTGAACGTGGCGTCCTCGAACAGTTCGACGACGACCTCCTGTGAACTGACCACGTCGACCGAGCCGAGCAGTTCGGTCAGTTCGAAGTTCTCGTTGTACTTGTGGATCGGCGAGTGGATCATATGCTGCCACATCGCCTCCGGCATCGCGGCGGAGTGGGTCATCCAGTTCGAGGTTTCGGTCGCGATGGGGTTGATCGACACCACCATGTCCTCGCCATTGGTGGTGCTTGACTTGAACGCCCACTCGGCGTTCGAGCGGGCGATCCCGCCGTTGCCGATCCCGCCCATTTCGACCATGTCCGTCCGCCACGCACCGATGTTGGCGACTGGCGCGAGATTGCCGATCGCACAGTCTTCCGCCATGCGGGCGATCGTCTCGTAGATGCCCTGCTCGCGCTCCTCCTGTGTCTCGGCGGTAGTCTGTTCCAAAAGCAGACGCGTGTACTCGCAGTCGGCGTAGTTGGAGTAGTTGCTCTGTCCGTTAGCGCCGGCCCAGTCCAGCCGCATGTTGTTCAGCAGTTCCTGCGGATCGAGCCGGTCGGCCGCCGGAACCCACCACGTGAAGGAGATGTTGTTCGCCCGGTTGGCGTCGTTGGCCATCTGTGAGAGTTGGGTGGTGATACTCACCGGAACGACCTCCATCCCGACGCCGAGTTCGTTGACGCCCTGGCTGATGATCGGCGACATCTGTTCCTGGGTCGTCGTGAAGCCGCCGTAGTCAGACCAGTACTCCATCTGGAGGGACTGCACCCGCTCGCCCAAGTCGCCGCCGCTGGAGCCGCCACCACCGGAGCCGTCGCCGCCCGAACAGCCGGCGATGCTCGCGGCGCCCGCCGCACCGATGGCCCGCAGTACTGACCGTCTATCGATCGACTCATGCACAGTTCCGCTATCGTGTGCCATACACCGGACAACCAGACCGTACGTACATAAATTTACCGAGAAAGTGAATATTCATGTTGCCTGATCCGGCATTCTTTAATTTATGTTCAGAGGAATAGAGTGTTCGGCGTCAGTTGTCGACCCGGATGCGAGGGTCGATGACGCCGTACAGCAGGTCGATCAGGAAGTTCGAGATGATGACGAAGGCGGCGACGACAAAGAAGACGAACTGGACGACCGGGTAGTCGCGCCCGAGTACCGCCTCAACGAGCGTGAAACCGATCCCGGGCCAGTTGAACACCGTTTCGATCAGGACGAGGCCGCCGAGCGCCCGCGCCAGGGACACGGGGTAGATGGTGATCACGGGGAGGCTGGCGTGTTTGGCGACGTGGCGGAGGCGCTTGCCGACCGGCAGGCCGGTCAGCCGGTGGTACTCCGTGTAGTCCTGTCCCATCACCTCGACGACGCTGGTTCGCATGATGAGCGAAGGGATGAACAGGTACCGGCAGACGACCGCCACGAAGGGCAGGACGTAGTGGATGCCGAAGTCCGCCGAGGTGTAGGGCTTCCACCACGCTACCGCGTCGCTTCCGCCCGCGGACAGCATCCCGGATGTCGGAAACAGGTTGAGCCAGCTAGCGAACACCACGATCAGGATGATGGAGATGAAAAACGCGGGGAACGATCCGACGCCGATGACGGGGACGAGACCCAGTTTTTCGAGGCGACTCCCGCGTTTGCTCCCCGCTATCGTACCGATGAGGGCGCCAAGGAGGTACGTGAACGTCATCGCGGGCGCGACGAGGATGAACGTGTTGAAGATGCGCATCTTCACGAACTCCCAGACTGGGACGCGGTAGACCGGCGACTCGCCGAGGTTCCCCTGTGCGAGGTTCGTGATGTACCGCCAGTACTGGACGTGAAGCGGTTGATCGAGCCCCCACTGGGCACGGAGCGCGGCGAGTGACTCCTCGCTCGCGCCCGAGACGGCCATCTGTGAGGTGAAGTCACCGGGCATCGACCGGAACATGACGAACAGTGCGGTCAGGACCAGCCACAGCGTGAACAGCGTCTGGAGCCCCCGGACGGCGACGTAGCGTTTCATCGACGACATCGCTCGCGCACCCCCGTTGGCCGTCTCTTACCGCGGGGTCCGGTAGTCATCCCGTCCGATACGTCTCCGTCGTGGCTCCGACCGCCCCGCTCCGGGACGGGTCGGAACTCAGTCGGTCGTGATTGCATGAGTCTCCGAGGATGTCTGGTCGTGTTCGTAGTACTGGTGGCAGGCGACGTACCACTCGTCGTCCTCCTGGGTCCGGCGAGGCGTTCGCTCGCAGACGCTCTCGAACCGCGCCGCGAGTCGGTCGACGGCGGCTTCACGGTCGCCACGGGCGACCGATCTGAGCGCCGCTCGGAGCGTCGCCTCGTTCTCGCCGTCCAGTTCGGCCGAGAAGTACTCGGACTCGAGGGCCGCCGCGAGCGCGTCGGTGTCGGGAGCCCCGTCGAGTTGGTTTCGGATGCGGTCCATGGCGATGTCGTCCCGTTCGAGCGCCTCGCGGAACGCCATCACCTCCCGGAAGGCGGCCTGCTCCACGTCGATGTCGTCCGGTGGGATCACCTTCGGACACCGGTCACGGAACCGACAGCCGTCCCCGATATCGATCGGATCTCGCGGCGCTCCGGACATGTCCGTCCGCGGGCGGTCGTAGTGGGGGTCCGGGACCGGAATCGCCGAGACGAGCGCCTCCGTGTACGGATGCTTGGGATCGTCGAGGAGACGGTCGGTTGGCGCCGACTCGACGAACCGACCCAGATACATCACGTTCACCGTCTCGGCGATGTACGACACCGTCGAGAGGTCGTGTGAGATGTAGATCATCGAGGTGTCGTACTCGTCGATGAGGCCCTTCAGCATCCGCAAGACGGAGGCCTGCGTCGACACGTCGAGCATCGACACCGGTTCGTCGGCGAGAATCACGTCCGGTTCCAACACCAGCGCCCGGCCGATGGCGACCCGCTGCTTCTCGCCGCCGCTGAGGTTCGCCGGCTTGCGCTTCAGATACGCCTCCGGCGGGCGGAGTTCCACGTCTTCGAGGATCTGCCTGACTCGCTCGTCGCGGTTGCCGATCCCGTGGATCTTCAGAGGCTCTTTCAGCGACTCCTCGACGGTCATCTTGGGGTCCAACGAGTTGAACGGATCCTGGAAGATCACCTGCACGTTGCTCCGGTAGTCCTTCCAGTCCGCGTCGTCGAACGAAGACATGGGCGTCCCCTTGTACACCACGTCCCCGCCGGTGATGTCGTGGAGACCGATGAGCGTCAGCAGGAGCGTCGTCTTTCCGCACCCGCTCTCCCCGATGACGGCGACCGAGTCGTTGGCATCGAGCGTGAAGGAGACGCCGTCGACGGCCTGAATCTTCGAGGGCTCGCGCCGCAGGAGCGTATCGACGACGTTGGTGCTTTCTTCGAAGTATTTCTGCAGGTTGTCGATCTCGAGTAGCGGTGTATCGGTAGCCATCTCAGTCACTCTCCTCGACGGGTGTGGCGCTCCGATCATCGAGGTCGCTCGGATCGGTCGCGCCGTATCGTTCGTACAGTTCGTACGCCTCGTCGGCCCGGAAACAGGCCGCGGCGTGGGTGGCGTCGTCGCCGACGGGATCGAGCGACGGGGCGCTGTCACGACACTCCTCGACGGCCCATGGGCAGCGGTCGGCGAAGCTACACGCCGACACCGCGCCGAACTGCTCCGGGGGGTAGCCCTCGATCACCTCTAGCTCCCGATCCGGCTCGCGGATGTCCGGAAACGCCTCCTTGAACATGAACGCGTACGGGTGGCGAGGGTTGTCGTGAACCGCGGTCGTCGATCCACGCTCGGCGACCTGGCTGGCGTGCATGATCGCCACGCTGTCGCACGACTCGAAGATAACGCTGATGTCGTGGGTGATCAACAGGAGGCTCGTCTCGGCGTCGTCTTTCATCCGGTCGAGATACTTGAAGATCTGATCCTGCATGATCACGTCTAGCGCCGTCGTCGGTTCGTCGGCGATGACGAGGCTGGGTTCGAGAAACAGCGCGAGCGCGATGATCGCCCGCTGTTGCATCCCGCCCGAGAACTGGTGTGGGTAGTCGTCGATCCGACTCTCCTGGAGTCCGACCACGGCGAACATCTCCTTGAGCTTCTGGCGGATCTCCTCGTTCGAGAGGTCAGTGTGTACGCGACCGATCTCCCGGGCCTGCTCGCTCACCCGCTGGAGCGGATCGAGGCTGTTCATCGAACTCTGAGGGATCCACGAAATCTCCTTCCAGCGCAGTTTCTCGTTGAGTTGCGCGTCGGTGAACGACTGGATCTCCTCGCCGCGGTAGCGGATCGTGCCGGAGTCGATCCGTCCGTTGTCGTCGAGGCCGCCGATGATCGCCTTGGCGGTCGTGCTCTTGCCGGATCCCGACTCGCCGGCGAGCCCGAAGAACTCCCCCTCGTCGATACTGAACGAGGCGTCGGAGACGGCGGTGAGATCACCGGAGTCGGTCTCGTACTGGATCGTGAGATCTTCGACCTCGAGCAGTGGCTCGGACATGGTTACGCGGCCACCGTGTCGGCTTCGACCGACTCCCCGTCGGCCGTGATGAGATCCTCGTAGCCCCGTCCGAACATGAACGTCGACAGCACCGTGATACCGATCAGGAGCCCCGGTGTCAGCGACCACCACCACGCTTCGGTCATGTAGCCGGAGTTGAACGCGTTCCGGATCATCACCCCCCACGAGGGAGTGAACGGGGAGGCGACGCCGAGGAAGGTCAGACTCGCCTGGAGCATGATGGCGTAGCCGACGCCGAGCGCCAAGAAGAAAATCGCCATCGGCGCCACGTTCGGCAGGACGTGTTTGAGGATGATCCGCGGCGTGCTCGCGCCGGTCGCCCGAGCGACTTGCACGAACGGATACTGCTTGATCTGCAACGTCTGGGCCCGGATCACCCTCGCGCCGCCGCGCCAGAGGATCAATCCGATGACGAGGATCGAAGAGAGGAATCCGACCCCGAGGAACGTGATCATGACGATTCCGAACGGGATGAGCGGGACGCCGTAGGCGAAGTCGGTAAAGCGCATCAGCAACGTTTCGGTCCGCCCGCCGACGTATCCGGCGGTGATACCGATCGTCGTTCCGATCGTGAGTATCAGCCCACCCCCGAGGATGCCCGTGATCACGGTCGGACGGGCACCCACCAGCAGTCGCGAGAGGACGTCGTAGCCGGCGAACGTCGTTCCGAGCGGGTGATCGAGCGAAGGCGGTGCCGCACTCAGCACTTCGCCCGTCTCGTCGTCGTACTGCGTCTCTTCGATGTCGTACGGTGCGAGGGCCGGGCCGACGACCCCAAGGAGGGTGATCGACACGAGAATCCAGAAATACACCGCAGTCGTGCGGTCCTGGAGCATCAGCCGCACCCCACCGGTGAAATTCCTGACTATATGATTGTTTCGTATATTATCGAATGTTTGTTTTCTATTTTCTGCCTTTAGTCCACGTAGTACCATACAAATCCCCATACACAACGGAGATGAAAAGTCTTGTCCTCGGAGTGATCTCGGATGGTCGACCGGGGGAGAAAACCCCTTTGCCGTCCGACGCCGATCCCTCGATATGAACGCGAGCGTCGGCCCCTACGCCGGCCACGAGTGGCGGCTGATCCGCGAGGAACGCTGGTCGGGTCCGATGAACATGGCGCTCGACGAGATCGCGGCGGAGACGGCCGCCGAAGGCGGGCCGCGGACCCTCCGCGTCTACCGCTGGGATCCGAGTACCCTCTCGCTGGGCTACCATCAGGAGCCCGCCACCGTCGACTGGGACCACTGCGAGCGGGCGGGAATCGGCGTCACACGCCGCCCGACCGGGGGCGGCGGCATCTACCACGACGCTTACGGCGACATCTCCTACACCATCACGGCCCCGGCCGACGAACTCCCGGGGGATCTGATGGCGTCGTATCACCAGCTCTGTGCGCCGATCCTCGACGCCTTCGACCGGATGGGGGTCCCGGCGACGTTCGCCGAGACGGGCCGGCCCGCGCTGTACCCGCCCGCGTGCTACCTGCGCGAACTCCACTCCGCTCACGACGTGGTCGTGGGGGAGCGGAAGGTGAGCGGCAACGCCCAGCACCGACGGACCGACGCCGTCGTCCAGCACGGCTCGCTCACCTACTCGATGCGGCCCGAGCGCCACCTGTCCGTGTTCGCCGATCCCGACGCCGACGCCGCGACGTTTCGCGACCGGGTCACCGCGATCGACGAACACACCGACTGGAGCCGCTCGGAAGCGGTGACGGCCCTCGAGCGGGCGCTTCGGGCGTGGGCCGACGCCGAGGAAGGATCCTGGACCGACGGCGAACTCGAACGGGCGCGGACGCGCGCGGCGGAGAAGTACGCGAGCGACGAGTGGACGCGACGCCGGCCGGGCGAGCGCTACTGAAAGCCGAACGTCTCCGGTTCGGTGACGTCGAGCCGCTCCGTGATCGCCTCGTGAATTTCGTCGACGGGCGGCGTGTCACGCGTCGGATCGAGCCAGTGTTCGCCGACCCACCGATACTGGATCGTGAGGTCCTCGTCGACGAGGAAACACGAACGTCGGGAACGACGCGAGAGCCCGAGCGCGCGGTACGTGACGCCGAACGCGTCGGAGAGTTCGAGGTCCGTATCGGCAAAGAGCGGGAAGTTGAGTCCGAGGTAGTCGATGAACCGGCGGTGGAGGTTCGCGCTCGATTTGCTCGATCCGACGACCTGGACGTGTTCGCCGCTGGAGAACCAGTCGAAATCGCGGAACGAACACCACTCGTCGATGCAGTCGGGACTGAAATCCACCGTGTAGAAACTGAGCAACACCGGCCGGTCGGCAGCCAGCTCACTCAGCGCCGTCTCCTCGACGGTGCCGTCCGGACGCACGAGCGTCGTCGTGACATCCGCCACCTTCTCACCGACCGCGATCGGTTCATCCCGCGTCATACCGCGGCTTCGAGCGGCAAGGACAAAAACCGTTGCCTGACGGCGGCCACGCGGACGCTGGAACCCATGAATAAACCACATGCCGCGATATAGAATACAGCCGCCCGCCGAGTCGAAGCGCCTTTGCGCACCTGCCCCTTGTCGATAGTATGCGAGTCGGAGCACACGTCTCGGTCGCCGGCGGCGTCGACAACGCGATCGATAACCAGCGCGACGTCGGCGGAAACTGTGGCCAGATATTCACGCACTCCCCCCAGGTCTGGCAGAACCCGAACGTCGGTGACGGCGAAGCCGCCGCGTTCCGGGAAGGTACCGCCGCCCATCTCGACGGCCCCTGGGTGATTCACTCCTCGTATCTCGTCAACCTCTGTACGCCGAAGGCGGATCTGCGGGCGAACTCCGTCGACAGCATGCAGCGAGAAGTCGACGCCGCCGCGAAACTCGGCATCGACTACGTGAACGTCCACCTCGGCGCGCATACGGGCGCCGGGACGGCCGCGGGCCTCGACAACGCCGTCAGCGCGCTCGACGAACTCGATGTCCCCGAAGGGGTGACCGTCCTCATCGAAACCGACGCCGGTAGCGGCACGAAACTCGGCGGCGAGTTCGAACACCTCGCGACGGTGCTGGAGGAGAGCAGCCACGACCTGGGCGTCTGCCTCGATACGGCTCACGTCTTCGCCGCAGGCTACGACCTCTCGACACGGGCGGGC
Source organism: Haloplanus sp. XH21 (assembly GCF_023276355.1). Lineage (NCBI taxonomy): Archaea > Methanobacteriati > Methanobacteriota > Halobacteria > Halobacteriales > Haloferacaceae > Haloplanus > Haloplanus halobius. Next base: position 2,319,165 of record NZ_JALLPL010000001.1, read on the forward strand.
GTCGACGAGACGGTCGCCGAATTCGACGACGTGGTCGGTCTCGACAACCTCCACTGTCTCCACCTCAACGATTCGAAACACGGCTGCGGGACGAACAAGGACGAACACGCCCACATCGGCGAGGGGCTGATCGGCGTCGAGGGGATGCGCCGCATCGTCACGCATCCCGACCTCTGGGACTGCCCGTTCGTCCTGGAGACACCGACCGAGAACGGCAAAAGCTTCGCCTGGAACATCGACCGCGTCCGCGAACTTCGGGGATGAAGCAGTCGAAGAACCGTTCCGGACGGCACGGCGAGCAGCCCACCCGGCACACACGGCGTGACCTTCTCGCCGCCGGTGTAGGCGTCCTCGGGGCTGGAGCGTTTAGCCCGGCAGTCGCCGGCCGAGCGCATGGCGCATCGACCGTGACCGTCGCCACGCGCAACTGCTATCTCGGCGCCGATCTGTTTCGACTGCTGACGGCGGTGGCGACGGATGAGACGACGCTTCAGGAGGCGGTCGGCAACCTCGTGACGACGGTCGACCGCAGTCACGTCAGCCGTCGCCTCGATGCCATCGCGGCCGAACTCGAACGGACAGCTCCCGATCTGGTCGGGCTACAGGAAGTCGCTCTGGTTCGCACCGACGAACCAGACGATGCGTCGACGCCGACGGCGACGAACGTCCGCTACGACTTTCGGACGACGTTACTGGCGGCCATCGAGGAGCGGAATCTGCCGTATCGGCCCGTTGCGGCCACGAAAACGGCTGATTTTCAACTTCCGGCGGTGGTCGACGGAGACAGAATGGGCGTTCGCCTGACCGACCACGACGTGATACTCGCGCGGGATGGAGTGACGACGGGCGACCCGACTACCGGGACGTTCGACGCCGCGTTCTCAATGACTCGAAGCGGGCAGACAGTCACGATACGACGCGGATACGGCATCGTCGCTGCGACGGTTGGTGGGACGCGTCTTACGTTCTGTAACACGCATCTCGAATCGGTGTCGGCCGAAGCGAGACGGGCGCAGGCGGCCGAACTACAGGGACTCCTCGACGACCACGAGAATCCGACCGTCCTCGTCGGCGATCTGAACAGCGGGCCGGGCGCAACGACGGACGTGTACGACGCCCTCGCCGGGGCGTTCACCGACGCCGCGCCCGAGGTCGGGAACACCTGTTGTCACGCGTCGACCCTGCGGAACGCAACCCCGTCGCTCGATTCACGCGTCGACCACACGCTCGTCCGGGGCGATCTGCGAGCGACTGAGGCGACCCGGGTCGGTGCCGATCCGGCGACGCGGATCGCCGTCGACGATGAGCGCCTCTGGCCGTCCGACCATGCTGGGGTGGTGACGACGCTGACGCCGGCGTCAGCCGTCACAACGGCGACACCGACCGAGACACCCACCACATCTCCGACACCAGATATCACGGTGACGCCGACTGCGACGCCGGAACTCTCGGCCGCGTCCGGGCCCGGATTCGGCGTGGCGGCCGGCGCGCTCTCCGTGTTAGCAGCCCTTGCGGCCCGCGGGCAGCACGACGACGACTGACTTTTGAGGATGGACGAAGTACAGCCGGCGTGCGCAGATTCTCGGCCGATTACCTCCGCCGAACACGTGAGGGACTCTGGTCCTCACGGGCGGCGCTCGCCCCCCTCGACCTGCCGACCCGGCACCGCCTCCTCGACGTCGGCTGCGGGAGCGGCGAGTTGACGCGGGTGCTCGCCGAAGAGAGCGGCGGCGAGGTGGTGGGTGTCGACGCCGATCCGTCGCTCCTGGCCGTCGCCCGCGAGGAACTCGGCTGTCCGGTGGTCGCGGGCGACGCCAACCGCCTCCCGTTTCCCGACGCGACGTTCGACCTCGTGGCGTGTCAGGCGCTGCTCGTCAACCTCCCGGACCCGTTCGAGACGATCCGCGAGTTCCGACGCGTCACCGACGACTGTGTAGCCGCCATCGAACCCGACAACGCAGACGTGAGCGTCGATTCGACCGTCGACCGCGAGGCGGCGCTCGAACAGCGGGTCCGCGAGGCGTATCTCGAAGGCGTGGGGACCGACGTCGCTCTCGGCGACCGGGTGGCGGAGTGGTTCGAACAGACCGGCCTCACCGGGGTGACGACGCGTCGCCACTACCACCGAAAAGTCATCGAACCGCCGTACGACGAGGCTGATCTCCGCGACGCTACGCGGAAGGCGACGGGCGCGGGACTGGCCGATCACGAAGACGAACTCCGCCGAGCGGTCGGCGCGGAGTACGACGAACTCCGGGCGGCCTGGCGGGAGATGGGCCGCGAGGTGGTCAACGCGATGCGTGAGGGAACGTATCGCCGGGCCGAAGTGGTGCCGTTCGACGTGACCGTCGGACACGTCCCCGAGGCGTGAGTTGAAATAGGAGGGGGCGACCACCGTCGCCATGCGCTGACCCCCGCCGCGAAGCGGTCCGCGCCAGCGTGACACGCCGCTTCGCGATACGCCGGTGTCACCAGTTCGCTACACCACGTCACCGCGGACGGTCCGACCCGTTCGCTCGGCGCGGCGTTCGCGCATCGCCGCAGCGGCCTCCGCGGCCGTCCCTTCGTCGAGTCCGAGCATCTCCAGCGCCTCGGAAAGCGTCGGAAAGGCGAGTTCGCCACCGCGGAGTTTCGCCATCGCGTCGGCGTCACGCTGGCCGTCGACCCACAGACAGACGCCGCGGGGATCGAGGCTCTGTTCGGGCGCGTCGCGGGCCATCGCCCCGCGCAGGCGTTGGGTGACGTTGTCCGTAAACGACGCGTTGCACACCTCCAGGTGAATCGGCTCGTCGGCGCCGGTGAGGTGCGCGGCGAGACAGCGCTCCGGCGCCGCGTGTCCGTTGTCGTTGGCGCGGAGGTGTTCGGGATGGGCGGCCGCCCAGTCCGCGTCGACGGTCTTCCCGACGCCGGCGACGCCGTACTGCTCTCGGAACTCGGCCTCACGGTCGGCGTCGCCGCGCATGTGCAGATCCTTCGTGAGATAGACATCGAGACGGTCGATCGGATCGAGACCGAGCGCCACGTCGCCGTACACCCACACCTCCCGAACGGGAACGGGCAGGTGAGCGTCGCCGTTGGCGGCTCGCTCCACGATGTCGACGATCTCCGCCACGCGGTCGAGTGCCGCATCTCGCTCCATCGGCCGCCCTTTCGTCCGGGCGGCCAAAACGGTTTCTCATACTGCTGGCTGTAAGTCGATCAAGGACTCCGTCACCCCGGAGTGATGGAGCTCTTGAAACAGTTACAGCCGACAGTATCACCGAGACGAAACGGTGATACGGACCGGCCGGCAAGGGTGCGGCGATGGAGTGTGACAAGTGCGGCCGCGACGCGGTGATGCATGCGGCGTACTCCGGCGCCCACCTCTGTGACAAGCATCTCCGCGCCTCGGTCGAGAAACGAGTGCGCCGGCGCGTCCGCGAGGACGACCTCCTCTCGGCCGACGCCTCGCCCGAGGACCCCCAGACGTGGGTCATCGGTCTCTCCGGCGGCAAGGACAGCGTCGTCCTCACACAGATCCTCCACGACACGTTCGGCCGCGACCCGCGGGTCGAACTCGTCGCGCTCTCGATCCACGAGGGTATCGAGGGGTATCGCGACGAGAGTCTGGATGCCTGCGAGACGCTGACAGAGGAACTGGACCTCCGACACGAAGTGGTGTCGTACGCCGAGGAGTTCGGCGTCCGGATGGACGATGTCGTGGAAAAAGACCCCGAAAACATGGCGGCCTGTGCGTACTGCGGCGTGTTCCGCCGCGACCTGCTGGAGGAGTACGCCGAGGCCCTCGACGCGGACAAACTGCTCACGGGCCACAATCTCGACGACGAGGCCCAGACGGCGCTCATGAACTTCTTCGAGGGCGACCTGAAACAGATCGCCAAACATTTCGACGCGAGCCTCGGCCCCTTCGACCGCCGGACCGACAGCGTCCACTTCGTCCCCCGAGCCAAGCCGCTCAGGGACATTCCCGAGAAGGAGGTAGCGCTGTACGCTCACCTGGCCGATCTGCCGGCCCACATCACGGAGTGCCCCCACGCCAGCGAGGCCTACCGGGGCGAGATCCAGGACCTCCTCCTGAAGATGGAGGAGAACCACCCCGGGACGCGGCACTCGATCATGGCCGGCTACGAGGAACTCGCCGAACTGGCCGCTCAACGATACCGCGGCGGCGACGGCAGCCGCGATCTGGGCGAGTGTGAGCGCTGCGGATCGAGCACGAGCGGTCGAATCTGCCGAAAATGCCGACTCGTCGAATCGATCGAAGCGGTGTAAGACGCGAGAAGAAAAGTCGTCGGGGTCGTTACCGGATGACGTCGACGCCGTTGCGCTTGTCGGTCTCTTCGCGACCACCGTCGGACCAGGACGCCTGATCCTGGCCGGCGTTCTCGCTCGCGTCGAATTCCGAAACGTCCTCGCCGTTGAGGCTCTTGCGGGACTTCTCCGCCTGGCGCTGGGTCGACGGCCCGAGTACCTGGGCGCTCTGCACGCCGGTCATGATCGCCATGACGCGGACCTTGCCCTTGTACTCCTCCTGGATCCGAGCGCCCCAGATGACGTTGGCGCTCGCTTCCAGTCGTTCGGTGATGTTGTTGGCGATGCCCTCGGCCTCTTTCAGCGTGAGGTCGGGACCGCCGGTGATGTGGACGAGTCCGCCGGACGCGCCGCGGTAGTCCACGTCGAGCAGGGGGTGGTTCATCGCGTCGCTCACCACTTCCTGGGTCTTGTTCTTGTCTTGGGTTTCACCGACGAGCATCACTGCGACGCCGCCCTGGTTCATGATCGTGGACATGTCCGCGTAGTCCAGGTTGATGAGCGAGGGCTGCGTGATAGTCTCGCTGATGCCCTTGACCGTCTCGGCGATGATCTGGTCCATCACCGAGAACGCCTTGCCGATGGGCAGGTTGGGCACGTAGTCCAGCAGGCGGTTGTTGTCGAGGACGATGATGGAGTCGGCTTCGCCGCGAAGCTTCTCGAGTCCCTCTTCGGCCTTGACCGTGCGGGCGCGCTCGACGTTGAACGGCGTCGACACCATGCCGACGACGATGGCGCCCTGTTCTTTGGCGATCTTGGAAACGACGGGCGCGGCCCCGGTCCCGGTCCCGCCACCCATGCCGGCGGTCACGAAGACGAGGTCGGCCTCGCCGAGGACTTCCTTGATCGTTCCCTGGGCCATCTCGGTGGCGCGCTCCCCCATCGAGGGGTCGCCACCGGCACCGAGTCCCTGCGTCAGCGACTTGCCGACGAGGATCTTGGTGTCGGCCTCGATCATCTGCAGGTGCTGTTTGTCGGTGTTGATCGCGACGGTCTCCGCACCGTCGACACCGATGTTGTAGAGACGATTGACCGTGTTGTTACCGGCCCCACCGGCGCCGACGATGACGATACGCGGGTCGCCAAAGTCGTCGCCGTCTTCGTCTGCGTCGCGCTGTTCGGCCTCCTCGCGTTCGATGGCGTCCTGGACGAATCCCTGCATCGTTACACCTTCGCCCAGCTGCGGCCGCTGTTGCGCTTGTCGTCACGGGACTCGCTCTGTTCGTTGAGCATCTCGCGGACGGCCGATCGGATGGCTTCGCTGCGGTTCGGGTACTCTCCCGTCTCCACCATCTGTTCGACCTCCTCGATCTGCTGCTTCGGAATTCGTAGTGTCACACGCTCCATGTTTACATTCCCCCGGTAAGACGGACGGAGCCACGCTCCGTGTGTGTCTTACACGTTTGAGCCGGATGATGGGGCCTGTTGCGCCCCAAAGCCGGCGTCCCTGTAAGACGGCCGTCTTACGCAAACGTACCAACAAACCAATACCTTATAAAACTAACGGCAGTTGTAAGACAACCACCCCGGTTTTCGTAAACGTCCGATTGGTTATGCCCGATCGAGCACGTCCGCAGCGGGGGTCCGTCGACCGCAGCTCGGGCAGAACGCCCAGTCCGACCGCAGCTCGTCGCCGCAGTCACAGAACACGCGGTGTGCCGATTTCTCCCCGCAGTTCGGACAGTAGACGTGCCCGGCAGACATCTCCTCGCCACACTGGGAACACGTGCTCTGTCGGTCCGTCGCGTCGTCGTCGGTGTGGTCCGGTTGCGTCTTACGCGTCGTCGCCTCGGCGTCCCGTTCGACCGACACGTCCGAGGGGTCGGTCGCGTCGCCGTCGAGCGTGACGTTTACGTGAATCTCCGGCGGGTCCCGCGGGGCAAACGCCGACTCGGTGAGCAGCGTTTCGATCAGCTCCGTGGAGACGCCCGCCGGTCGGTCACGTTCCGTGCCGTCGAGGTAGGTGCGCAACGCTTCGCGCATCACCTCGCTTTTGGAGGCGTCGAACTCCTCCAACTGCTTGACGAGGTCATCGTCGGCACGGAACGTGATCTTGCTCATCGTTCACAGCCACACACCCCTATTATTTAAAATCTTCCAGGTGTCTGACGCCTGTCTGTCGCGTGTCAGCCGTTCCCCGTTTCGGTCCACCGACCGCGACGGTCAAGTACCTCCGCACCGACCGTTCGCAGGACTGTGCCCCTCGTCTCGTTCGACCTCTTCGGGACGCTCGTGACGGCGACGACGCCCGACGACCCCGCGGTCGCCGTCGCCCGCGAGCTTCGCGACCGGGGTGTCGCCGTTCCTGGCGACTGGGGCGACGCTTACCGCACGCCCCACCTCGAAACGCCGGAGAACGCGGAGGTTCCCCTCCCCGCACACGTCGCCGCCGCGCTCCGGAGCCGGAGCGTCAGGATGTCGGACAGCGTCATCCGACGCGCCGTCGTCGCCGCGTTCGACCCCGACGTGCGGCGCCGCGCGGGCGTCGAGGACGCCCTCGACGCTGCCCGCTCCCACGGCCCCGTCGGCCTCTGTTCCAACTGCAGCGTCCCCGAACTCGTCTCCCGGACGCTCGTTCGCGCCGACCTCCGTGATGCGTTCGACGCCGTCGTCACGAGCGCCGCCTGTGGCTTCCGCAAACCACATCCGCGCCCGTTCGAGACGGTGGCCGCCGAACTCGGCGGTGACGCGTCGGCACTCGTCCACGTCGGCGACGACCCCCAGGCCGACGGCGGGGTCGAGCATCTCGACGGCATCTTCGTCGACGTGTGCCAGACGCCGCTTTCCGCCCTCCACGACCGACTGGACGGGGGGACCGGCCTATGCCGCTGATCGCCGCCGGGAGCGTCGCGATGGCCGCAGGACTGGACCGGCTCGTCGCCGAACCGCCCGCCGCGCTCCATCCGATTGCCCTCCTCGGCCGGGGCATCGACCACCTGGATCGCGCGTGGACACACCCCCGAGCGGCGGGCGTCGGGGTAGCTCTCGTCGTTCCGCTTCTCGCGGCCGCCGTCGCGGCCGGCAGCGTCGCCGTCGGCGCCCAGTGGCACGCGCTTCTCGGTGCCGCCGTCGCCGGTCTCGTCTGTTTCGTCGCGACCAGTCGCCGGATGCTCCTCGACGAAGCGCGGGCCGTCGTCGCCGCGAGCGAGACGGACCTCCCGGCCGCGCGGGAGCGCCTGCGCTCGCTCGCCGGCCGCGACGCAACCCCGCTCTCGGCCCGGCAGGTTCGCAGCGCGGCCGTCGAGAGCGCGGCCGAGAACCTCGCGGACGGACTCGTCGCCCCGCTCGCCGGCTTCGCCCTCCTCGCGCCGTTCTCCCTTTCGGCCGCCGCCGGCGCCGCCGCGTGGATCAAGGCCGTCAACACGCTGGATTCGATCCTCGGCTACCGGACGAAGCCGATGGGGTGGGCGCCGGCTCGCCTCGACGACCTCGTCATGTGGGTGCCCGCCCGCGTGAGCGCCGGACTCCTCGCCGTCGCCGCCGGGAAGCCCCAGGCTGTCCGCGGAGCGCGCTCGCTCGCGCGACGACCCGCGTCGCCCAACTCCGGATGGCCGATGGCGACGCTCGCCGTCCTGCTCGGCGTGCGACTGGAGAAACCGGGCGCGTACGCGCTCGACGGCGGGGCGTCGGGAGTGCAGGCGGACGACGCGCTCCCCACCCGCGCCGACGCCGACCGCGGCGTCGCCCTCGTCGCCCGAGCGGGATGGCTGGCGTTCGGCCTCGCGGGGGTGATCGCCCTGTGCTGACCGCCGTACGCGGCGCGCTCGCCTTTCTGACGCGCCTGCCCGTCGGTGGCGGCGAAGACGCGTGGAACGCCTTCCGCGCGACGCCCGTCGCGTTCGTCGTCGCCGGCTACGTCGTCGGCGGGATCGCTGCGCTCCCACATCTCCTCCCCATTCCCATCCCGACCACCGTCGCGCTGTATCTCGGCACGCTCTACCTCGTCACGGGCGTCACGCACGTCGACGGCCTGGCCGACCTAGGCGACGCCGCCGCCGTCCACGGCACCGCCGACGAGCGCCGCGCGGTGCTGAAAGACTCACAGACCGGCGTCGGCGGCGCGCTCGCCATCGGCCTGGCGCTCCTCGCACTCGCCCTCGGCGGCCTCGGCGTCGCCGGCGCCGGCCCGCGGGTGGCCGTTCGTCTCGTCGTCGCGGCCGAAGTGAGCGCCAAGGTCGGCATGGCGGCGCTCGTGGCCCTCGGCTCCACCGGCCACGAGGGCCTCGGCTCGGCCGTCGTCGGGGCGGCGAAGGGGCGATCACTGTTGCCGGTCGTCGTCGCCGCGGTCCCTGCCGCCCTCGCCGCCCCCGTCGGAACCGGCCCGACGCTGGTCGCGGCACTGCTCGCCGGCCCGGCCGTCGCGCTCCTCGTTGGCCGGTGGGCGACGACCCGTCTCGGCGGCGTCACGGGCGACGCGCTCGGCGCCGCGAACGAATGCGGCCGGATCGCCGCGCTCCACGCGGGGGTGATCGTATGGACGCTCTGGTGATGTGTGGCGGGCGCGGGACGCGCCTCGACGCCGCAGGGGAGAAGCCACTCGTCGAGGTGGGCGGCGTTCCCATGATCGACCGCGTGCGCGACGCGCTCGCCGCGAGCCGCGTCGAGACCGTCCACTGCGTCGTCTCGTCGCACGCGCCCGCGACGCGAGACCATCTCGAATCGATGGGCGCGTCGGTCATCGACGGCTCCGGCGACGGCTACGTCGCCGACCTCGACACCGGACTGGCGGCGGTGGAGCGGCCGGTGCTGACGGTCGCCGCCGACCTCCCGCTGCTCGCCGCGGAGCCCGTGAATCGGGTGCTGGACCGCGCCGAGGGGTCACTGGCGGTCATGGTGCCCGTTGCGCTGAAGCGTCGCCTCGGCGTGAGCGTCGACACGACGGTCGAACACGAGGGGAAGCGTCTCACACCCACCGGCGTCAACGTCGTGGCCGGAACCGACGACGACATATACGTCAGCGACGACCGACGACTCGCCGTGAACGTGAACCACGACGCGGATCGACAGGTCGCGGAGGCGCTCGCGTGACGCGGTTCGTCCTCGTCGCGGGCACGACGAAGACGGCCCGCATCGACGGCATCAGCGCCGCCGGCGCCGACCCGGACGTGATGGCACACACGCCGAGCGCGGACGCCGAACTCGTCGAATACGGCCACCTGGTCCGGTCGCCGGTCGTCCCCGTGAGTCCGACGGGGTGTCCGACGCCCGCCGCCGTCACCCGCGCGGTCCGCGAGCGCGTCGGGTTCGAGACGACCGTCGTCGACGCCGGCCTCGCCCAACCGACCGGGGCGCCGACGGTCGATGTCGGCGCGAAGCCCGGACGGGACGTGCGCGAGGCTGACCCGGTGCCCACCGCGCCGGGGGCGTGGGTGGCCGCCCGCGAACTCGGGCGGGCGTTTCCCGACGACGAACTCGTCATCGGTGAAACCATCCCCGGCGGCACCACCACCGCCCTCGGCGTCTGTCGCGCCCTCGGCGTCGACGCCGCCGTCTCCTCGTCGCTCCCCGAGAACCCGCTGGACCTGAAGGGGGATGTCGTCGACGCCGCTTTCGAGGCGAGCGACGTCGACCCCGGCGGCGCGGCCTACCGGCCCGAACTCGCCGTCCGATTCCTCGGCGATCCGGTACTCGCCGTCGTCGCCGGCCTCACCGCGGGCGCGCTGGAGTCCGGGACCGAGGTCGTGCTCGGGGGCGGGAGCCAGATGCTCGCCGCGGCGGCGCTGGTTCGGCACGCGGGCGTCGCCGAACCGCTGACCGTCGCGTCGACGACGTACGTCGCCGCCGACGTGGATCTGGACGGAGTGAGCCGTGACCTCGACTGCGAACTCGTCGTCACGGATCCCGGCTTCGACGGGCGTGACGACGCCCTCGCGCGCTACGCCGACGGCGAGGCCAAGGAGGGCGCGGGTATGGGTGGCGCGCTCCTCCTCGCGAATCGAGCGGGCGTCCTCGATACTGTCGCGGACGGAACGCTTGAGGTAGTGGAGCGTATTGGCCATCCACATGAACCCTGACGCCGTGGCCGACGTCTCGCGAGTACATCACGGCGGGTCGTCGGACACGTCGCTGCTGGATTTCAGCGCGAACACGAATCCGGAGCGACCACGCGGCGTCGCCGGCGTCTACGAGTCGGCGTACGCCGCCTCGGCGAACTATCCGGGCGACGACTACTGCGACTACCGGACCGCCGCCGGCGAGTATCTCGGCTGTGAACCGTTACACGTCGTACCGGCCGCCGGGGGAATCGCCGCGCTCCGTCTCGCGTTCGAGGTGACACTCGACGCCGACGACGAGGCGCTGTTGCCCGCGCCGAGTTTCGGCGAATACGCACGCGAAGTGCGGCTCCAGGGGGTCGATCCGACGTTCGTCGCCCACGACGACCTGTTGACGACGGATCCCGCGGGGTACGATGTCGTCGTCGCGTGCAACCCCAACAACCCGACTGGGGACGCCTCCCCCCACGACGACCTTCTGGCGTACGCCGAACGGTGTCGGGCGGCGGGGACGGTGCTGATCGTCGACGAAGCGTTTCTCGACTTCACCGACCAGCCGACGCTCGCGGGCGAACCCGGCGTCGTCGTCGTGCGGTCGCTCACCAAGATTTTCGGGCTTCCGGGGCTCCGGGCCGGCCTGGCCGTCGCGACGGGGGACCTCCGCGAGCGGCTCGACACCGCGCGGCCGGCGTGGGGGCTGTCGACGCCCGCCGCCGCCGTCGGGGCGTACTGCCTCCGGCAGACCACGTTCGTCGCCGAGACGCGTGACCGGGTTCGCTCCGAACGCCAGCGCATGCGCGAGGCGCTCACCCCGGCGTTCGACATCCATCCCTCCGAGGCGCCGTTTCTCTTGCTCGACGTGGGTGACCGAGACGTGGACCGCGTGATCGACCGCGCCCGCCGAGCGGAGATCGTCCTCCGCGACGCGACCACGTTCCGCCGCCTCGACTCCCACGTCCGCGTCGCGGTCCGCCGTCCCCACGAGAACGACCGACTGATCGACGCGCTCCTGCAGGCGTGATGTTCGACGCCACCGTCCGCGACGGCGTCTGCCGACTGCACCGACCGGGGACGCGGTGGCTCTCGACCGGACACGACGGCGGGCAGACCGTCGCGTCCGCGGCCTACAACTGCACCGTCCCGGAGGGGTGGTCCCGGACCGACCTCGACGACTATCTGGAGGATCGTCTCGCCGCCGCTGGCTTCGATGCCGACGCCGACAGTCCGGCGCTGTTGACCGGCGTCTCCCAGCGCCACGCGAGGCGTGCGCGCCTGGGGTGTGTCGAAGCCGTCGCCACGGCGGGCGTCTCGAATCCTGCCGCGCTTCCCGTCGGCGGCGTGGACGACGCGGCCGATGACTCTCTCCCCGTCGACGCCCGTCTCGACGGCGCGGCGACGCGGACGGACACCGACACCCACCACGCCGGTACCGTGAACGTCGTCGTGGGGACGACACGAGCGCTCGCCCCGGGCGCGCTGGCGAACCTGCTCACCGTCGCGAGCGAGGCGAAGGCGGCGACGCTGCTCGCGCGGGTGGGGATTCCCGGCACGACGACCGACGCGGTGATCGCGGCCTGCGACCCCGAGGGCGAGCGGGCGGCGTTCTCCGGGAGCGCGACGGCCGTCGGCTCGGCGGCGCGGGCCTGCGTCCGGGACGCCGTCGCCGCGAGTCTGTCGTCGCGGTACCCCGACGGCGACTACGACATCGAGACGGGCGTCGTCACCGACGAGCGGGCGTCGGTGTCGCCGGTCCGATCGGACGATTGAAGGCCGCGCCGGGTCGATTCGAGCCACGATGCGCGACGACATCCGAGAGCGACGGACGGAACCACGCGCCCCCGAGTCGTTCGGCTTGGTCCAGGCCTGGTGGGGCGACGGCAAGGGCAAGACCACTGCCGCCCTCGGCATGGGCGTTCGCGCCGCCGGGCACGGCTACCGGGTCCACCTCCTCCAGTTCATGAAAGGCGGCGCCGAGAGCGTCGAGGACGTGCGCGGCGAGTACGCCGCCATCGAGCAGATCGACGGCTTCAGTTACGAGCACACGGGCCACTACGGCTGGCACGGGTTCCGCGACGGCACCGCCGACGACGACCACGCGGCGAAGGCCCGCGGCGGCCTCGAACGCGCCCGTGACCTGCTCGACGCTGCGGGCGACGCCGACCTCTCCGCGCCGCTCTCGCTGGACGGCGACCCCGACGACGGCGTCCACATGCTGCTCCTGGACGAAATTCTCTACGCGGCCAACCGGGGACTGGTCGACCCCGACGACGTCGTCGACCTGGTGGAGCGGAAGCCCGACGGCCTGGAACTCGTCTGTACCGGTGGTCACGAACGCCCGGACTACCTCGCCGACATCGCGGACCTGGTGAGCGAGGTACGCAAGGAGCGCCACCCCATCGACGCGGGCCAGCGCGCCCGGAAGGGGACGGAGTTCTGAGGCGTGACCCGGACCCTGCTCGTCGCCGGCACCGCGAGCCACGTCGGGAAGTCGACGGTGGCGGCAGGGCTCTGTCGGCGTCTGACCGACGCCGACTACGACGTGGCGCCGTTCAAGGCCCAGAACATGTCCAACAACGCCCGGGCCGTGCCGCGGGCCGATGGCACCGGCTTCGGCGAAATCGGCGTCTCGCAGTACGCCCAGGCCCGCGCCGCCCGCGTCCGTCCCACCACGGCCCACAACCCCGTCCTCCTCAAGCCACGCGGCGACGGCGAATCCCAGCTCGTCGTCGACGGCGAGGCGGTCGCCACCGTCGCCGCCGACGCGTATTACGACGAGTGGTGGGACCGCGCCCGCGAAGCGGTCGTCACGGCGCACGACCGCCTGGCCGCCGCCCACGACGTCGTCGTCGCGGAGGGCGCGGGCTCCATCGCGGAGATCAACCTCCACCACCGCGACCTCTCGAACGTCGAAACCGCGCGGCGAACGGACGCCGACATCATCCTCGTCGCGGACATCGAACGCGGCGGCGTCTTCGCCGCCATCGTCGGGACGCTCGACCTCGTGCCCGACGACCTCCGCGAGCAGGTGGCCGGCGTCGTCATCACGAAGTTCCGGGGCGACCGGGCGCTGCTCGAAGACGGCGTGCAGGCCGTCGAAGAGCGGACCGGCGTGCCCGTCCTCGACGTTCTGCCGTACGACGATCCGGGGCTCCCCGAAGAGGACAGCGTCGCCCTCCCGGCGCGGGGCGAGCGTGGCGTCGTCGGCGACGACGACGGCGTCGCCCCGGAGCGAACCATCACCGTCGCCGTCCCGCGTCTCCCCCACGTCTCGAACGTCACCGACCTCGAACCGTTGGCGCGGACACCGGGCGTCCGGGTGGCGTACACGCCGCTCGACGCCGACCTCGGAACCGCGGGACTGGGCGGTCGGCCGGCCGACGCCGTCGTCCTCCCGGGGACCAAGAACACGGTCGACGACCTGCTGGCCGCTCGGGAGGCAGGGCTGGGCGACCGCCTCCGCGCCGTCAACGGGCCGATCGTCGGCCTCTGTGGCGGCTACCAGTTCCTCGGCGAGCGCATCGAGGGTGCCGATATCGAAGGAACGGGCGACGACGACGCGGTTCCGGGACTCGGCCTGCTGCCCGTCGTGACGCAGTTCTCGCCCAATAAACGGGTCCGTCCGGCGACGTGGCAGCTCACGGGGGACGGCCCGCTCGCCGGCGTCTCGGGGTCGGTCGATGGTTACGAGATTCACGCGGGCGAGACGGTGGCCACGGACGGAACGGTGACGACGCCGTTCACCGCGCCCGACGGCCGTGACGGGGGCGAACTCGGGGCGGCGTCGGGACTCGTGCTCGGCACCTACCTCCACGGCCTGTTCGCCAACGACGCGGTCCGGGAGGCGTTCGTCGACGCAACGTACGCCAGCGCGGGGCGGGATCGTCCGGCCGCCGCGGCGGACCGCGACTCGCCGTACGACCGCGCCGCGGAACTCGTCGCGGACGTGGATCTGAGCGTCGTCGGGTTGGACGATACTTGAGCGCCGGCGGCCGAACGTTTAACCCGGGTGGCGCGCAACGCGTTGCCGATGGTCGAGGCGTTCGCCGTGGCGAGCGGCAAAGGCGGGACTGGAAAGACGACGAGTACGCTCGCGCTCGGCATGGCGCTCGCCGACCGATACGACGTGACCGTCGTGGACGCCGACACGGGGATGGCGAACCTGCTCTTTCACACCGGCCTCGACGACGCGGCGGTGACGCTCCACGACCTGCTGATCGAGGGCGAAGGGACGGCCGTCGACGACGCCGTCTACGACCGCTTCGGAATGAAGGTCGTCCCCTGCGGAACGAGTCTGGCCGCGTTTCGGGAGGCCGACCCCGAGCGTCTCCGCGACGTGGTGGCGACGCTCGCCGCCGACACCGACGTGCTCCTGCTGGACTCGCCGGCGGCGCTCGGCTCGAAAAGCGCCGTCCTCCCCGTCGTCCTCGCGGACCGGACGGTGATCGTACTCCAGCCCACCGTCCCGTCGCTCTCGGACGGCCTGAAAGTCCAGGAGTACGCCCGCTCGTACGGCACCGAGACGGCGGGGACGCTGTTCAATCGCGTCCGTGACGACGACGGCATCGACCGCGTGACCGACCGGGCCGACCGCTACTTCGGCGGCGAGACGCTGGGCGTGATTCCGGAGAGCGACGCCGCGCGAGCGGCCCGGCAGGCGGGCGAACCGCTACTCGCCCACGCGCCCGACGACCCCGCGTCGCGGGCGTTTCGCGAGGCGGCGAACCGACTCGACGTGCGCGACGGGGCGAGCGAGGCCGTCGCCGACCGCTTCCGGAGCGCGGTCGTCCCGGACGAGGTATGAGGATCCCACGCGGCCGACTGCGCCGATCCCGAGTCGTCGACGATCCGGGGACGGCGCTGGCGACGGCGCTCGATCGGGAGCTGACCGGCTACGCCGTGTTCGAACCGCAGGACGCCGTCTTGCTCGACGACGAAACGCGGGGCGTCGTCACCTTCGAGGACGGCGTACCCGTCCTGGCGTACTGTACCGACACCGACCGCGGCGGCGCCGACGCGTTGGCCGATATGTCGGGACCGGGACCCTACAACGTCGACCTCTACGAACTCGACCGCTCGGCGCTGGCCGACGCCCACGACGCCGACGACCTTCGGGTGTCGCCCAGTCTCCCCGCCGAACGGCTCACCGACGACCGCGAACTGGTGACGCGGACGCGGGACCGCGCGCCGGCCGAGCGTCTCGGCCACGACGACACCGCCGCCGTCGAGGCGTTTCTGGACGACGAATCACAGATCGAAGCCATCCGCGAACGCGCCCGCGAGGAGGCCCAGACCCGGGCCGAGGAGTGGGGGCTGACGGACGCGCTCGACGACTGATACGGATTGCTGTAACTGTGTCCCGGTGAATTCTACGAAACAGTCCGGCGAATCCACCGTACTGACTTCGTCTGAGACGGCGGTTAGTCGCCAGTGGCCGCATCCTCCAACGGCGTTCCGTCTCGCGGGCAGTAGTCGAAGGCGGGGTCGCGAGTGCGGAATCCGCAGTCCGGACAGGTCCGAACCGTCGGCATCTCGCGTTCCCGCCGGAAGAGGATGGGGACGAACGGCAGGAGGAGGAAGGCAACGATGGTATCGAAGTAGTACCAGGCAGCGACGCTCACGGCGACGCTCGCGAGGAGGCCGACGGCGGCCGTCGCGGTTCGCGACCCAACCATACCGGCCGCTGGCACGGCGGGGAGAAGTGCGTGACGGTGTCCCTACTCGCCGAGGGCCAGCTCGCGCGCCGTGTCGGCGTCGCCGGGCGGGTGTTCGAGGACGTCGATCCGCGAGACCCGTTTGACGCGCTCCCAGCAGTCGGCGTCGGGCGGGATCAGCCGGACGGGGCCGCCCCGATCAGCGGGGATGGGGTCGCCGTCGACGCAGACGGCGAGGAGGGCATCGCGCAGGCGGTCGAGGGCGAACCCGCAGGCGAACTCGGGGTCGGCCGAGCGGACCAGGGCGTGCCCGGCGCCGGACCGCGGGCTCGCGCGGTCGAGAATCGTCCCGACGGGGACGCCGCTCCACCGGGACGTCGGGGCCTCGCCGTCGCAGGCCGTCGAGTCCTCGACGGCGACAGAGCGCATGGCCATCAGATCGGTGACGCGCACCGATCGCGGACTGGAGACGGCGCCGACGACGGTCACCGTCGGGCGGGTCGAATCGGGGGCCGCTGACGGATCGAAGTCAACCATCGGTGGAAGCAAGCCACGGACCGCCTTAGCCCTTCGGCCGACCACGTTCGTGCGCCGCCGGGTCGAACATATTCGGGTGAAACGTCTCGTGGCTGGGTGGTGTTGACCGACTATGGGCAAACGACTCGACCTGCGCGACGTGCCGCCGAGCGACCGTCATCCGAAGATCCACGACGCCTTCGACGCCCTGGAATCGGGCGAGGCGCTCACCATCGTCAACGACCACGATCCGAAGCCGCTGTTCTACGAGTTCCAGGCCGAACGCGACGCGTTCGACGCCGATAACTACCGCTCCGAACGACAGGGCCCGAACGAGTTCGTGGCGAAACTCCCGAAGCAGTAGCGTCGGCGAGACGAAAGATATTCCTGGGTCTAATTAGATGTAATTACCACGAATGAGCGACTCGACCGTGCGACCGACTCCCGCGGTGCCGAGAAGCGTCGACTATCTGCTCGCCGCGATGGGCATCGTCCTCTTCGGCGGGGTTGCGGCGGGCGTCGTCGCCCCCGTCCCGTTACCGCTCGCGGCCGGCGTCGGCTCGGTCCTGTCGGCGTGTCTCCTCGCTATCGGGCTGCTTCGCTACCCGCAGTGAGCCATCTCGGCTCGGCGACCTTTTCCGTCGGCAGCGCGTATCTCGGCGTATGAGTTCGGCACCCGACGAGATCGCGATCTACTCGGACTACGTCTGCCCGTTCTGCTATCTGGGGCGGCAGTCGCTCGCACGGTACCAGGAAACCCGCGAGGAGCCGCTGCGAATCGACTGGCGGCCGTTCGACCTGCGAAGCGAGAAACGCAACCCCGACGGGACGATCGACCACTCGGTCGACGACGGGAAAGACGAGTCGTACTACGACCAGGCCAAGGAGAACGTCCGCCGTCTCCAGGAGAAATACGGCGTCGACATGGCTCAGGAGATCGCGACCGACACCGACTCGCTGCCCGCGCAGATCGTCTCCTTCTACCTGAAAGAGCACGCGCCCTACGAGACGTGGCTGGATTTCGACGAGGCCGTCTTCGAGGCGCTCTGGGAGGACGGGAGGGACATCGCTGACACCGACGTACTGGTTGACCTGGCCGAAGACGCGGGCGCGGACGCCGCCGCCGTGCGCTCGGCGCTCGCCGACGAGGCGCTACGCGCGGAGGTGCGCCAGCGGTTCAGCGACGCCCAGCGCGAGGGCGTCACGGGCGTGCCGACGTTCGCCTACGACGGACACGCGGCCCGCGGCGCGGTGCCGCCGGAGCAGCTAGAGCGCCTCGTCGACGGCGCCTGATCGGCGACTCAGGTTCGAGAGGGGGTACGAAACGGCAGAAAACCGACCGCACTCAGGGGACCGCATCGACCAGCAACATCTGGGGCTACTCGACGACTACGACCCCCTTCATCCCCATCGTCTCGTGGGGCGTGCAGGCGTATCGGTACGTGCCGGCCGAGGAGAACGTGTGTTCGAAGGTGAACCCCTCCTCGGCCGAGAGGTCGCTCTCGAAGGAGCCGTCCTCGGCGACGACGTTGTGCTGGGCGCCCTGCCCGGTCCACGCCCAAACGACGGTCGTGCCCGCCGAGACGCGGATCGCGGGCGGATCGAACGCGAAGTTCCCGCCGTTGCCCTGCGCACCGACGGCGACGGTGACGCTATCGCTGCCCGTCTCGTCGGCGACGGACTCGTAGTTCCCCACGTTCTCCATCCACCCGCCGAAACTGGCGGCGCTGTCGCCGCCGTCGCTCCCGCCATCTCCGCCACCGCTGTCGCCGCCACTCCCGCTTCCGCTGCCCCCGCCACCGGAACCGCTCGAACCGCTACAGCCGGCCAGTGCGGTGAGCGCGAGTGCACTCGTCGACGTTACGACCGCCCGTCGTGACATCTCTGATTCGAACATCTTCACATCTCGTGTCTCGACCCGCAGGCAAGCGAGGGTTTGCACGAATATGTTCGACGCGCCGCGGCGGCGGACGATCGTCTCGTACGGACCGTTGTAAGTCATGCGCGGCGGTCGTCGACCACGGGACGGCGATCGCCGGTAACCAGTCACAGCGATACGTCTCATACGGTTTATTGTAAGTCAGTACCGGTGATTCGCTGGACCGTCTCAGCGAACCGCCGGTAAACAGTTACAATAAACCGTCTCAGTCGGGGCCGTCGAGAAGCCCCAGGTCGTCGGCCACGAGGTCGGCCAGCCGGTCGGCGACCGCCGGGTCGACTTCGGCGATGGGCTCGCCGTCGTGGAACTGCTCGTTGTGGCGTTCGACCGCGTCGGCCACGTCCGGCAGTGGCACTCGCGTCGTCGTCGCACACTCCGTACAGGTTATCGGAACGGTCGGCCCGTCGTCGCTCATGGGCGAAGCCTCACGCCGTGTCATAAAAAACGCGCGGGACCGCGGACGAAGCGGAACCTCTACTATCGGGCGGCCGACACCTTGGACTACATGGACGCGACGGAGTCGGACGACTCGACGACCGACGACCTGTCGTTCTCGATCGAGGGCGTGTGGGACGGACTGGTCACGTGCCTTCCGGTCGCGCTGGGCGTGGCCGGATACGGCGTCGTCTTCGGCGTCCTCGCGCACCGCGCGGGGTTGAGCGTCGCCGAGGCGGCGCTGATGAGCGGGACGGTCCTGGCCGGCGCGGCCCAACTCGTCGCTATCGAACTCTGGGACACGCCGGTCCCGATCGCCGCGGTGGTTCTCACCACACTGGTCGTCAACCTCCGCTACGTCCTGATGGGCGCGGCGCTCCGCCCCTGGTTCAGGCAGCTCTCCGCGCGACAGGCGTACGCGAGCGTCTTCTTCATCACCGACGAGAACTGGGCGCTGACGGTGCGAGAGCTCCGAAACGGGAGTCGGCACGGCGCCTTCCTCTTGGGCAGTGGGCTGACCATCTGGGTGGTCTGGGTCGGCGCCACCGTCACGGGCGTCGTCGCGGGCGACGCCATCGGCGACCCGGCGCGCTACGGCCTCGATTTCGTCCTGACAGCGGTGTTTCTGACGATCGCGGTCGGTCTCTGGGAGGGGCAGTCGTCGCTCGCCCCCTGGGGCGTCGCCGCCGCCGTCGCCGTCGCGGGCGCGCACTGGCTCCCGGGTCGGTGGTATATCCTGCTCGGCGGCCTCGCGGCCTGTCTGGCGGAGGTGGGACAGCGTGGCCGTTGATCTCTCGACCACGACGCTGCTGGTCATCGCCGTGATGTGTCTCGTCACCTACGCGACCAAGGCGAGCGGCCTCTGGCTGCTGGCGCGTCTCGACCTCTCCGACCGGGCGCAGGCGGGGCTCAGCGCCCTCCCCGGCGGCATCATCATCGCTATCCTCGCACCGCGACTGGCGACCGGCGGGCCGCCGGAGTGGGCCGCGGGCGGCGTGGTCGTGCTCATCGCCCACCGGACCGACAGCGTCCTCCTGGCTCTGGTCGTCGGCGTCGTCGCCCTCCTGCTGTTCCGCGGGCAGGCCCCCGTCGGTTAGTCCGCCTCGCCACGCGCGCGTTCGAACATCGCCAGCGCCTGCTCGCGGCGCTCACTATGGTCGACGATGGGGGCGGGGTAGTCGGGGGCCGCCGCCACGCGTTCGTCGGGCGAGAGTTCGTGCCACCCGTGGATGGTGTCGGAGTCGACGCCCCTGAGTTCGGGGACGTACTCGCGGATGTATTCGGCGTCGGGATCGTGGCGTTCGCCCTGCGTCATCGGGTTGAAGATGCGGAAGTAGGGCTGGGCGTCCGTCCCCGTCGAGGCCGCCCACTGCCACCCGCCGTTGTCGTTCGCGGGGTTGTGGTCGACGAGTGTGCGCCGGAACCAGTCGTACCCCTCGCGCCAGTCGAGCAGGAGGTCCTTCGTGAGAAAGGAGGCGACGATCATCCGCACGCGGTTGTGCATGAACGCCTCGCGGCGCAACTGGCGCATCCCAGCATCGACGATGGGGTACCCGGTCTCGCCCGCTTTCCAGGCCGCGAGCGCCTCGTCGTCATCGCGCCACTCGATGTCGTTCTCGTACTCGCGGTAGTTCTCGGTAACGACCTCGGGGTTGAAATAGAGGACGTGGTGGTAGAACTCCCGCCAGGCGAGTTGGCTCCGGAACGTCTCGACGGACTCGCGCGCCTCGTCGTCGGGCGCCGCCTCGCGGGCGCGCATGACGTGGTCGTGGACTGTCCGGACGCCGAGGGTCCCGTGCGCCAGGTGCGGGGAGAGACGGGACGTGCCGTCGGCCGCGGGGCAGTCGCGCGTTTCCGCGTACCGATAGATCGGCGCCGAACAGAACTCGTTGAGGCGGTGGCGCGCCGCCTCGTATCCGCCCGCGGGGGTGGAGGCCTCGGGGTCGTCGAACCCCAGGTCGTCGAGGGTGGGGAGTGGCGTCTCGGTCGATGGGTTCGCCAGTCGGTCCGCCCCGGGCGCGGCGAGGGAGTCGGCTTTCTCCCGGTCCCGCCATTTCTTCCAGAAGTAGCTGTAGACTGAGTAGGGCTCGTCCTCGTTCGTCGTGATAGAACCCGGTTCGTGGTGAAGGTGGTCGTGGACGACGCGCGTTTCGACGCCGTCGTCGGCCAGCCGTTCGGTCACGCGCGCGTCGCGCTGGCGACCCAACTCGGAGTAGGCCTGCGCCCACGAGACGGTGTCCGCGTCGTGGGCGTCGGCGAGGCGGGCGAGCTCGGTCGGTGCTTCGCCCCGAACAACCAGCAGGTCGCTCTCGCGGGCGCGATACCACTCGCGGAGCGCGGCGAGGCTCTCGCGAATGAAGGCTAGCCGAGGCGGCGCGGCGTGAGCCAGAACATTGGGATCGAACACGTACACCGGCAGGATGGGGTCGTCGCCGACCGTCACGAGCGGTCGGTTGTCGAACGGCCGAAGGTCCGTCCGGTGCCAGTGGAGGCGCATACGAGGACGTGGGAGCGGACCGGCATATACTGTGGGCCGCGGCGCTATCAGTTTGGATACCTGATCGCGCGCAGTCCAGGAGTCAGGTGTGCACTGACAGCACTGTTGAAACCTATTGATCAGACACGATTCTCGGTGAAATAGCCGTTACGTAGGGCTGCGAAGGTGTCGATAGCAGTTCTATCGGATTCCTTTGATATTAACGCGACTTGCTGCATACACAGCGCACATTCATCGCTCGGAGGGAGTCGGCGGTCTGGGTGATAGCCAGCGACTAGGGCCCCGGGAGCCGGCGACAGTCCGTCAGAGTTGCCCCACCGTAGATGGCGATCAACACGACAGCGACCAGAATGTTCTCCACAGTGAACACGGTCGCGGCCGGGTCTCGGGTCGGCATCGGGGCTACTAACACGTCAAATTTAATTAAATATCTGGTCCGAATACTGGTGTTCTCCGCGCAGTTCAGCGGGATACAGCTCCTACGGACTTCAAAGGGGATTCTAATTTCATAACAGCTCTGGCTCTGATGAGCTGTTGAACCCTCTGAGATTGATCGAAGTGGTGTGCTGAATATAGCGCCCCGATGTTCAGCGATTCGATAGAAACATCCTTAACGGATTTGCGAGTTTAAACTTCCAACGTCACCCGAAACTGAGCGCTGACCCACAAGTGACGTCAGTGTTCGTGTTAGCTAAACGAGTGCCACTCACGTGATGCATCAGCTAACCCTTTGAGGCGGATCTCCCGCTCACCTGTCTCTGCTTCCCTCAGCTCAAGAACGCCATCGAATTCACTCGTGATCGTATTGAGTGTCTGTGGATCGTGCGACGCGCCATCTACGGTGAAAATCCCGAGGCCCTGGGTATCCGTGATGCGGGATGTGTAAATGTGGAGGAATTTAAACACGGTGTCGACATCGAGGTACTGAATGAGTGTTGATACAGAAACGAGACCGTGCCTGACTTCCGAGATGTCCTGGTTGGTGAACTTCTGGAAGAGCTTCGCCGTGCCGATACTAATTCCAGTCAGATCGCCCGGCGATGACACTCGCTCTGTTGCGATCTCTTTAATCACCTGTTGATGGTCGCTTCCCGTACAGTCGACGATTGCAACGCGTTCGCGATCCAACGTCGGTATCTGTGATTCTAGTTCGGTAAGGAGACTCGCGGCATTTTGGCTCGTCGTCACGCACAAAATTCCCTCACCTTCGTCATAGCCAGCAGTGAGTAGGCGAATCGCTAATTCTCGCTTCCCGATCATAGCTGGGCCGCTGATCATCAAGTTCGTCCCGTGGGGCAGCTCATCGAGCATCCCTTCCGGCAGGACCCCTTCAATCTCGTACACCGTCATTCTCGTTCCTCCTCCATTGATGTTTCATCCTTGGGATACTCCTCATCGGTCATAATTTCGCGAACGGCGCCGACGAACTCCGTTTCCGATGACATATCTCCGAGGTCAGCATCGACTGTCTCACGCGTTGCTTCGATCTGATCGACGAGTTCAGAATACGCGTCATTCGCTTCAAGCTCGTCCGGGGTCTTTTCGGCCTGAAGCGCACTCCGTCGGGCGACCAATGAGTAATACTCTTGAAGTTCGTTATTGAGCGACGCGCGATCTAGCATCCGGTCGACCGTCGCGCGTAACTCGTCCCGTTCGGGTGGCTTGGAGACGTACTCGTCGAATCCCATCTCGATGATGTCGAAGTCAGGATCAACTGCTGTTACCATCACCACACGACAGTCGAATCCCCGATCACGAATCTCGGTGAGAACCTCCCCACCGGACATTTTGGGCAACATCCGATCGAGCAACACCACGTCGACCGACTCGTCCATCTGTTCGAGTGCTTCTGAGCCGTTCGAAGCCACCTGGACATCATATGCTGACTGTAGCCATCGTACATATGTTTCCGCGACATCAGGCTCGTCCTCGACAATGAGGATGCTCGGACGGTCCCCGCTGCTCATTATTGTCTGTGTTATTCGCTAGCATAAAGTACCTTCCCTCAGCGTGGACTGAGTTCGATGAGGTAGCAAGAAGTACGGCAAATGACTTACGCAGTAATAGATTGTTCGGCCAGAGGTATCTGCACGACAAAGGTTGCGCCTCCCTCCGCGTTATCTTCTACCCAGACGTCTCCGTTGAATTCCTTCACCATGACATCGACGAAAAAGAGGCCAAAGCCTGAACCGGTGGATTTCGCATGGCCTGTTTCGTCTCGCCGGAAAATCATCTCCTTGCGATCGGCGGAGACCCCCTGTCCGTTATCAGCGATTCGAACAACTGCGCAGTCGTCCTGTTTTTCAGCTGTGATTGAGACAGTGAGACCGTCTGTCTCATTGTGGTCAACAGCATTTGTAACGATGTTCCCGAGGACATCGCCGAGCAAGTCATTTGCAATAACTACTACATCGTCTGGAATGGTGGTATTGAATATTACATCTGGATACGTCGATCGGACACGTTGGACTTCAGCGCGAAGTTCTGTTCCTACTTCAACGGGATTGAGGTCTGGGTCGCCCTCTCCCGTTAGCGTTTCCAACACAGTCCGCACTTCTTGGACGATGTCCTTGACGTCAGTACACCATGTGACGATGGTTTCGGCGTCACGGAGCTGCTCTCCCTCGAGGTCGTCCGTAAGGAATTCAGCACGCGATTTGATCACCGTGATCGCATTGAGGACGTCGTGCCGAAGGATCGAATTGAAGAACTCCATCTGATCGGTTTGTCGTTCGAGGGCACGCTCGCGTTCGGCACGACCGAGAGCCGCCTGGACGTTTGCTGCGAGGAGCTTTGCTAATAGGATATCGTCGTCGTCAAACTCGCTCGGATCCGTTGCACCCAAGTTCATCACCCCGTGAGCGCCGAGAGGAGTGATGAGTTCACTTCGAACCTCGGAATCAGGATTATACAATCCAGGTTCCTCCTGCAAATCATCAAAGACGAACGACTCACCCGAGGTGTATGCTTGCCAAGAGAGGCTGTTTTTCATCGGTATACACGGGATGATCGCCGAATAGCTCCCTGGATCTGGCCGTCGTTGCTGCCGGCTCAAGCCGGTCGCCGCTCTCGTCACACAACCATATCCCCGTGAGTGGGAAATCGAGGGTGTTTTCGGCCGCTCGTACGGCTATCTCACACACCTCCTGCTCTTCAGTTGCATGCACCATCTCCCGGGTAACGTCGTGTAAATCGGCAAGCTGTTGCTCGTGTTCCTTGCGGTCCGTGATGTCGCGACTATTGACCACGAACCCCTCTACGGCGGGATTCTCGAATTGATTATTCCCGCGTGACTCCAACCAGCGCCAGGAACCATCGGCGTGCTGGAACCGATACTCTACTGTTGGGTTCGCGTCTGGATCGGCAAACGATTGTTCAAACTGCTCTCGTAGACTCTCACGGTCATCCGGATGAACAAAGTCAAACGCGTTTTCTCCGATCATTTCCTCGGTCTCGTACCCCAAGATGCGCTCAGTTGCGGGGCTCTGATACTGGAACGTCCCATCCGGATTCAGGATAGCCAAAATATCGTTCGATCGTTCGACAAAGGCCTGAAACCGTTGCTCCTGCTTCTTGGACTCAGTGATATCCTGTATAGTCCCAAAGTGGAACCACGTGTCGTTTATTTGTTTAAAAGTCGTCACGGTTTGGACAGGGACCTCTGTTTCGTCGAACTTGTGGACTGTTTCCGTGGTTCGTGTTTCGCCTTCTTCAAACGATGCCCAGTAGTCGTGAAAACGATCCGGATCGATCTCAGGATTGATCTCCCAAACCGCCTTGTTCTCGAGGGTCTCTTTGTCGGTCCCTAGTATCTCAGCGTACGCCTCATTCACATACTCGAAGCGTCCGCTTTCGTCATAAACGCCAACACCGACCCCGATGGTTTCGACCACTTCGCTGAAGAACTGAAGGTCACGCTCCTGTTCGTACTTTTTGTGTTCGGTAACGTCACGCATCGCTGCGACCACTCCGATAATTGACTCATCCTCGTCTCGCAACGGGTAGTAATGAACATTCAGTGTCCGGGGGTCGCCATCAGCCCCGGCCCGTTCCATCTCATATTTGACGGTGTCTCCGTCGAGGGCTTTGTCGACGTACTCTTTGACCTCGGTCTCCCACCGTTCGCCCAACACCTCCGGTAATGCT
This sequence comes from Haloplanus sp. XH21, assembly GCF_023276355.1. Lineage (NCBI taxonomy): Archaea > Methanobacteriati > Methanobacteriota > Halobacteria > Halobacteriales > Haloferacaceae > Haloplanus > Haloplanus halobius. The sequence goes on from NZ_JALLPL010000001.1 coordinate 2,344,653, forward strand.
CGTTGATCGATGTCGTTCACCGAAAGACCATGGTACCGTTTGTACTGTTCGTTAGCGAATATGAGGTTGTATTCAGAGTCGATAGCAGCTAGCAAATCGGTAGAGCCCTCCACCGCTCGTTCGTACATCTGGAGGTTGACCTGGTTCTCCCTCAATCGCTGCTCTCTCTCTCGCAGGTCTGCTTCCATTTGAGTGCGCTCTGAGATATCGCGCATGATTCCGAGGAACCGCTGATTTCCATTCAGATCGAATTCACCATATGATACCGAAATCGGGATTTCGGTCCCGTCCTTACGACGACCAGGAAATTCGACGTTCGACCAGTTCATCGTCCGTTCGCCAGTCTCGAGATACTGGCTCATGGCGGTGAGGTGCTGTTTATGATAACGGTCTGGTATAATCGTCGTCAGTGGCTTCCCTTGGAGTTCAGCAGGAGTGTATCCAAAAAGTTCCTCAACCGCCGGGTTCGCAAAGTGAATCCGACTGTCCGAATCAATGGTAACGATAGCGTCCGCAGAGTGTTCCGAGATGGCCTGGAGTTGTGTGCGCGTTTGGTTGGCTTCTCGCTCGAGACGATTACTTTCAACAGCGTTTGCGATTCGATTTGCTAAGATCGTGTACTGCTCGGTTCCAGATTCCTTCTGAAGGTAATCGGTAACTCCAGCCGAAATCGCGTCACTGGCGACTTCCTCGGAGCCTTTCCCAGTGAATAGAATAAACGGCAGATCAGGATACTCATCTCGGACGGATTTGAGGAACTCGATGCCATTTGTTTTTGGCATGTCATAATCGGAAATCACACACTCGAAGTTGGTTTCGGAAAGTAATTCCAATCCATTTGCTGGATTTATCGCGGTTTCGATGTCGAATCTGTCATCTTCCCGCTCGACGAATGTCGCTGCCATCTCTGTAAATTCGGGCTCATCATCCACGTGAAGGATATGGATGGAGTCATCTGTTGGATACATTACTTTTGGATTCAGTGTCATAGAGTAACACACCACACCATTAAGTCCATTGGTGCTATCGAAGTTCCTTGGTGCACGCGGCCTCTTTATCCAGTAGGCGATTATTGACAGAATATTTTTATATTCGCCATCGTTATGTTACGTGAACTCTCTTGGCTTTCCAGTTCTTTAACTCGGATGTTTACTGCGTCTTCGGTTTGAATGTCAACGTCGAGAAAACCTTGAACGGCCCCATTGTGGCTGGTTCCGTGGTCTCTGTTACAGTACCCGATGGACTATAGTACCCTTTGTGAGTGAGAGCACACCTGATCGCGCGCAGTCCTGCGATCCGGTGTGCAAACAGTTCCAAACGCGACGATAGTATGCTGATCGGAGAAACGTGCACAACCAACAATCATGCATCTGAATTTCAGTACCAGCATTTGCTTCTCTTTTGGCTCATATTGCCGATCACATATCAGCCAGAAACGGTTCGCTGGTGGGGATTTCAACAGGGCCGCACTGACAACGGTCCCGATCGTCGAACCACCTTCGGTCAACAGACCGGTGCGGGATCGACGCCCATCCCGCGCAGCGTCTCGGCGTACTCCTCGTAGGCCGTCTCGACGGCGCGTTCCGCCGCGTCGACCGCGCGCTCCCACTCGGCCTCGCTCTCACAGCAGGCGTCGAGGAGGGTCGTCCCCTCGTCGACGAGCCCATCCGTCTCGGCGCGCAGGTCACGGAACACCGCGGCCGCCCGTTCGTCGGCCTCGTTGACGAAGAAGTTCACCACCTGCAACAGCGACCGCTCGCTCACGAGGGGGCGGGCGACGAGGCCCGCGGCCACGCGTTCCGGCGTCCCGTCCAAGCCGCGGAGATAGTCGTGGAGGGCGTCCGGATCCGTGTCGGCGTCGACGGCGCCATCTGCGAGCGACGCCACCCGCTCGGCGTGGGCGCGTTCCTGAGACGCCACCGCCTCGAAGGCGGCCCGCGCCTCGGGCTGTGATTCGTCGGCCGCCCACGTCTCGAACGTCTCGGCGGCGCGACGCTCCGCGCCGACGGCCGCCGAAAGCACGCGCTCCCGGTCGAGTCGGGCGTCAGTCGCCGCCACGAGCGCTTTCTCCGAGCCGAGTCGGTCGAGTTGCGTTGCCGTTCGATCCCGCACCATGTCGACCACCCAGTCCCCGTTCATACCTGCTGGTTGGGCGCCGGGGATGGTCATCCTGTCGGCGATAACGGCCGTACGCTTAACGCCGTCGGGGGCGTAGCTGGCGTGATGACAGCCGACACCGCCGGGAGCGTCACGCCCCGCGAACTCCGTCACCGACTCGCCGCGGGGGAGGCGGTCACCCTCCTCGACGTGCGGAACCGCGACGAGGTCGACCGCTGGCGCATCGAGGCGCCGTCGGTCGACTTCCACAACGTCCCCTACATGACGTTCGTGGCGGCGAGGGTGACCGACAATATCACCGACCTCCTCCCCGCCGACCTGACGGAACCGGTAGTCGTGGTCTGTCCTCGGGGCGAGGCCAGCGCCGAGGTGGCCGACCAACTCGTGGCAGGGGGCGTCGCGGCCGAGAACCTCGACGGCGGGATGGCGGCGTGGGCGCGCCTGTACGACCGGATGGAGCTCGACGCCGGCGACGGCGCCACCGTGTTCCAGTACCACCGCCCCGCGAGTGGGTGTCTCGGCTACGCCGTCGTCTCGGCCGGCGAGATGGCCGTGATCGACCCGCTCCGAGCCTTTGCCGACCGGTATCGCTCGGCCGCCGCCGACCGGACGCTCGTCGCCGCCGTCGACACGCATATCCACGCTGACCACGTGAGCGGCGTTCGGACCCTCGCCGCGACGACGGACGCGACGCCGATACTGTCGGCCGCGGCGGCCGAACGCGGCGTCGCCGACGCGGCGCGGTTCACCACCGTCACCGACGGCGACGAACTGACGGTGGGGGAGACGACGCTCACCGCCGTGTCACTTCCGGGACACACGACCGGCATGACCGGCGTTCGCGTCGGCGACGTGTTGCTGACGGGCGACAGCCTCTTTCTCGACGGCGTTGCCCGCCCGGATCTGCAGGAGGACGCCGACCCGGACGCCCAGGCCCGCACGCTGTACGCCACCTTGACCGAGCGACTGGAGACGTTCCCCGACCGGACTCTCGTCGCCCCGGGCCACACGGAGGCGAGCGTCGAGGAGCCGGGGCCGCGCGTCGCCAGCCTCGGTGACCTGCGGAGCCGACTGGCCGTGTTCGGGATGGACGAGGCGACGTTCGTCGACCACGTGACGCGGGTGGGTGCCGACCCCGCCAACGCCGCGCGCATCGTCGCCATCAACCGCGGCCAGGAGTCCGTCGACGACGAGACGGCGTTCGAACTCGAACTCGGACCGAACAACTGCGCAGTCGGGGCGTGAGGCGGGTCGGTGTCCGGATTGCCTGTGGTCGACGACCACGGCGACCGCCGAAACTCACGGACGGGAGGCGGCCGGTGTTCCACGCCACGCGACCAGTCCCACCCCATTTATCACCGTGTGCGGACACGCACCCCCATGACGTACGACATCGCAGTCATCCCGGGCGACGGCATTGGCAACGGCGTCACGGAGGCGGTCGAACCGCTACTGATCGACGTCGCGGACACATATGGCGTCGACGTGACGACGACGTGGTTCGACTGGGGCAGCGAGCGATATCTCGAAGAGGGCGCGCTCATGCCCGACGACGGCCTGGACCAACTGGAGTCGTTCGACGCCATCCTGCTCGGCGCCGTCGGTCATCCCGAGGTGCCGGATCACGTCACGCTGCGCGGCCTCCGACTACCCATCACGAAGGGGTTCAACCAGCACGTCTGTAAGCGCCCCTCCTATCTCTTCGAGGGCGTCGAGAGCCCGCTCCGGGGCTACGCGGGCGGCGACATCGACCTGGTAGTCTACCGCCAGAACACGGAAGGCGAGTACGCCGACGTGGGCGGGCGGGAACACCAAGGTTTCGCAAACGAGGTGGCGGTCCAGGCGTCGGTGTTCACCCGCGAGGCCACCGAGGCGGTCGTCCGCCCGGCGTTCGAGGCCGCACGCGAACGCGACGGGCACCTCACGAACGTCACCAAATCCAACGCCCAGGCCCACAGCATGGTCTTCTGGGACGAGATGGTCGAAGAAGTGAGCGAGGACTTCCCCGACGTGGAGGTCGAACGCCTGCTGGTCGACGCAGCGAGCATGGACTTCGTCCGCCGACCCGACGAGTTCGACGTGGTGGTCGCCTCGAACCTCTTCGGCGACATCCTCACCGACATCGGGGGCGGCATCATGGGGAGCCTCGGCCTCGCGCCGTCGACGAACATCAATCCCGACCGGACCTACCCTTCGATGTTCGAACCGGTCCACGGAAGCGCTTTCGACATCATGGGCGAGGGCATCGCCAACCCGCTTGGGATGGTGCTCTCGGGGTCGCTCATGTTCGAACACCTGGGCGAAGACGCGGTGGCGACGGCGCTCTGGGACGGCGTTGCCGACCAGTTGGCTGACGACGACGCCCCCCGAACGCCGGATATCGGCGGGGACGCGACGACGGCCGTCGTGGCGTCGGACCTCGCCGACCGGCTCGTGGAGTAGTACGCCGGCGATTCGGCCGCGATGACCGCGGCGAGGTTCTGGCGCTCGCGGCTGAGCAGGCGGTCGAGGTCATCGAGCGTGACGATCCCGTAGAGGTCGCCGTCGTCGACGACGGGGACGCGGCGAATGCCGTTGTCCGACATGATTCGTGTGAGTTCCATGACGCCGGTGTCGCGGTCGACCGAGACCGGCTCCGAGGTCATGACATCTTCGGCGGTCACCTCGAGTGGGTCCTCGGGTTCGGCCGCGACTTCGACGGCGATGTCGCGGTCCGTAACGATGCCGACGGGGCGGCCGTCGTCGACGACGACGACGACGCTCCCGACGTTCTCATCGCGCATGAGCATCGCCACCTCGGGGATCGGTGCACCGCGTGTCGCTGCGACCGGGTCCGTTCGAGCGAGATCGACTACTGTCATCGGAAAGACACCACTAGCACATGCCGCCGAAAAACGACTAATAGACCGCGGCTAATTGTCAGGTTCTGATGCGAACCGACCCGTTCAGATCACACCGGCGGCGCGCGTTCGCCGGCCGGAACCGCCACGTCGAGCCAGTTCTCCTCGGGCGGCAGGGGACAGGAGAACGCCTCGCTGAACGCACAGAAGGGCGTGTACGCCAGGTTGAAATCGATCGGGATGCGGTCGCCATCGGCCAGCGATCCCTCGGGTTCGAGTTCCATGTATCGGCCGCCGTGGTAGCTCTGTTGCCCGGTCGTCTTGTCGCGGAACGGAACGAAAATCTCGCTCCCCGCTGCCCCCTCCTGTCGGTAGCCGTGGAGTTCGTGGCTGTCGCCCCGAAGGTCGAACCGCAACGTGACGACCCGGAGATACCGGACCGTGCGGTCGTCGCTCGTCTCCAGATCGATCGGCTCGGGGTCGTCGTGGGCCGTCACAGTTGCCTCGACGCGGTAGTCGGGATCGGGATCGAAGTAGTCGAGGCCGTCGAAGTCGTCGCGCTCCTCGGGCGGGAGCGGGGAGTGGCGCGCCTCGGCGAAGACGCGGTCTTTCTCGGCGCGGTTGTCGCGCAGGCGGTCGGCGTAGTCGTCGGGCGTCTCGCTCATACCGATCGTAGCGGCGCGGGACGGTTGAACGCCTCGATTGCGCCGCCCACCACGGTGTGTGCATACCCACGTACCGATGGTAGTGTGACGGCACACTAGGCTTTTCATGGCGCGTCCCCTACCGGCGACCATGAGCAGCGACGGCATCGACGCCGAAAGCACGGTGTCGGGGAATCAAGCGAACATCCCCGCCCGGATCCGGCGCGAACTCGACATCGACGACGGCGATCAGCTCCGGTGGCAGCTCGAAGACGACGGGAGCGTCCGCGTCCACGTCGTCCAACAGGAGGCGGGGACGTTCGCTGAGTTCGACGGCTACGGCGGCGCGGCGACGACCGACGTGACGAACGACCACGACGCCTGGGGCGTCGACACCGAGTGAATGCCCCGCGCGCTCGTCGATACGACGGGTCTCTTTGCCGCCGCGTACCGGCCGGATAGCTCGCACGACGCCGCACTCCCCGTACTCCGCGGTATCGACGACGGGTCGCTCCCGGAAGCGGTCGTCCTCGACTACGTCCTGGCGGAAACGCTCAACGGCCTCGTCACGCACGCCAGCCACGACGCCGCCGTCGACCTCCTCGACCGCATCGAGGAGAACGCCCGCTTCCACATCGACTCGCTCAGTGCCGACGCCCGCACGGCAGGCAAGGCGCTCTTCCGCCGACACGAGCCACTCTCCTTCGTGGATGCCTGCGTCATCGCGTATATGCAAACCGAGGGGCTCGGCTACCTGTACGCGTTCGACGACGACTTCGACATCATCGAGGACGTGTCGCGACTCGACACGGCGACGGACCCCTACAGTCCGAACTGACGCGGGTGACGACCGTCGCCTCAGACAAGCGCCGCGAGCCACCCCGCGACGACGATCGCCCCGAGCGCGCCGAGCAGATTGGCGAGGGCGTAACCGACGGCCGTCCGCCGCTCGCCCGCCTCCCACAGACGGACGACGTCGACGGCAAACGAGGAGAATGTGGTGAACGATCCACAGACGCCGATACCGATCAGTGCCGTCGCGTCCGGGCCAGGGTTCAGGGCCGTGAGCAGGCCGAGGGCGAAACTGCCGACGACGTTCACCGTCAGCGTCCCCGCGGGGAACGACTCGCGGTCGACGGCGACGCTCACGGCGTGTCGAAGGAGGGCGCCGACGACGCCGCCGATGGCGACCAGATGGACGGGATCAGTCATCGATCGTCCCTCCCCCGTCGCCGGCATCGGCGCCCATGACGGTCATCACGACCCGTCGACCGACGAGGACGGCCCCAATGCCGAGCGCGTAACTCCCGAGGACGTAGAGGAAACCAACCCAGAGCGGAGCGCCCGTCGTCTCGACGGCGAAGGTACTGTACGTCGTGTACGAGGAGAGAAACCCCGTGCCGAAGAGGACGCGCGTCCGTTCGGCGAGGGCGTCGGTGTAGAGCGCGTCGTAGAGGAGGACAGCGAGGAGGAAACTCCCCGTCACGTTCGCGAGGAGGGTGCCACCGAGGCCCGGCAGGGCGGTGCCGACGGCGTAGCGGAGCGCCGCCCCGCCGGCGCCGCCGACGGCGATGAGCAGGCCCGTCTGAAGTGGTCGAAGGAGGCGGGAGCGCATGCGGCGATACGAAACGTCGGTCACACCCCAGGGTGATACTGGTTCCGGATGGGGCGATGCAGTGTTACCCCGCCCGATCCGCCACCGCCCCGCGGACGCCGCGCACGACGAACGTCGCCCGCGCGGTGCCGTCGGGGCCCTGAATCCGGACGTCGACCGCGACGGCGACAAGGGCCGTCGAGTTCGCGCGCGTCTGCGTGACGACGCCGTCGGTGACGATGCAGTCGCCGAACACGCGGTCAGGGCCGCGAGGACAGGCTGCCGTCACCCACTCCCGCGCCGCGGTCGCGTTGCGGTCGACAGCGACGGTCACGCCACGCGAAGTGCCGGTCGATTCGAGGCTATCGAGCGCGGGACGCAGATGTTCTCCCGTCGCCGTGGCCAGGGCGGCGTGCCGGCTGACCTCGGTCCCGTTCGACAGCGTCACGGCCGCGTCGCCGACGGATCGTTCGAGGGTTCGTTTGGCGTCGGTGAGCGTCGTGCGCTCGGCACTCACGTCGGCCGTCCCAGTGTAGGCACCGAGTTGGGCGTACGCCAAGAGCATCGGCACCAGTGCGGTGACGACGATGGCGGCCGCGAGCAAGACGAGTTGGCCGCGGCGACGACGTGTCATCCGTACCACACCCGGACGGTGACCGGACCGTGTCGCGTCGGGATGGTCGTGGTGCCGACGGCGACGGTCGGCGGGCGCGGATAGCCGACGGTTCCGTGGGGCGTCCGAATTCGGAAGGCGACGTCACCGGGCAAGAGCTGCGCCGTCCGCTCGCGGACCGAATCGCGAACCCGCGCAAACGAGTCGTCGGAGTGGGTGAGGGCGATCACCCACGGCCCACGACCGGTGTCGGCGGGATCGGTGGCGAGAACGGTCCCGGTGTCGCGCGCCAGCGAGTCGAGTTGGGGCTCCGCCGCTGGCGGCGGCGACACACCGATGGCGAATCCGGCGGCTACGCCGACTACGAGCAGGACGCCCACGGCGGCCTCGACGATGGAGAGCGAGAGCTGTCCTCTAGGCATCGACGGTCACCACCAGCGTTCGCTCGTCGACACGGACCCGGCGGTAAGTCAGACGGACCTCGCCGGTCGCGTTCTGGCTCGCGTCGACTCGGATCGTCGTCGGTTCGTACCGAGACAGGTGGACAGCCGCGGTCGTGGCGAGACCGGCGTCGTCGTGGAGTACCACGCGGCCGTTCGCGTAGACGGTCCTGACAGTGGTGTTCGGTCCCGGATCGATGGAGACCGCCACTCGATCGACGCGGGAGGGGACCTGCTCGGTCGCCCCCTGCGAGAGGTTCATCGTGGAGCCCGCCGACATCCGAGACGCGACGAGGACCCCGCGCCGGACGGTCGTGCCCGTGCCCGGTTCGCCGCGTTCGACGAGGGTCGTCCCATCGAGCGCCACCCGAAACGTACCGGCCGCGGCGCTCGGCACGAGAGCGACGAGACGGCTCGCGTTCAGTGTCTCGATGACGGCGGCGTCAAGCGTGTTCGCGCGCAGCGTCGTCGGGGCGTCCGCCGCGATCAGTCGGTCGGCGACCGCGTTCGCCGCGCGTTGCTCCGTCGGATCACGGTCGGCCGACGCCAGCGACGCGTCGGCGATGGTGACGCCGACGACCGTCGCCCCGGTCAGGAGCGTGAGCGCGACCACGAGCGCGGACAGGTTGGCCTGCCCTCTCACGCGAGAATCACCCGGATTCGGGTCGCAGTGCCCCGGATACGCAGGACGGTTCGGTCGTCACTCTCCCAGGTGCCGTCGACGGTGACGACGCGCGACGGCAGCGTCAGATCGAGACGCCCGGAGAGGTCGTCGTCGGGATGGTCGAGAACGAGTACGCCGTCGTCGGCCGTGATCCGATACGTCGCCCGATCGATCGTCGCGGGGAGGTCGACGCGGCGAGTCACGTCGACGGCGGTTCCCCGCGGCGGCAACGCGGTTTCGATCCGCTCGGCGGCCGAGGCGAGGGTGCGATCGCTCAGTTCCGACGCAGTCGCCGTCCGGTAGTCCGGCAGCACCCCGCCGTGGAGGGTCGTGACCAGCGCCGCGACGTAGAGGAGGACGATCACGGCTTCGAGGCTCTTCCCGACGACGGGCGCGAGAGCGCGGTCCGTCACCGGCCCACCTCCAGTCGCAGGTCGTGGACGAAGACGTGGACGGTTCGAACCGACGGGAACCGGGCAACGACGCTGGCGACGCCATCGTCGTCGAACGAACGACGCGTCGTCGTCGCACCCAGCGCTTCGAAGTGGCGCTCCCAGACGCCGGGCGCCCGTGTTTCGACGGCGAGCGCGTAGCCACCGCCCGAGAACTGCTGACGGGTGTGGGTGAGGTTCGTCCGCAGCGTCACCGTCGTCTTCCCACCGACGGCGACGGCATCGGCACCGAGGCGAGGGAGGCCGACGAACAGGGTTCGGTCTCGGATCGAAATTGACGGCGCCGTGTGGAGACGCCCGCCGCCGCCGGTGTCGCTGACCGTCGCGCCGGCGACGGCGCGAACGCGATAGTTAGAGTCGGCGTACACGAGACCGCCGACCGACTGCTCAACCACTGGCTCCGAACCCTGGAGGAGTCTGACCGTCCGGTCGACGGTGCGGAGTCGGCCACTGTGCAGGGCGAACTGGCGTTCGTGTGGCCCGCTCCGGTCGGTCGCGAGTGCGTCGTTCATCGACGTGGCGGCGGCCCGGGCCTCCGCCGTGTCGGCACTCCGGTCGACGAGAGAGCCGACCGTCACCGTCAGCGCCGCGACGCTCACGACCGTCACCGCAAGCAGGACGGCGACGCCGATCACCGCCGACTGCGCTCGGTCGCTCATATCATTCCCGCCCCCGCGAAGACGGCGTGGCAGATGGCGACGAGCGCGCCGGAGTGCAACAGCGCCTCGTATCGCCCGCGGCTAGCGGTGCCGGCGAACCACCCCGACGCCAGCATCGTCGCCTGCGTGACCACGTAGAGACGGTATCGGTCGCGGGCGAGATCGATCGCCGCTGCGTCGATGACGTAGCCGTCGGTGCCGCGAACCGTGGCGAGTTGTTCGAAGCCATCGAAGACGTGGATGCCGACGGCGACGGCGATACCGACCACGAGCAGCGCCGTCGTCCACCCGACGGCGACGTAGGCGAGGAGGTTCGCCCGAAGCTCCCGCTTCTCGTGGTAGAGCCGACCGATTTCGGTCTGGAGCGTCTCGAAGACCGTCCCCGCATCGCTCCCGGAGTCGAGGGCACCCGTCACCAGACCGACGGTCTGTTCGGCCAGCGGCGTGCCCACACTGTCGACGAACCGTTCGAGCGCCGCGGTGCGGACGTTCTCGTCGGGACCGGTCTCGGGCGACGTGAAACTCAGGTTGAGCGCGAGGTCCGCGACATCGGGATCGAGTGGGCCGAAATCGACGTCTCGAGCGACGTGTTCGACTGCACGAGGAAAGGGACGACCCAGATTGACGTGGCCGGAGACCGCGTGAACGAAGTCCTTGATCTCGCGGTCCTTGGCGTCGTCGAGGCGGGCACGGCGGATACCGACGACGCCGACCGGAAGCGCGTAGGCGACGTAGCCGAGGAGCGCGATGTCGGCCAGCGGATAGCCGAGGACCTGCAGCGCGACGACGGCAGCGAGCGCCGGAACGGTCGCGACCACGGCGGCGCTCGCCGGGTTCTGGGTGGCCGTCGCGAGCGTCGCGAGCGCGCCCTGGGGTCGCCGGTAGTGGACGGTCTGACCGGGCGGTCGGAGCCCGCTGACGACGACGCTCGCACCGATGCCGAGGCCCACGACGAACGCGGCACTGGTGTAGACGACGATGGCGCGAGGCGTCGTCGCACCGAACGGCGTCACGACCGGCTGTGAGAGCGATGGCGAGATGATCGCGAGTACCGTCAGGACGATCACCAGAAGCGAGGGCAACACCAGCAACACCATGAACACCTCCGAGAGGAGTTCGAGGAGACCGGCAGCGCGCTGTCGTGCCCGGTCTTGCCGGTGGGCGAGCATTCGGCTCTCCATGCGGAGGTAGTTCGCGAGTTCCGCCTCGCCTTGCTGGGCGTGTTCGCTGAACTTCAGGAGAAAGGGCGCAAGCAACTCCCGAGAGGGGGTATCACGGGCGATGCGCCGAAGTCCCTCGTGGAGACTGCCGGTGAGCGATGCGGTGTTCAGCGCCTTGCGCACCGATACCGCGGTCGCTCCATAGGCGTCGGTCGCCGCGACCTTCCGGAGCATCGTCCGGTGGTCGTCGCTCCCCGACGAGAGGACGTGCAGATACCGGGCCGCACCGGGAAGCGTGCGCTCGATGTCGGTCCGGCGAGCGTTCGCCAGCCAGCGCAGATACTGTCCGCCGACCCACACGGTCGTCGCCTTCGCGATCCCGGCGGTGACGATACCGATCACGGCGACGGCGACCACGATCGGTGGCACCGGGAGCCCGGTCCGTGCGATCGGGGCGAGAGAAGCACCAATATCGGCCGCCGTCGGAAGGGATTCGGCGACCGTCGCGAGGGCGGCGATCGGCAGTGCAACAGCGAACGCGACGAGCCAGGAAAGCCCATACACGCGGGCGAGATAGACATCGAAGCTGAGCCTGAGATCGGTCCCACGGTAGCGTTTTCGGTCCCGGGCGTGAGACGGGTCGTCGGCGTGACGCGCAAACAGCGCGTACAGCACCCGGTCGAGGGTGGGCGCGTATTTCGCCGACCGGGAATATTCGGGAGATCCGACCGATTCCGTTCCGATCGAACTCCCGCCGTCGGCCGCTGCGCCGTCAGTGTCGGGGCGATCGTCGGTCACGTGCCCTCCCTCGCACGTCGAACATGATAGGGGGTGCCGCCCCATGGTATATAAATACTGGACGACAGTTCTCGAAGCTGATACTGCAAGGTGCTGTTCAGATTAGCTGATTCCATGCGAAGGCGAAGGATCTGAGCCACTCGTTTGCAGTTTTTGCTTCGGCGTTGCTGAAACAGTTCGAGAAACTGGCAGTTCTGCGTTTTATCTCACGGAAGACACGTTCGACGCTGTTGCGGTTCCCGTGGCGTTCGTATCTGAAATCGAGGGCGTGCCGACGGCAAGCATTGCTGAGTGGTGCCGCGCCATCGACGAGAAACACGGCATCGTCAACGTCGTGTTTCTCCCGAAATTCGTGGAAAAATGAATAAGCGATAGCGTTAGTTCTCGTCGGTTCAAGCTTTGTATGGTGTAATTCGTTCGTCTCTGGATCGACCGCGGCGTACAGCCAATACTGCTCGTCGTTGAGTCGGATCACGGTTTCATCGACCGCAACGTGATCCGGGCTTCGGCCTTCTTCGGGCTGTAGATCGGCCTTGTGAACCCAGTTGTGAACGGTGGATCGTGCCCGATCAACACCGAATATCTCAAGAATAGAGACAGTATTTGAAAGGAATAATCCAGCAAGATGGAGCTGAATACTGAGCTTCATCAACAGCCGCGGTGTTGCCTCTCGTTCCACAAAACCTAACTCGATCCGGTCGATACAACCGTTGAGGCTAGCGCTTTCTGGCATAGACACTTTGAAAACGCTACGCCTCACCTTTCAATCCGTATCTGAACACTACCTACTGCAACGCACAGGTATTTTAGCCAACAGGGCGGAGTTAACTTGTGGTGGGACTGTCGGCACGGACGAGCGGCTCGATACTGATGGGTATCGGCGCGATATTCGCCGCGGTACACCTGTCGACAGCCGTGCGTGTGTTATCGATGCCGGCGCTTCTGGTGGTCGAGGCTCTGGCGCCGCTTGGCTTCGCCCTCCTCATCGTCGGCATCGGCGCAGCGGTCTATCGCGGCGAAATCGTCCCCGAGCAGTTCGCGGAGCGGGCGCTGCTGTGGGCGGTCGGCGGCGCCGTGACGCTTGGCGTCGCCACGATACCGCTCTTCGCCGACGCGCTCCTTCGCGGGCAGTTGGCACGGGGAATGCCCCAAACCATCGCCAACGCGGGGACGCTCGGCGCGTTCGTCGGCCTCGTGGTCGGCGTCTACAACGCCCGCGAGCGACACCAGCGACTGCGGGCCGATCAGTTGAGCCGGATCAACGACACGCTACGCATCGCGACCCAGGAGGTCGTCGACGCGACGGAGCGATCCGAGCTCGAACAGGCGGTCTGCGCTCGTCTCACGCAGTCGCCGCTCTACGACAGCGCGTGGATCGGGCGCTACCTGCCGGAGACGGCGGTCGTCGACCCGGTCGCGTGGGCGGGACACGACAGTGACTACATCGACTCCCTCGAGATTAGCGTGGATCCGGACGATCCACTGGGGCAGGGCGCCGGTGGCCAAGCCATCCGCACCAGCGAGATGCAGTGCGTCCAAGACGTGTTCGCAGAGCCCGACATGGAGCCGTGGTGGGACTTATTCGAGCGCAAGGGCGTCGAATCGGTCGCCGTCGTCCCACTGGTCGGCGCCGAGGACGTGTACGGCTTCCTCAGCATCTACGCCAACCGCGTGAACGCGTTCGACGACCGCGAACGGACGGCGCTCGGGGAACTCGGCGAGAGCATCGGGCACGCCATCGATTCGATCCGCGCGCGGCAACAGCTCGCCGAGCGCGAGCGGGAACTCGCCCGGCAGAACGAACAACTCGACGAGTTCGCCAGCGTCGTCAGCCACGACCTTCGCAATCCCCTGAACGTCGCACAGGGCTCGCTCGAACTCGCCCGCGAGACCGGCGAGGACGAGCATCTCGAACGGGCGGCGAACGCGCTCGACCGCATGAACGAACTGATCGAGGACGTGCTCACCCTGGCACGGAGCGGCCAGGTGGTGACCTCGCTCACCGCCGTCGACCTCGAAGCAGTCGCCGAACGGGCGTGGGCGACGACGGACACCGGGGGTGCGACCCTCCGGATCGACGGCGATCTGGGCCGGATCCGAGCCGACGAGAGTCGGCTCGCACAGCTGTTCGAGAACCTGTTTCGGAACAGTGTCGAACACAGTTCGACAAACAACCGGACACAGTCCGGCGACAGCGCCGAACACAGTTCCACGAACGACCGGCGCACGGCGGGACCGGAGTTCCGACGCGGCGGTGCCGGTGCCGGCGACGAGGGCGTGGCGGTCACCGTCGGTCGGTGCGACGACGGCTTCTACGTCGCGGACGACGGCCCGGGCATCCCCGAAGCGGAGCGAGAGCGAGTGCTCGAGACGGGCTACTCGACGACCGACGAGGGGACCGGACTCGGCCTCAGTATCGTCCGGAGCATCGCGGAGGCTCACGGCTGGACGGTCTCGGTGACCGAACGCGAGGCGGACGGCGCTCGCTTCGAGTTCCGGGGCGTCGAGTCGACGAACGGGTCTCATTCCGAAGAATCTTAGACACCGCTGACGACATACCCGTATGATTGACCCGGCCGACTATGACGTGCAGGAGCTTCGGTCGGTCGCCGGGATGGACGATGCCGACGCCGAGACTGACGTGACTCTCCCGCGCGCGGCGGGGTCAAAGTACCGGTCGGCCACCCCGGACGAGCCCACGCACGAACAGTGCGAGCGGCTGGTCGCCGTGGGCGGCGTCGATCCAGCGGTGCTCGGTGAGCGGCCGTATCTCCCCACGTTCCCGAACGTCCCCGAAGCGCGACGGATCGGTCGCGACTGGATCGCCTATCTAGTGACGACGGCGGGAGAGGCGGAGGCCAAGTCGGCTATCGGCCGCTATCGGGCACTCGGCTGGATCGGCGAAGACGCGGCGGCGACGTTCCTCGACCGGATCGACGATGCGGCTGCCGCGCTCCAACCGGGCGACGAGTCGCTCGACCGAGCGGATCACCTCCTGAGCTTCGGGTACATCATTCGGTTACTCGGGATCGCTGCTCGGAACAACGGGTAGAACGGGTGGCGAGCGGAGTCAGCCAGGCGAGGCATCTCGACGGTCGAACGACGGAGTAGCTGGTGCTCGTTGTGAGTCATCGCACCCCTGTCCGTCTGCCGCCTCGATCAGGTGTGCACACAGGTCCAAACGCGACTATAGCGACAGACTTCAAGTCTCTGAGCAGCAACTGTCCCTTGTCGCAGACTATCTCTAACCCACAACAATGCCACTCACTCAGCTCATCACTCAGATCGAACGCGCGTTCGAGCCAGTGCGTGAAATACTGGTGCCAATCCTGTCGAATCCGGCGGTTCTCGGCATGTGGTTGGCTCTAGTCGGTGTGTCTGTTTCCACCTTATGGTGGGATATCAATAAGCGCAACCAGGCGCTCCCATCACTGATGAAAGGCGTGTGGACGTTAGTAGTTCTCTACTCTGGGCCGTTCGGACTAACCCTCTACTGGTACGCTGGCCGAACCCAGATCAGCCAGGACTCCCTGTGGCGTCGCGGCGTTCGATCGACTGCACACTGTTACTCTGGCTGTGGTGCTGGCGAAGTCGTCGGTGTCACACTCGCCCAAGGAGTTCTCGCGCTGGCCGTTGGCTGGGTCGCAGCCATCACCTTCGGATTTGCCTACTTGTTCGGATTTGCACTCACCGTTGGGCCACTACTGCAGGAGGGTGTGGCCTTTCGAGACGCAGTAGCAGATGCATTCTACTCTGAGACGCCGTCGATCACGATTATGGAGATCGTCGCTATCGGTGCAGACCTCCTGCTAGCCTCGCAGGCCCACATGGGAGACATCCTCTTCTGGATGGCACTTGCGTTCTCGCTCTCGCTGGGCTTTATCGCTGCATTTCCCGTGAACGTCGCTCTCGTCAAGTTCGGAGTCAAGGAAGGGATGAAAAACCCTGCCGAGATGGGGGATCAGACTACTGCTCAGGTACAGACAACCGATTAACCGTGTTCGACCCTGAGGTGTGAAAGACGGTCTACTGTCCCTATAGTAGCGTTTGGAACGGTGTGCACACGGATCGCACGCTGTCTGGCGAACCGGTGTGCGATGACTCACAAGGGCTACAATAGGTGTTCGGCGTTGGACTGTGTCTCGCCGCGGCGATGTCCGCAGCGGGGGTCGAGTTGGCGCACCTCATGTCGGTCGTCATGCACCCGACGAGTTGGCCGACGAAAGTCGTCTCCGATCGCGTCAGCGAGCGAGCGCTCCAGCCAAATGACTTTGGCCAGCAACATATCTGTCTCGGGGGCGAATCGTCACCCGTGTTAGTTCACCTACACCAATACAGCGAAGCCGACGCCAACGATGTCGTTCGGTCGGGAACGGATGTCGACCCGGAAACGGACAAGCAGTCCTACTTCAATGTCGACGACCTCGAACTCGACGAGTGGGAGCGCATGGAGCGAGACGACGACGTGGTACTTCGGCGGATGCTCACGTACGAGAACGTCACGGCCGTGTCTGCACCCCAAGACACCGGCAGCGTGCCGAGCTCCGACGAACTCCCGGGTCAGACGCTACAGTTGCGGAAAGGAAACAGCGAAACCGGCTACGTCGAAAACGCGGAACTGGTAGAGGCGCAGGATCGAGCCCGCTGATTCGGCTCTGTCGAGCTTCTCCACCCGGAGTTGGTCGGCCACGCGAGGGGCAGATCGGTGCTATCGAGCGTGGTTAGCGCAGGAACTGTCGGCTGGAGCCCCAGCCTGACCCAGTGTTTTCGAGTTGGTCGATCGGCTTGTTGATCATCTTGAAGAGTTCGCTTCCCCGGTAGAACCGATCTGCCCGTCAACTACCCCACCCTACTTCGCTCACCCTGACGGGTTCGCTCGTGGAGGGTGTGGCTTGTCCATGAACTCGGCCTCGAACCCGTCTGGGTGGGCGGTAAATCCGTCACTCGGCGTCACTGTTCCAGACTTCAGGGCAAGCTGACTGTTGCCCGTCCGCCGAGACGACTGTTGGCCTCGACGGACGTACCGCATCCCGATGTTTTTCGCCGCGTTGTAGTCCGCGTTCGCTTCCGACTCGCACTTCTGACACTGGAAGTCGTTGCGAGTTGGGCGATTCTCGTCTGCTGTAAAGCCGCACTCGGCGCATCGTTTCGACGTGTACGCCGAACCCACTTGTGTAACTGCAATGCCGACTGCTTCGGCCTTGTATTCCACCTGCTCGTACAGCGTTCGGAACGCCCACTTGTGACCCCACGACGCACTCGTTCGGTCACGGATGTAAGTCAAATCCTCGAACGCGATTACGTCGCACCCGTATCGGAGTGCTTCATCCACGATGGCGTTCGATGCTCGGTGGAGTACGTCACGGACGTAGCGACGTTCACGGCCATTCGACTGTTCGAGCGTGCGATGGGCACTTCGCGTTCTGGTCTGTTGGAGTCCGGCGCGTACCTTCTCGAACTCACGGAGATCGTGGGTCAACTCTCGCCCGCTGAAAAAGTAGGCGGTGCTGGTGACGGCGAGGTTTTCGATACCGAGGTCAACCCCGAGAACCGCTCCGTCCTCGGCGATGTTCCGTTCGGTATCGTTCTTGTGTCGGCGGAAGCCGATATGCAAAAAGTAGTCGCCGTCGCGGGCGGTGAGCGTACTTTCCGTGACGCTCCACTCCTCGGAGTCGAGGTACTGCCGTTGGTAGCCGTCGTCGGCGTCAGGGAGGGCAAGGTCACACCGGACGCGACTCTCCGTTGTAGAGAGTGACACTGTATCGTCGTCGAACAACGTCATCGTCCGGGTGTCATATTTCACCGTTGGTGCGGTGAACGTGGGCTTGCTAATCTTCTTGCCGTTGGACTTGCGTTCGATACAGCCGGTGATGGCTTGGGCGGCTTGGTGAGTGGCGAGGATCGCGTGTTGGCTTCCGAGGTCGGTTTGCTCGCGCACGTCGTCGTAGGCGAGGGGTTGTACGTCGCTCTTGGCGTTGCAGACGTTCCACGCCATATCCGTAGCGATTTGGCAACCACGCTTCCACGCAGAGATGGTTTCCTCAAGCAACTCGCGTTGCTCGTCATCTACCGAGAGGCGAGTGATTGCCGTCCGACGCACATAGTCGTCCGCCACTCTTTCAATGTATACCAGAGGCTACTTATAAGCAGGTGGTTGTCACTGATACGAACGCGCTCCTCTCCTCCCTACTCGCTCCCTTCGGTCGCTCCTTGAGGAAGGGGACTCCGCGCTACCGCTTCAGTTGAACGTCGCATCCGCGAGCGAAGCGAGCGGGTCTCCGGACTCGACCGGAGGAAGCGTCCGGTTTTTGGCATCAACGGTTGACCGAGCGAAGCGAGGGAGGACCTCGGTAAAGGAGGTTGCGGAACGTATCGCGCGTCTTCATCTTGAGAAGACGGTGAACGGACAGATCAGTTGCTCTCGTCGACAGCTTCGAGATCTGGCTCGAACTCTTTGACTTCCTCCTCAATGGTGTCGCGCTCGAAGTAGAGGAGTTCAACGGCAAGCACGACGACGGCGATACCGAGCACTATATAGAACGTGTTTGCCTCGCGAGTGTAGAGGTTGTACATCATTAGCGGGAAAAACGCCAGGGCACCGACTGTTCCGATTGCGGGGATGACAGCGTTCACCTCGTCGTGATCACGCTGGCGGAACGCGAGGTAGCTCATTGACCCGAAAACGAGGATGAATGATAGCGATGCGAACGAGGTGATAGCACCGAGTCCCCCGAACCACGTAAACGCCCCAGTGATGGCACCCAGTACGAGGACTGTCCGCTCGGGACTGCCGTCAGCATCCGAACTCCCGAGCTGATCGGGGAGTAGGCCGTCACCGAGCATTCCCTTGGCGAAATGCGCCGACGAGAACAGAGTCGCGTTGATAGCGCTCCCTGTCGAAAACAACGCCGACAGCGCAAGGATGACCGCTCCGACGTGTGCCAGCCCGTAGGGCTGCATCATCAGTGAGGCGGCATCCTTCAGCGCGACGTGTGGGTGGGATGTGAGCGCCTGCGGAACGAGGTTCACCGTCACCATTCCCACGAGAATGTAAATTGCAACGGCGACCGAGATGGAGATATACACGGCCGTCCGGATGGTATCGGCGGGATTCTCGATGCTCTCTTGGTCGTAGTACAGGAGCTGCCACCCCTGGAACGCCACAAACGAGATGGCCGCCGCCATGAGGGGATCGAACCCACCAAAATGGCTGAGACCATACTCGAACTGCGTACCACTGACTCCGAACGCATACACCAGCCCGAGAACACCGAACACGACGAGAATGCCGACCTTCAGTGCGACAAGGACGTTTTCTGCGGCTCCAGTAGTCCGCGACCCGAGAAGGTTGAGGCCGACGAACCCGGCTACCGCCAAGACCGAGATGAGCGGTCTGGTCGGGACCGCCAGAACGCGTCTCGGGATGACGTCAAAGGCGGCTGTGAACTCACCGAAGGCGAAGGCGTACATCGCCATTGAGCCGATGTAGCCGAACAGGAGCGTCCAGCCGACGATTCCAGCTAGAGTGGAGCTACCGAGATAACACTGGACAAACGTCACAGAGCCGCCCCGGTTGTCCGTGAGACTGTTGAGCTTGTTGAACGAGTAGCCCGCACACATCGCGACGATTCCGGCGGCGAGAAATGCGAGCCAAATGGCGGACATCGTTATGTTTGCCACCACACCAAGAACGGCGTAGATGCCACCTCCGATCATGCCGCCGAGTGCCATTGAGATACTCTCTTTCAGTCCGAGGCTGTCAGCCATAGCTATCGAGCTCCATTCACTCCCCTCCTTTCTAGGTTATAGCGGCTTGCGAGGCGTGAACCCTTCGCCTGTTGAGGCAGATGATCGAGAGGGTCCACTCTGATAGAGACACCTATCCTGGCCAGTTAGACGGATTCGTTCGCGTGTCGTGGCCAGCATCTCATAGTGGCTTCGACTTGTGAGTCACAACGCACTGTCTTTCGACGAGTCGCCCAACAGCCGTACGTCGAGTGGCCAGTATATATTATGCGGGCTCGACGCGCTACCAGATGACACCCCCTTTCGAGTGTTCGGACTGAAGGAACTCCACGGATAGGAGTGCGAAACAGCGCTCGTGGAGTATCTTAACCACCGTTCTGAACTCTGCGAGCAGTTGCGTTTCGAGACGATCCCAGCCCAGTCGACGCGGTGGCGGAGCTGGCACCAGCGGTTCACAGCCACCCTCCCGGACGGACCACCACTTCAGCGGCTCCAGACGGTGGCCGACCTTCTCGACACACCGGCACTCGCTCGACTGTATACCCATATCTTGCAATACGGTCCGATCACCGTTTCCGGAATCATCGACGAACTCGATATCCCGCAAGGGACTGCCTACGACTACGTCCAAAATCTCGAAACAGCGGGTTGAGTGGAGAACCCCCGTAGAAACGCCCATACGAATACGACGTTGAGTCGATTGCACTCACGCGCTCGACGGACGGTGAGATCTGGACGATTACGCCGGCGCTTATTGCAGCCCTTACCCGACGCGACGGGGACATCACCGAGAAAGCGGACACGGCACTCGTTGGGCTTGCTGCCCAACTACTCGACACCGGGCAGGCCGGCTACGTTGTTCTCTTACCGACCGACAAACCCGCGGGACGAGCGGCCGAGACGCTAGCACAGTACTTATCACCGGAAATTACCACGCAGTGGTATGGAGCTCAGCGACAGTCAGTTCGAACAGTACCAGCAGGACGGATACGTCGTCGTCGAGGACCTGCTCTCGGACCCGGAAGTCGAGCGGATCACCGATCGCATCCGCGAGTACGTCACCGGCGAACGCACGGAGACGCAGTTCGACCGGATGCTCGAACCCGACATCAAGCCCGACGCGTTCGAGCACGAGGGCGAGCCAGTCCGAAAGTTCGAGGGCGTCGGGCTGGCCCGCGAAGACGACGTATTCGCTGACCTCGCCCACCACGAGGACATTCTCGCGGTGATCGAGCAACTCCAGGGACCGAACATCGATCTCCTCCGTAGCGCGGCCATGCTGAAGCCGCCCCAGGTCGGGAGCGAGAAGAAGTTCCACCAGGACGCCGCCTACTATCCGATCCAGCCGAGGGACCACGTCACCGTCTGGATCGCGCTCGACGAGGCGACGACGGACAACGGCTGTATGCGCGTCGTGCCGGGGGCGCACACGGACGGTCTGATCGGCCACGAGGCCATCGAGTACGATACGGACATCACCATCACCGAACGGGAGTACGGACTCGACGACACCGTCGCCCTACCGATGGAGCCCGGTAGCGTCCTCTTCCAGCACTGTCTTCTCCCCCACTACACCGCACCGAACACCACCGAGCAGTGGCGGCGCGCGTTCATCCTCTCGTACATGCGCTCGCGCTCGCGCTTCACCGACGACCAACCGCCCGAGTGGGTCGAGAGCCTGCACATTGCCGGCGACGAGTTCCCTGGCTGCGTCTGAGACGGGGGGTCCTCGGTCAGACGGCCCCGCCTCGTCGTCGCGTCGTCACACGCCCTCGCTTCGGGCGCGCTCGACCGTCGCTGCCTCGTCGGTGCGCAGATCGGAGACGAAGCCGAACAGCCGGTCGAAATCAGTGATATCCTCCTGAACCAGATACTGGACGTAGCGGTGTTTGCGGTGGAACTCCGCTTCCACGTCCTCGACCTCACGGTCCGTCGCCTCGGCCAGTCGATGAAAGAGTCGGAGGCCGAGCGCTCGGTGGCCGTCGTCGAGATGGGGGTGAGCGTAGTCGAGGCTGAACTGCCCGCCGGTGTCGCGGCGGGCGATCACGTTCCAGTAGAGGGTCTGATCGCCCTTCTCGACGGCGCCGGACGGAAGCGTCCCGGCGTCGAGGGCCTCGTACTCCCCCTCGCTCAGGAGTTCGACCGCCTCGGCGACGTAGCGGTCGCCGTCGACGTGGTGCGGGAAGACCACGAGGTCGAGTTCGCGCAGGAGATAGGGGGCGATGCCCTGCTCGATGACGCGGTTGATGAGCGTCTCGACGTTCTCGGCGTGGGTGGTGCCGATGACGCCATGGCCCGTATTGAGCGTCTCGCCGAACGTCTGGAACGACGCTGGCGTGTTGATTTCGGCGATGACCTCCACGTCGGGATTCAGGTAGTTGGTCTCGGTCATCAGCCGGGCCATCGTCACTCGCTTGTACTCGTTCTCGTGGTCTCGGGTGGTGAGCGAGATACCCGTCTCGTGAGGGAGGCGCACCTCGCGACTCCCCTCGTCGATGGAGACGGGGCGGTCGTCGTAGGGGATGAATGGCATGTGGGCGTTCATCAGCGTCGTCTTGCCCACGCCGGTCGGCCCGGAGAAGAGGACGACGCCCTGGTGTTCGTACAGGAGCCAGAGGAGCGTGACGAGTTCGGTCGAGATGGCGTCACGGTCGATCAGATCGACCGGCGTCATGGCGTCGGCGGCCTGTTTGCGGATGGAGACGTGTGGCCCGCCCTCGGAGATAACGGGGAGCGCAACGGCACAGCGGATGGTTTCCGCCACGCCGGGCAGATCGAGGTTCACCTTCGCGCTCGGCCGACTCGCGCTGAGTTCCGTGCCGTCGCTCGCGGCGAGTTGCGTTACGACGTTGATGAACGCCGTCTCGTCGTCAAACGAGAGGTTGGTGGGCACCCGGCCGACGGGGAGTTCGTCGGCGCGCGGAATCACCTTCACGCGCTCGTCGACGCGGTTGGCCTCGATGTCCTCCAGCGACGGGTCGCGGATGGGTATCGTCAGGACGCCGTGCCCCACGTAGTCCCGAAGGACGTAGTACACGAGGTCGTCGAGGCGGTCGGTGGCGTAGCGGCTGTCGACCGGCGGCACCGCCAGTCCGTATTCGGCCAGCGCGGTCGTCACCCGATACTTCGTCGCCGCGACCCAGGCCCGCGTGTTCCGTGCCGTGAGTCGGCGAGAGAGGAACTGTCGGGCACGATCACGGACGAACGCGTGGCGGTCCTCGACCACGTCCTCGACGTTTGCCTCCCAAATCCGTTCTTTGCACTCCTCGATGAGCTGCTGGTCGCCCGGGAGCAGGTCGGGTTCGAGGACGGCGTATTTCGTCGAGAACTGATCGCTCCCGAGCAGATGCTCGCGGTAGACGACGACGTCGACGTCGAATCCCGCGAAATCGACGGTGTATCGCCGCAGACGCTCGCCCGCGACCCGGTCGACGAAGCGGGCGTCCGCGTCGAAGTCGGTCTCGGCGGGCGCGTAGTTCTCGGTATGGACGACCACGCGGGCGTCGTCGCGGCCGATGTCCACCACTTCGATCCGGTCGTCGAGGGCCAGCGGCGTCGACGCTTCGAGCAGACGGAGTTCACAGAGCGCGTGGTAGGTGAGTCGTCGCCACGCGGCGGGCGAGGCGTCGACGAGGCGATCGAGCGCCCGCCGGTATTTCGGTTCGAATCCCGCTGCGGCGCGTTCGGCGGCCCCCTCACGCGTGAGCGGCCGGCGTCGGTTGACGACCGTGAAATGGTCGCGGATGCGCTCCATCGCAGCGCGGTCCCGCGGGCCAAGACCCGGTTCGCGGAGTTCGTAGGTGAAGCCGCCGTCTCCCTCACGAATCGTCGCGATCACACCCGGCGACACCTCGTACTGGGCCACGACGGCCGGCGCGTACCAGGCGTCTCGGTGGTCGGGCGGCCGCGGCGCCGGAACCGAGTCAGCAGCGGACGATGCCGTCCCGCCGACCGACGGCGTCGATTCGTCACTCATGTCAGGACCCACTCCCGAGCAGCGACATAGCCGTTAGTGTCCCGCTATCACTGATAATACTCGGGGCGCGAGGAGACGGGTGGCCGCAGCACGCTTTCGGTGAGATCGTCGTAACCCGGTTGGACGTGCGTGACAGCCCAGGATTACGCCCCGCCGAGATACAGTTCGGCCACGTCCTCGCTCTCCAGCAGTTCGTCGCCGGTGCCCTCGAAGCGGTTCTCACCCATATCGAGGACGTAGCCTCGGTCGGAGGTGCGCAACGCTTTGCGCGCGTTCTGTTCGACCATCAGGATGGCCGTGTCGGTCTCGTCGCGGATCTCGACCAGTCGGTCGAACATGTCGTCGACGAGGTCGGGCGCAAGCCCGGCGGAGGGTTCGTCCACCAGCAGGAGGTCGGGGTCGATCATCAGCGCGGAGGAGAGCGCCAACATCTGCTGTTGACCGCCGGACATCGCCTCGGCGCGCTGATTCCGTCGTTCCTCGAGGAAAGGGAAGCGATCCCAGACGGCTTGGAAGTCGGCCTCCGTCACCTCGTCTTCGATGTACGCCCCCATCTCCAGGTTCTCTTGGACGGTCAGCGTCGGAAAGATGTTCTCACGCTGGGGGACGTAACACATCCCGCGTTCGGTCACCTGATCCGCCCGGAGATCAGTGATGTCCTCGCCGTCGAAGACGATCGAACCCTCCCAGCAGTCGATGAGGCCGTAGATCGCTTTCATCATCGTCGATTTGCCGGCGCCGTTCGGGCCGATGATGGTGACGATCTCCCGGTCCTCGACGGCGAGATCGACGCCGTGCAGTATCTCCGCGTCTCCGTACCCCGAAACGACAGCGTGTGCTTCCAGTAGTGCCATGAGTGGATTCCCCCTCAGTCGACCCCCAGGTAGGCGTCGATGACCGCCTCGTTGTTCCGTATCTCGTCCGGCGTGCCCTCGACGAGTTTCTGCCCCTCGTTCATCACGATGATCGTATCGGAGAGGTCCATGATCACCTCCATGTCGTGTTCGACGATACAGAAGGTGTACCCCTCGCCGCGGAGCGTCTCGATCCGAGCCATCAACTTCTCCGTCAGCGCGGGGTTGACGCCGGCGACCGGTTCATCGAGCAGGATCACGCGAGGGTCCAGCATCAACACCCGGCCCAGCTCCAGGAGCTTGCGCTGGCCACCCGAGAGGTTCGCCGCGGGTTCGTCGCGCAGGTGATCGATCTCTAAGAGTTCGAGCATCTCCTCGGCGCGCTCGCGGACGGCCGCCTCTTCCTCGTGGACGGCGTCGCGCCGGAACCAGGTGTTCGCCAGGTTCTCGCCGGCCTGATTCTGTGGCGCCAACAGCAGGTTCTCGAGCGCCGTCATCTCGCCGAGTTCCCGCGTGAGCTGGAAAGTGCGAACCAGGCCCTCGCGGGCGAGCATGAACGGTCGGCTGTTGGTGTGACCGGGGCGGCGCTGTGTCGCTCGCTGTTTGGCGAGATAGCCGCCGACGCCCACCCCTGCGCCGGCGACGGTGGCGCCGAGCGCCGGCACCGCGCTCAGTCCGAGGGGGCCGAGCCCGACGATGCCGCCGAGGGCGCCGATCGTGATGCCGCTGGCGCCGCCCCAGATGAGTTTCTCATCACGGTGGGGACGCATGATGTCCTGCAGGTCGCGCCCGTCGTATCGGATCGTCCCGCCGTCGGGTTCGTAGAAGCCGCTGATGAGGTTGAACGTCGTCGTCTTGCCCGCGCCGTTCGGGCCGATGAGCCCCGTGATGGCGCCCTCCTCGATGTCGAAGGTGGCCCCGTCGACGGCGACGATACCGCCGAAGGTCTTGCGCAGATCCTCGACTTCGACGATGGCGCTCATCCCTCCACCTCCTCTGCCGTGCGTTCCTCGCGGCCAAGTAACCCCTCGGGGACGTAGTAGAGGACGAGCAAGAAGAGTACGCCGACGACGACGAGTCGGAACGCCTGAATGTTGACGCGGATGGCGGGCGGGAAAAACGAGGCCAACTGCGTCGTCGCCTGCTGGAACGCCCAGAAGATGCCCGCACCGAGCACCATCCCCTTGTTGTTGCCGGCGCCCCCGAGGAACATGATGAGGAGGGCGATGAACGTGACCCGAGGAGCGAACGTCGTGAAGGTGAGCCCCTGGGCGTACATGGCCCAGAGCGCGCCCG
The DNA here is from genome assembly GCF_023276355.1 of Haloplanus sp. XH21. Taxonomy (NCBI): domain Archaea; kingdom Methanobacteriati; phylum Methanobacteriota; class Halobacteria; order Halobacteriales; family Haloferacaceae; genus Haloplanus; species Haloplanus halobius. The sequence continues at coordinate 2,370,507 of NZ_JALLPL010000001.1, forward strand.
CGAAGCCACCGAGCGCCGAGCCGATGACCATACTCTGGATCTTGTAGACGAAGGGATCCTTGCCGAGCGATTTCACGACGGTTTCGTCGTTGCGGACGGCGCGGAGGACGCGCCCGAACGGCGACTGCACCGCGAGTTCGAGCACGTAGTACAGCGCCGCGAGACAGAGGACAAAGCCCGCCAACTGGAACCGTGAGTAGTCCACCTTGACCGTGAGTTCACCGATGAACACCAGGACGTAGTCGACGCCGACATCGCCGCCGAACTGGAGCATCCAGACGACGTTCTGAAACAGGGTGCCGAGCGCGGCGGCGACATCACCTCGGCCGAGGGGGCCGAGCAGCGGGAGCAGGAAGTACCAGAGCGAGACGAACCAAAGCGCGCCGACGCCGACGAGCGTGAGTTTGACGGCGGCGAACCAGTCGATTCGGGTGGCGGCGTAGTAGTAGGCCGCCACGAGCGCGGCCAAGAGGCCGAGCGTCAGGGCGATCTTGAGACCGATCGACTGGACGACGGGGAGCGGGAGGAGCGCGACCAGCAGGCCCGTGCCGAGCGCGACGCCGGCCGCCCACTCGCGGCGCCCGAGATCGCCGTAGTAGTGGTCGACGGCCACAACCGCGACGATCCAGGTGTACAGCGAGCCGACGACGCCCACGGCGAGCAGGGGCGAGAGCGCGGCCAGCAACGCGGTCGCACCCAGGCCGACGACGGCGCCCGCGAGCGTGCTAACGGCCGAGAGTGACCCAAAAGCGTCGTCTCGGCGGTGGAGGCGGGCGAGACCGAACGTGGTGACGCGGTACAGCGGATCGAGCGGCCAACGCGTGTCGGCGTGCCGGAGACGGCCCAGCGCGCCGGTAGTGACAGCCCACACGACGGCAACGATGAGACCGACGAGCAACGCACCGACGGGCGTCTCCATCGCCAGCGGGAACAGATCCTGAATCGGCGGGCTGTAGCCACGGAGTGCGTCCGGGCCGTTCGCCAGCCACGTCTCCGACTGGATGATGCGCTGGAAGATGACCGAGACGCCGAGGACCGTGATGGCGAGGTAGTCCTCGCGCAACCGGATGGTCGGCAGGGCGACCAGGCCGCCGATGAGGCCGGCCAGAAGCGTCGCGGCGAGGATGGCGACGGGCCACGTCCCGATGAGAGGGATGTCACCGAGCCCGATGACGTAGGCAGTGAAATCGGTGGGGTCGTCGGGACCGAGGACGAACAGCGCCGCGGTGTACGCACCGATGAGGTAGAACCCGACGTGGCCGAAATCGAGCAGCCCGGTGTGGCCGTATTTGACGTTCAGCCCCAGCGACAGGATGCCGTATATCGACACCAACAGCATGAACGAGATGACGACGTCGGAGACAGCCATCTCAGCGTCCCCCCACGATGCCTTCGGGTTTGACGAGCAACACAAGCAGCAGGATCACGAACGCAACGGGAATACGGTAGGTTGCGCTGAGGCCGGGAATGGCGAAGATGCCGATCTCCATCGCAAGGCCGACGACGTAACTGCCGAGGATGGCGCCGTAGACGGAGATGCCGCCGAGGATGACCCCCGCGAACATGGCGAGCAGGAGGTTGAAGCCGAGGTTGATGGTGATCGAACTGAACAGGAAGCCGAGCATGACGCCGCCAATGGCGGCAAAGAGGCCGGAGATGATCCAGACCGACATCATCACCTGGCGGGTGTTGATCCCCCGGACCATCGCGAGTTGGCGGTTGTCGCTGGTGGCGCGCATCGCCTTGCCGAGCGTCGTCGCCTGCAACAGGTAATGCAGCGCCGACATCATGAGCAAGGCGAGGACGATGATACCGAGTCGCAGAGGCGAGGTTCGGATGCGCGTCGCGGCGATCGCGGTGTCGGGGACGCCGCTAGCGCCGCCCCAGAAGGCCGCGCCGCCGAGGGCGAGCCCGGCGACGCCGACGAGGGCGGCCGCCAGACGGGGGCCGACGACGCCCGAGGTGCTCCGCCGGCGGCGGTGAGCGACGTACGCCAGAGCCGCCGTCGCGACGGCCACGACGCCGAGTTCGAGCCACGAGTACTGCATCACGAGCAGTTGGCGGGACGTGCCGCCCCTGGTCTCCTGAATACTGACGAGGAGACCGCTGTCGGTCAGAAACAGGTCGAAGAACTTCGCGAGCGTGAAATCCAGTTGTCCACCGAGGAAGGGGACTGTCGTCTCGACGGTGTAGTATCGGATCTCGCCGCCGAAGATGGTCTGAATGCCGAATCGGACGACGAACGCGACCGCCAACGAGACGATCAGCATCAAGGCGAGTTCGACGTCCTTCTCGCGGAACTTGCGGAAGATGAACGATTCGAGGAGTGGAACGATGGCACCGAGGAGGACGAACGAAAACAGGAGCGCGGCCTCGAACGCGGGCGCGCCGACCACGACGGCCGCACCCACCAGCGCCGCGACGGCGCCATGCACTCCGAGCGCGACGCCGGCGGAGACGTCGACGCCCCACCAACTGCCTTTGAGCGCCTGCATCCCGCCGAGGTGATAGATCGTGCCGAGGACCCCGCCCGCGGAGAGCACGAAGAGAAAGGCCGAGCCCGCGAGTCCGACCTGCTGTGGCCCGGTCGCAAGCAACTCGAACAGTGGGACGGTGTCGGGTTTGTTCACGAGCAATGCAGCGTACGCCCCGAGTGTCAACAGATCGCCGTGTGCGAAGTTGGGTACCTCGGCGATATCGTACACCAGGGCAAGACCGGTAGCACCGAGCGCGACGATACTGCCGGTGACGACGCCGGTAGTGATGGCGTTTAGTAATCCCGTCTCGGCGGCCATGGTTGTGGATGACAGACAATGGTTAATATCATTTCGGTGGCGTTGAATCGATCGTGTTGATTTCGGCGGCAGTCCGATACCCCATCTGGCCCCTCCAATTTTTGTCGGCGGAGTGAGAATACATCGGATGAGTTAGCTCACAGGCGGTGTCGATAGTGCCAACAGGAGACCTTTTGTACATATTTTTTCCTATATCCACTCGGTTTGTACACTGTTCTCGACAATAGATTAATTTATGTCAAGAAATAACAGGGGTAACGTCATGTCAGAACGTAGTCGACGGGACGTGCTGAAAGGACTCGGAGCGACCGGTACGGCGGGGATCATCTCGCTCGCCGGCTGTTCACAGCAAGAGGGGAACGGCGGGGGCGACGGCGCCACGGACACGCCGACCGAAAGCGGCGGCGACGGTGGCGAGTCCATCGCCCTCGGCTCGATCTTCCCGATTACCGGGACGAACAGCGCGTACGGTGGCGGCCACCAGCAGGCGTTCAACCTCGCCGTCGAGGAGATCAACGCCACCGGGGGCGTTCTCGGCGGCCGACAGATCGAACCGATCAACCGCGACACGGAGGGGAGTCCGTCGCGGGCGGCCCAGAAGTTCCGGACGATGATCAACCAGGAGGGTATCGTCGGCCTCGTCGGGCCGTACTCCAGCGGGATCGGGACGACGCTCGCTCCGATCGCCCGCGACAATCAAGTGATGGAAGTGTCCAACGGCAACACCTCGCCGGCGCTGGCGACGGCAGGGGTCAACGAGAGCAACGGCGTCAAATACTACGGGCGGACCTCGCCAAACGACGTCCAGCAGGCGCTGGTGATGGCGCGCGTGCTGAACCAGTCGATCGAGGCGTCGTCCGCGTCGTTCCTCTACGTGGACAACCCCTACGGACAGGGGCTGGCGGAGGCCGCGAGCGAGAGCTTCAACGGCGAGACGCTGAACATGGTGGCCTACTCCCAGGCGACCAGCGACTACACGTCGACGCTGGACGCCGTGTTTGAGGGTGACCCCGACGCCGTCGGCGCCGTGATGTACCCCGGTAACGGCCGCACTATCCTCCAGCAGTGGAACCAGGGCGGCTACGGCGGCGAGTGGGTCGGCGCCGAGGCGATCCTGTCGCCGGAGCTGCTGTCGGATCTTTCCGACATCGTCGAGGGGATGTACATCACGTCGCCCCAGACGGCCAACAGTGAGACGTTCCAGGAGAACATGGGCGGCCAGGAAAACATCACGCAGTTCGCCCCCCACGCCTACGACGCGACGTATCTCATGGGCTTCGCGATGGAGGCAGCGGGTGAGGCCAGCGGCACGGGGATCGCCGAGAACATCCGGAGCGTCTCCCGGCCGAACAACGGGGACACCACCGTCTCGGTCGCGGAGTTCCAGGCTGGCAAGGACGCCCTCGGCAACGACGAGGCCATCGACTACAACGGCGCGTCCGGCTCCGTCGATCTGAACGAAAACCTCGAACCCGTCGTACCGTATCGCATCCTGCAGGTGCAAGATGGCGAAGCGCAGTTGGCCGAGGAGGTCCCGCTCTCGTACTTCGAGGGACGGATCTGATTCGGTCGCGGTCCCGCCTCGGGGCAACCCCTATGAGGCGCCGGGGCGACTCCATCGTATGCCCGTCGAGCTGGAGACCCGCTGGCATCCGTCGACGAAACTGAACGCCATCGGGTCGGCGCTGGATTTTACGCGCGTCGATCCACTCCCCGAGAACGTCACCCGCGATCAGATCGAGGAGTTCTGCTACACGCTCGAGCAGTTGTACGGCGAGTACGTCGACGAGTTGGTGGCCGAGACCACGCTCTCCAAGCGCGAGGCTCAGACCTGGGTGTTGCGCAACCTGGTCCACGAGGGCGCCGACCGCCTCACGTTCGATGCGATCGGCCTCTACATTTGGGCCATCGGTCGCGCGACCGACGGGGATCCGCTCTCGCGGACCATCGTCGCGGCGTATCACGACCGCGCTCGCGAGAAAATCGACGCGGCCGAAGCGACGATCAAACGCACCCAGCCACCGCCGTACCCGGACGACCTCTTCGAGGATCCGTCGATGCTCTGGGTCGAGGGATCGGTCGCCGACCGCCTAGGGCGCCGTCTCGGTCCCGAAGAGAGTTACAGCGACGTGATCGAACGGCTCCTGGACGAGACGCTGGCCACCGTCGACCTCGAAACTCTGATCGAGGCGTTCCGAGACGCGGGCGCGACGTTCGTCGGCGTCCAGACCGTCCGTCCGGACTGGGACCGCGAACTCCCGCTGTCGGTCCACGGCGCCGCCTCGACGCCGCCGGACGCCGTCGCGGGCGCTGACGCGGTGGTGGTTGACGGAACGCCGTACCCCTTCCGGATCGGGACGCGTCCCCCCGATGCGGGCACGGACTCGTTGCTGTCGCTGTTCGACAGGGAGGAGTCGGCACCGGCGGGCGTCGACCGCCTGCGACGGGCGCTCGAGGCCGTCGACGCGACGTTGTCCGAACTCGTCGAGCGGGTTCGCGAGGCCGGCCTCGACGGGGTCGCGATGGCGGATCAGCCCGTCGGAGCCGGGGCGCATCTCCTGGTGATCGGCGATGCGGTGCCCGACGGCATCGCACACCTGGACCGCCTCCTGCTCGATGACCGCACGCTCACCGTGACGCGAGTGACCGCGGTGTCCGCGGCGGAGTACGCAGATCGGAACGACGCGACGTTGCTGTGGACGGCGACCGATGCCGACCTGCCGGAAACGCGCCTGCCCGCGGATCCGGTCGAGCGGCGAGAACGAGTGCCGACCGCGGTCTGCAGGACCGGTTAACGGACGAACCCGGAGGCTTATTCACCCGACGGGCGTTAGGAGGGGTATGGACGACGAAATCTCTGCGGAGGAGGTCGAACGGTTGCTGGAGAGCGACGAGCAGCCACGAATCATCGATATCCGCTCCCCCGGCGCGTTCGCTCGAGGCCACATCCCGGGCAGCGAGAACGTTCCGTTCGGAGAACTGCCGGACCGTATCGGCGAGTTCGCCGACGCGGACCACATCGTCACGGTCTGTCCACACGGCAAGGCGAGCGTCCAGGCGGCGCGCCTCATCAACTCCTACGAGGGAACGGGTGACGCACGCGTCGAGAGCATGGCTGGTGGGCTCGACGCGTGGTCGGGGGAGTTGATGGCGAACGACGAGACGGAGGCCGCTGACGGGGGCGAAACCCCCGAATCACCGTTCTAGAAAACACTCGACGGACGGGCAGTCAGATGTCGATCACGCGACGTTGAACCCTTTCTCGCGGAGGAAATCCTCCACGCGGCCGAGATGGTTCCCCTGGAGTTCGATCGCGCCGTCTTCGACGGTCCCACCGCAGGCGAACTTTGACTTCAGGTCCGACGACAGGCTGTCCATGTCGACGTCTTTCGGATCGAACCCTTCGATGATCGTTACTTCCTTCCCGTAGCGGCGCTCGTCGATGCGGATGTTGATCTCCTGAGACTCCTTGGCGACGTCTTCGCAGACGCAGAGTTCCTCAGGGAGCCCGCACGTCGAGCAGACTTCACTCATGATATCCCCGCATGTCTTACAGCGGTGGTCATGAATGCCGCGCTCCTCTCAACCGAAATCCGGTTGCTTCGCATTACCAGCTACGTCTAACAGGAGCACAACCAAAAAATGAACGGGTCAGACTACACCTTCTGAGCCTGCAAAACCGTCCGAGTAATCCATCTCATCGGCAAATCCGGATCAACCAACTTCTGCAACGACTCCAGCTCCGACCGCGACGAATCCCACCCCTCGCTCACAACCCACCATCCGCGGTCGGACCACTACACAACCGTCTTATTTCCGGGTCACACCGCGGGATTTCCGGTATCTCGTCCAAGAAGAAGGGAAACATGATTTACGGGTGAAAGTACTCGACGGGGCTAGTGAACAGCTCGGGATGCGCGGGCGGTCGAGTCGCCCGCTGCGCGGCCGCGCCGACGGACCGTGTGCCGTCACGTTATTGGTGGGAGCCCATATATGGACGGACGTGTTCCGACACTGGGGACGTATCGTGGCCGGTGTCCGTCATCGAAGCTCTGGTCGCAGTCCGGCGATCAGTGGGCAGACCGATTCGGAGGATAGATGACGGACGACGACGCCGACGAGCAGTCGGACGAGGGCCCATCACTCAACAGGCGGTCGACGCCGTTCGCGGCGAGCCGCTTCGCCGACGTGACGAACCGCTTCGTCTACGCAGTGGAACTGGTCGCGGCGGCCGTCTTCGCCCTCCTCTTTGCCATCGGCGTCGCCGACCTGCTACTCCAGATCATCGCCGCCGTGCGCGGCGGCAGTATCACCGACCCGCTGGTCGTCATCGGCTTCATCGACACCGGCCTCCTCCTCCTCATCATCGTCGAGGTGTACGAGACGGTCATCGCGTACACCGAGGAGAGCGAGACGCGACGAATCGTCCGACTCGTCATCTACACCGGTGTCATCGCGATGGTCCGGAAGACGATCATCTTCCGGACGGGCGAGTACGCCTCCGCTCAGGACGCGCTGTTTGCCGCCGTTGCCTACACCATCCTCATCTTCGGGCTCGTTGGCCTGCTTCTGGTCGAGCGGGGGTACGGCGCCCGCCTCGGCGAGTGAGCGGGACTCTGCGCTTTTGTGCGTGTGGGCGTACCGGGTGACATGGCTCGCGACCCCGCCCGTGCCCAGCCGTCGGAGGGTGAATCGACCACCGTCGAGACGAACGGCGTCCGTCTGCACGTCGTCCGACTGGGTCCCGCGGACGGACCGCCGGTGGTCCTGTTACACGGCTTTCCCGAGTTCTGGTACGGGTGGAGTGACGTGGCGCGCCGCCTCGCCGACGCGGGCTATCGCGTCCTCGTGCCGGACCAGCGGGGCTACAACGACAGCGAGAAGCCGAGCGGCGTCGCCGCCTATCGTCTGCCGGAACTCGCCGCCGACGTGACGGGGCTGCTCGACGCCGAGAGCATCGAGACGGCACACGTCGTCGGTCACGACTGGGGCGCGGCCGTCGCCTGGTGGGTCGCGCTCGATCACGCCGACCGGGTCGCGACGCTGACCGCGGTGAACGTCCCGCATCCGACCGTGATGGCACGGACGCTCCGTCGGTCCTGGGACCAGCGCCGGCGGAGTTGGTACATGGCGGGCGTGCAGCTTCCCGTCGTGCCGGAACTCGTCGTGCGGGCGACCGACTGGCGGCTCTTCGAGCGAACGATGCGCGAGTCGAGTCGACCGGATACGTTCGACGATCGCGACTTCGACCGCTACCGGGCGGCGTGGCGAAAACCCGGCGCGCTCACCGCGACGCTGCACTGGTATCGGGCAGTCGGCCGATATCCGCCACCGGAGCGGACCGATCCCGTGACGCCGCCGACGCTCGTCCTCTGGGGGGCACGGGACCGCTTTCTTCGGCAGTCGATGGCCCGCGAGAGCGTCGCGTACTGTCGGAGGGGGCGGTCGGTCCTGCTCGACGCGGCGACCCACTGGATCCACCATGAGTTTCCCGAACAGGTCAGCGACCACCTTCAAGAGCAGTTCGAGCGGGCAGAACGGAGCGGGTGAGACGGGGAGTGTAACTGGCGACGCTTGCGACCCGGATGACAACGCCGAGATCGCCGGCGAGACGACAAGGTAAAATCCACCCGTCGACTGCGCTCGACGGGGGATTCGCAGCCCGATTTGTCGGCGAAAACGCCGACGTAGTGTCCGATCCACGGTTCAGAGTCGTGTTGCTCGGCAGCGTCGTCTCGCCGATGGGCGCCGCGCTGGTGTCGCCCCTGCTCGATACGCTGCTCGGCGTCTACGGCGTGAGCGAGGCGCGCATCGGTCTCGTGATGGCGGCGTTCACGGCGCCCGCCATCGTCGCCATCCCGCTAGTGGGGATGGTGTCGGACCAGTACGGGCGCAAGCCGGTGTTGACCGCGGGGCTGGCGCTCTTCGGCGCGGCGGGGAGCGCGCTCGCGTTCACGGCCGATTTCCGGCTCACCGTCGCCCTCCGTCTCCGCCAAGGCATCGGCTACACCGGCATCGCGCCCGTCCTCATCGCGGCAACGGGGGATCTCTTCGCTGGCGACCGCGAGGCGACGGCCCAGGGACTCCGGTTCACGACAGTCGGCCTCTCGCTCGCCGTCTTCCCCTTTCTCGCCGGCCTCCTCGTCTCGCTCGCCTGGCAGTACCCCTTCTACCTGTTCGCGCTCGGCCTGCCGGCGGCCGTCGTCGTCCATTTCGGCTTCGAGGAGTCGGCGACGGGCGCCTCGGCCGAGCGCGGCGTCGACGTTCGGCGTCTCGGCCGGCTCGTGCGCACGCCCCGCGTCGGCCTTGCGTTGCTCGGGCGCGCCGTGCCCTCCTTTCTCTGGTTCGGCTTTCTGACGTACAACTCGATCGTCATGGTTCGGCTGCTGGACGGAACGCCCGGCGCGGCGGGCGCGCTGGTGGCGCTCGCCAGCGTCGCGAGTTCGGTCGGGAGCACGCAGGTCGGTCGCCTGACGGCCGCCTTCGACACCCGGCGCGTCCCGCTGCTCGTCGGGACGCTCGCTACCGGGGCCGGCCTCGCGGGCGTCGCGCTGGCGCCGTCGCTCCACGTCGCCGCCGTCGTCGGCGCCGTCGCCGTCGGCGCCGGCTGTGCGCTGTTCGCGGGACGCGGCGCCCGCCCCGACAATATGTGATATGAGTGAGTGGTATTTTATCGGTCCGGATCGTAGGAACTGATCTCCCCATGCTCGTCGAAGACCGAGAGGAGTTCGTGACCGCGCTCCGTGAGGATGTCGACGCCGGTCTCCGGGTCGTCGCCGAGTACGATGCCGATGGATACGACGCGTTCTACGTCCGCGACGACATCAGGCCCCGTCTCCCGGACGTGGCGGAGGAACTGCACGAAGACCTCGTGTTACAGGGAATCGGCCGCGACCGCCTGGAAGACCTCTTCAGCGCCGGGCCGCTACACTGTTCGGTACACCGGTTCGAGGAGCTGACCGCCTTTCATTTCACCGCCGGGGAGTTCACCGGCCTGTTCGTCAGCGTCGACTCCGACGCCCCCATCCCGCTCAACTCGTTCGCCTCGACGTGCAAGTCACGGTTGTCGTAGCCGTCACGCCTTTGCGCGGCGCGCACCGAGCAACCGTATGCCGGATCTCGGAAAGATCGACCGCACCTTCTTCGAGACCCACGTCCGTCCCCACCTCGGCGCCGATCGAGAGGACGTGCGTCTCGGGCCGACGCCGGGCATCGATTTCGGCCTGCTCGACATCGGTGACCGGACGCTCGCCATCGCGACCGACCCCGTCTCCATCCTCCCGGACCTCGGCTTCGCCCGCGCCGGCCGGTTCGCGCTCGACATCGTCCTCGCGGACGTGGCGGTCAGCGGCCTGCCACCCTCGCATCTCGCCATCTCCTTTGCGCTCCCGCCGTCGATGACCGACGACGCCTTCGCTACCGTCTGGACGGCGATGCACGAGGAGGCGCGGGACCTGGGCGTGAGCGTCGTCACCGGCCACACGGCGCGCTACGAGGGCTGTTCGTTCCCCTGGGTCGGCGGCGCGACGGCCCTCGCCGTCGGCGACGCGAGCGACGTGATTCGTCCGGACGGCGCCCGCCCCGGCGACGACCTCGTCGTGACCAAGGGCCCAGCGGTCGAGACGACTGGCCTGTTGACGACGCTGTTTCCGGACGCCGTCCCGCTCCCGGCCGAGACGCTCGCGACGGCCCAGGAGCGGGTGGACGAGGCGCGGTGCGTCCGCGATGCCATGACGGCCGCGGCCGCAGGCTCGGTGACGGCGATGCACGACGCCACCGAGGGCGGTCTCTACGGCGCGTTCGTCGAGATGGCGACGAGCGCCGGCGTCCGGTTCGAGATCGAACGGGACCGGGTGCCGGTCCGCCCCGGCGTCCGGGAGACGTGTGCGGCGCTGGACATCGATCCCTGGACGGCGACGACCTCCGGATCGCTCGTGCTGGCGGTCGACCCCGCGGGGACCGACCGAGTGGTGACGGCACTCCGGGAGTGCGGAACGCCCGTCGCGCGGGTCGGGCAGGTCACCGACGGCGACGGGGTGATCGTCGACGGCGACCGGATCTCACATCCGGGCACCGACGCGTCGTGGGCAGCTTACTCGCGGCTTTCGTCCACCTGAACCGGGAGGGGGTCGAACCCCTCGCCGGTGTAGCGGTAGGCACGGATCGAATCGGGTGGCGAGACGATGACGTAGACGTAGCCCTCCCACGTCGCCCGTTCGTGGTCGGTAGCGCTCGGCACGGGGTCGCTCTCGGGGTGGGAGTGATAGAAACCGACGACATCCGTTCCCGCCGCCTCGACGTCGTCGATGGCGGCCATCGTCGCCTCGGGATCGAGTTCGTACCGCGACCGGGGGGTCGAGGCGACGTTCTCGACGCGGCGCGTCTCGGTCACGCGGTCCGGGGGGCCACGGGTGCCGGCGAGGACGCCGCACACTTCCGCGGGCGGCGCCCGATCTGCCCCCTCGCGGGCGTGGTCGAGGAGGGCGTCGCGGGCGGGCGGCGTGAGCCGGAGCGACTCAGTCGAAGTCACGGCGCATCGCGATCTCGAACCAGGGGCACAGGCGCAGCTGCCGGTACCACGCCGGATGCTGGTGGAGGTGGTCGTAGTCGGCCCAGAGGCGGCCGGCGACCTCCTCTTCGTCGGGCGCGAGGTCGACCTCGTCGAGCGTGCATTGCAGGACGGCACAGACCTCCCACTCCAGGCCCGCGTTCTCGTAATACCGCTTGTACTCGAACTTGTCCGTGATCCGGAGGTCGTTGTACTGGTCGGGGGTGACGCCGAGTTCGTCGACGAGGCGCTCCCGAGTGGCTTCCTTCTGTCCCTGTCCCGGTCGGGGGTGGGAGGCGACGGTGCCGTCCCAGTGGGTGTCCCAGAGGCGCTTGTCGGGCGCACGCTGTGCCAAGAGCACGCGGCCGTCCCCGTCGAAGACGAGGGCAGTGAACGCGCGGTGGCGGACGCCGTCGCCCGTGTGGGCATCGAGACGGTTGACGGTTCCCTGTTCTTGGTCCTGGGCATCGACCGCGATGACTTCCTGTTCGGCGTTCGGGTGGGCTGGCTCCGCGTCGCTGCCCTCGTTCGCACTCATGGGAACTGTATCGGACAGGAGGCTAATGGTGTCTTCGATGACCGGTCGAGCGTGGCCTCGAATCATCTAAATGTGCCACGCCCGAACGGCGGCCAATGAGTGACGAGCGAGACGGGGGCGTCGACGTGGCGACCGTCCGGGAGCGAGTCGAGCAACGGGACGACATGGACGTCGACGACGGCGTGTTGACGGCCATCGAGAAGCGCACGGAGGGGGGCCGACTCACGCCGGACGCGTTCGCGGCCTGGCGCCGAGAGTGTCGACAGGAACACCAGTCTGTGAGCGACGAGGTGGCCGCAAGCGAGGAGCGCCTTCGGTCGATCCTGGCGTCACTCGACGCCACAGACCGCGACAGCAACCAGGTTCAGGCCCGAGTCGACGAGCACGAGGATCGATTCACCGCGATGCGAGCGGACCTGTCGGCCGCGGCGGACCGACTCGACGAGACGCCGACCGAACCGGACTCCCCCGTGGCGTTCTACCGGGGCGCGAAGCGCCTCGCCCGGGGTGAACAGGCGCTCCACGAGGTCGACCACGGCCTCCATCACGTCGAGCAAGAGCTGTCGGCGTTCGAATCGTGGCTCCACGACCCCGACGCCAGAGTCGAGGAGTTCGAGACGGAACTCGGCGGCTTCGACCAGTATCTCGACAACACCGACGCGCTCCTCGACCGGATCGAGGCCGGCACCGGCGACGCCGACCAGCGGTTCGACTGGTGGCTGGCCGCGTATCATCTCCAGCAGGTCATGAGCGCCGTCTTCGCGGAACTGCGAACCGACCTCGCGGAGCTCGAATCGTGGCTCGACCGGCAGGAGGGCGACTACGGGGACGAACTGGCCGCCCTCGGGGCGCAGCTCGACTCGCTCGAGGAGCGCCACGCGCAGTGTTCGGCGCGTCTCGACGAGACGGCCGAGAGCATCGACGGGTTCGACGACTCGTGGACGGCGGTGGCCGACACGGTGGCGTCGTTCGAGGCGGCGGTCGACGACCTCGAACCACCCGTCGACTGGGGCGAGGTGGAACGGCTACTGCAGACGCAGTTCGACGAGTTGAATATCGAAATCCGGTAATCGCTCAGGCCGCGCCGGTCGCCGACACGTACTGCGCGCCGAACAGGACGGCGTTGTAGAGGCCGTGAACGACCGCCGGGACGACGAGGTTGCGGCTTCGTTCGTACAGATAGCCGAGCACGAGGCCGAGGATGGCCGCGATGGCGACGTAGGTCACCTTGGCGCCGCTGCTGCTCCCGGTGAGCGCGACCCAGTGGACGAAGCCGAACAGGACGCTCGCGACGACGATGGCGACCGACGGGCCCCACGTCCGTCGGAGGATACCCTGCACGCCGCCCCGGAAAACGAGTTCCTCGAAGGGACCGACGAGCAGGATGGTGACGGGGATCATATAGAGGAAGTAGCGAGGGTTCTGTTGCCCGGTGGAGACGACCTGGTTCTGGGCCGACTCGATGCTGAAAACCGCCAGCAGGCGGACGAGAACGATCTGCGCGGCCACCAGCACGACGACGCCGACGGCGATCAGGCCGATCTGGCGGAGCGTCGGCAGGCGCACCTCGACGAGGTCCCAGTCGCGCGTGACGGCGAGGTAGCCGCCGACACCGACGCCGAAGCCGACGAACTGGAGGACGGTCGCTGCCACCCGGTAGTCGAGCGAGCCCTGCGCGACGACGCCCGCGGCGACGAGAGCGCTGGCGCCGAGGCCGGTGACCGCGATGGCCGAAAGGAACACGCCGACGACGAGGAGGACGCTCCGAACGAGGTCGACCAGCCGCGTACCGATCGGGGCACGGACGTGGCTCGCATCGGGCGAGAGCGAGCCGATCCGCTCGCGGAGGAGGTAGTACCCCACGGCGCCGACGAGACCGGTGACGAACACGGCGACGGCGGGGAGGAGCGGTCGATCGCTTCCCCGGAGCGACGCGTCCTGATGGACCAGCGCCGCGAGCACCAGTCCCCCGAGCAGGTGGAGCATCGCCGCGGGGACGAGGAGGTCGGTGACCATACCGCCGCAAGTCGCCCCGGAAGTAAGTATCAGTCGATGACGAGGCTGCGTTTCTCACCCACCGCGGCGGCCTCTTCGAAGTCGCCGCCGCCCAGGAGGCCGCGCGCAGCGCGTTTGCCCCACTCCACCGCCGGCTGGGTGAACGTCTCGACGCCGGCGAGTTCGCCGTACAGCACGCACGCCGCCTCCATGCCGTAGAGGAGTTCGCCCACGCCTCGTTCGTCGACGCAGTCGATCTCGATCCGGACGTTCGGGCAGTTCGCAGCGGCGAGACTCGCCTCCGTCGCCTCGAACTCGGCGTCGATCAGGGCGCCGAGACTCCCGCCGCCCAGATACGACAGGCCCTCGAGGTCGGTCTCCGGAATCGACCGATCGGGACGCTCCCGGGGGCGGACGAGCGTCACGAGTTTGTCCCGCGGGCCGGCACGGTAGAGCTGCAACTGGGAGTGCTGGTCGGTCGCGCCGAGCGCGCGGACCGGCGTCTGGCCGATGGCGTCTTTGCCCAGACTCTCGGCCCAGAGCTGGGCGAACCACTCCGCGAACGAGTCCAGCGACTCGGCGTAGGGCATCATCGCGTTGACCCCCGCGCCCCGGCGTTCCAGCGCGTAGCAGGTGGCGCCGTAGGCGTAGGCGGGCGAGTCGAACAGCGATCCTGCGAGCCGGTCGGCCTCGTCGCGCGCGCCGGCGAGCAGCGCGTCGAGGTCGTGGCCCGCGAGCGCCGCCACGGGGAGGGCGACCGTCGAGAGCGCCGAGAATCGCCCCGGAACGCCGGCGGGAACGTCGAGGGCGGGCAGGTCGTGAGTTTCCGCGAGCGCGCGGAGGTTCCCCTCCGGGCCGGTCGTGACGATGGTGCGCTCGGTCCAGTCGACGCCGGCGTCGGCCATCGTCTCCCGGACGACGAGGAAGTTCGCAAGCGTCTCGGCGGTGGTGCCCGACCGGGAGACGACGTGGACGACCGTCTCCGAGAGCGGCAGGGAATCGAGCAGGGCGTCGACGCCCGCGGGATCGACGTTGTCGAGGACGTAGGCGTCGATGTCGCCGCCGAGGGCGTCCGTGAGCGTCGCGGCGCCGAGCGCGCTCCCGCCGATGCCGACGGTGAGGACGGCCGCGGGGTCGTCGAACCGGTCGACGGCCGCGCGGATGGCGTCGGGGTCGACGGTGTCGGGGAGGTTCAGCGCCGCGTAGCCGTGCGCGGCGTCGGCGCGGCCGCGTTCGATTCGGTCGTGGGCGTCGGCGACGCGCTCGTCGAGTCGTTCCAGTGCCGCCCGCGTCAGTCGGGGCTCGGCGTCGAGCGCGTTGCCGATGTCGACGTGCATACCCGAAGGCGCGTCGCGGGCGGTGAAACCGTTTTCCGTCCCGTCGCGCTCACACCCCGCCCCAGCGAAGATACACCATCACGACGACGATGGCGAGCTGGAAGAGCCCCTGAAGGCCGCTCAGCCGCGCGTTGCGCATGCCGATGCGGCTGATGACGTTCGAGTCAGGATTTGGAGAAGCGAGCTGGAGGTAGATGCGCACCTCGCCGGGCAACAGGACGCCGAATCCCAGCACGGAGAGCACGACGACGATCGCGAGCGCGACGAGGATGGTCGGACTCGTCATGCCGAACGCGGGGGCGGTGGTCGCGAGGTAGGCACCGCCGCCGAGGAGGGCCACGGCGAAGGCGATCCACCAGCGCGGGTCGTCGAACGCGTCGAACTGCCACCCGATACAGAGCAGCGCCGGGACCGTGGTGGCGAGCACCAGGAGCGCGATCCAGGGCTGCGCGTGGGGGAAGACGCCCATGCGCTCGGCGAGCGTGACACCGCCGCCGATGGTGACCGCAGCCAGCGACGGCATCAGGAACGCCATCTTGGGCGTGAACAGGCGGAAGACGCTGGCGCGCTCCTCGACCGACAGCCCACCGAGCACCGGCCCGAGCACGATGGCCATGAAGAGGTCGATGCCCGTCCACAACACCCCAGCCATCACGTGGACGTAGGTGTGGTGAACGACCGATGCGGCGAGCAGTGCGTACCCCAGTGCGGCGAGAGGGATCACGACCGCACCGACCGCGAACGCCGGGTTGGCCCGGCGGCCCATCCCTCGAATCGTACCGCGGATCGTCGACGACATGGTCAGTACCGATCGGGCGAAACGCAAAAACGTTGGTCCGTCACAACACGACGCCGGACCGCAGGACGGTGATGAGCACGGTCAACACGGGGACGCTCGCGAGTGTCGTGACGAAGATCGTCATGGTGAGATACTCGGAGGCCGACAGCCCCTCGCGTTCGTCGACATCGCTGTACGTGAGCGTGAGCGCGAGCGGGATGAGGGCAACGGGCGTGGCACAGAGCAGAACGAACACGCGGGCGACTTCCACGTCACCGAAGGTGCCGAGGCCGAGCGCAACGGCGACGCCGACCGCCGGCGCAACGAAGAGTTTGATGATCGACGGCCGGATCACTCGGCGAATGTTGCCGGCCTGCAACCCGTACAACTGGACGCCCACGACGACGAGCATCAGCGGGATTGCGGCGTTGCCGACGAGGCTGACGGTGGACATGAACGTGCCACCAGTCGGTGGCGCGACGCCGAGAACGCGAACGACGCCGGCCGCGGCGACGGCGTAGACGAGCGGCAGGCGGAATATCTCCTTGATGGCGTCGATACCCGCCTCGCCGCCGCCGCGGGAGGCGACGTAGACGCCGAGCGTGTACATGAGAAACGCCTGCGCAGTCATGTAGACGACGGCGGTCGTCCGGCCGACATCGCCGAAGGCGAATTCGGCGAGAGGGATGCCGTAAAAGCCCGCGTTCGGCAGCGCGCCGGCGAGGACATCCGCGCTCCGGTAGGGTTCCGGGACCCCGAGGACGCGGTCCGCGATCTCGGCAACCACCATCATCCCGACGACGAACAGACAGACGCCGGCGAGGAGTCGGACGACGGTGCTCCCACTCAGCGTCGTCGTGACGATGCTATGAAAGACGAGCGCCGGCAAGAAGAGATAGAGCGCGACGTCGTTCAGTGGGTCGACGCTGATGTCGAGCACCGATGCGAGGAGATAACCGAGGCCCATCACGGCGATGATAGGCAGGACGGCCGAGGTGAACGCGGAGACGAGGGACATATCCTCGCGTCGTCGGCCGCTGGCCTGACTGTCCGTATGGGAGCAGTATCTTCCGATACCCAAAAGGACGAAGGACAGGTTTCAAGCGCGGCCTGCGCCAACGACGCGGTATGTACGACCGACTCAAGGGGTTCCGCGATTTCTACCCCGAAGAGATGGCCGCCCGCCGGGCGGTTACCGACGTGCTAGAGGAGACGGCCCGGCAGTACGGCTTCCGCGAAATCGGCACGCCGGCGCTCGAATCCGTCGACCTCTACACGGACAAGAGCGGCGAGGAGATCGTCGAGGAACTGTACGCCTTCGAGGACAGAGGCGGCCGGCACGTCGCCATGACGCCCGAACTGACGCCGACGGTGGCGCGGATGGTCGTCGCCAAGGGCCAGGAGCTACAGAAGCCGATCAAGTGGATGTCGACCCGGCCGTTCTGGCGGTACGAACAGGTCCAGCAGGGGCGCTTTCGTGAGTTCTACCAGACGAACGTGGACATCTTCGGATCGGCCGAACCCGCGGCCGACGCCGAAATCCTGGCGTTCGCCGCGGATTCACTCACGAACCTGGGGCTGTCGGGCGAGGACTTCGAGTTTCGCGTCTCCCACCGCGACATCCTCGGCGGCCTGCTGCGCGCGTTCGACGCCGACGTGGACGTGCGCGACGCCATCCGCGCCGTCGACAAATCCGAGAAAATCGACGCGGCCGCCTACTACGACCTCCTGGCCGACGCGGGCCTCTCTTACGACCAGGCCGAGGAGTTCGACGAGTTGCTCGCAACGGACGATCTGGACGACCTGGTCGCGTTCGCCGGCACCGACGAGGTGGCCGACGCCGTCGCGAACCTGCAGGCCGTCCTCGACGCCGCCGCCGACTTCGGCGTCCGCGAGTACTGCACCGTCTCCCTGGAGACGGCGCGGGGACTCGACTACTACACTGGCACCGTCTTCGAATGTTTCGACACGCAGGGCGAGGTGTCCCGGGCCGTCTTCGGCGGCGGCCGCTACGACGACCTGATCGAGAGTTACGGCGGCCAGCCGACCCCCGCCGTCGGCGTCGCGCCCGGCCACGCCACCCTCGGTCTCTTGCTCGAACGCGCGGGGGTCTGGCCCGAGGAGGCGCTGTCGACGGATTACTACGTCCTCTCCGTGGGTGACACCCGGTCTACTGCGGCGCGGGTGGCGCGTGACCTCCGCGAGAACGGCCACGTCGTCGAGAGCGACGTCGCCGACCGGAGTTTCGGCGCGCAGATGTCCTACGCCGACGGCGTCAACGCCGAGACGGTCGTCATCGTCGGCGAACGCGACCTGGAGAACGGCGAAGTGACGATCAAGGAGATGGAAAGCGGCGACCAGACCACGGCCCCCGTCGACGAGTTCCCGGGAGACCGGGACCGGCCGACGTACGACGACTTCGCCGAGTAACCACTTCCTCGTTTCCGCGATTTTAACTGTCACACCGCCCGAGAGCCGTCGATGCGCGCCTTTCGCCTTGCGTACGACGGCCGCCCATACTCGGGGTTTCAGCGCCAACCCGACGTGCCGACCGTCGAGGACGCGCTGTTCGACGCGCTCCGCGAGTTGGATGTCGAGAGCCCGCCGCCCGGCTACGCCGCCGCCGGACGCACCGACGCGGGCGTCTCCGCCCTCGCACAGACCGTCGCCTTCGAGGCGCCGGACTGGCTCACGCCCGCCGCGCTGAACGGGACGCTCCCCGGGACGGTCCGGGCCTGGGCCAGCGCCGACGTGGCGGCCGACTTCCACGCCACCCACGACGCGACCCGGCGGACCTACCGCTATCACCTCTATGCGCCCAACATCGACGACGAGCGCGCTCGCGCGGCGCTCGACCGACTCGCTGGTGAACACGACTTCCACAACCTGACGACCGACGACACGGGGACGGTCCGCCGCCTCGACACCGACTGCCACCGCGACGGCGACTTCCTCGTGGTGACGATCAGCGCGGGCGGGTTCGCCCGGCACATGGTCCGGCGCATCGTCGCGCTGGTCCGGGCGGTCGGAGCCGGCGAGAGCGGCGCCGATCGGATCGGGCGCGTCCTCGGACCCGATCCGCTCGACGGCGCGGCGGGCGTGGCAACCGCGTCGGCGACGCCTCTCCTTCTCGCAGACGTGACGTATCCGGAGGTCGACTTCGCCCGCAACCCCGACGCCGCGGCGAGCGCGCGGGCCGTCTTCGCCGAGCGGCGCGTCGACGCCCGGGTGGCCGCACGCGTCACCAGCGACCTAACCGACGGCGTGCAGGAACGCTAATCGCGGGGTACTTCCCGGGCGCCGGTGTAACGAGCGGTATGGCCGAACGTACTGCCGTGGTGCTCGCCGGGGGCCGGTCGACGCGGTTCGGCGACGAGGACAAGGCGGTCGCCGACCTCGCCGGTACGCCGATGATTCGCCGAGTGGTCGATCGGATCGCACCGGCCGTCGACGGCGTGGTGATCAACTGTCGCCCCGCCCAGCGCGCCGCGATCACCGACGCGCTCGACGGCGTGTCGCTCCCCGTCGCGTTCGCCGAAGACGACTACCCCGACGAGGGGCCGATGGCCGGCATGGCGACGGGACTCCGCGCCGTCGAGACCGAGTACGCCTTCGTCGTCGCCTGCGACATGCCCTTCGTCGACAGCGACTTCGTGGACTACCTGTTCGAGCGCGCGGCGGGGCACGACGCCGCCGTCCCGCGCCCGGACCAGTGGTTCGAGACCACCCACGCCGTCTACCGGGCGGCCGCGATGGCCGACGCCTGCGAGGCGGCGCTGGAGGCGGGCAAGGAGCGCATCGTCGCGCCGCTCTTCGACCTGGATTTCGTCGTCGTCGACGCCGAGGAAGTGCGCGAACACGGCCACCCGCGCACGTTCGAGAACTGCAACACGCGCCAGGACTTCGAGGACGCCGCCCGCCGACTCGACGGCTAAACCACGTCGACGAGTTCGGGGCCGGCCATCCGAGCGAGCACCACCCGCGGCACGTCGGCGCGGTCGTGAACGGCGGCGGCGATGTCCCGTCCCGTCGCCGCCAGGCCGTCGTCGTCGACCATGTTCACCAGCGGGACGACCGTCGCCGTCGGCGGGACGCGCTTGCGCCCGCCCAGCCGACTCGCGAGGACGGCAGCCACGTCGTCGGCGCCGATGGGGTCGCCGATGTCGAGTCCCGTGAGTTCGGCGACGCGTTCGGGCCGGTGGACGTGGTCGTCCGCGAGCGGGTTGCCGACGACCTTCGCGCTCGCGATGGGGATGACGGTGTCGGCCGTCGCCGGCACCTGCGGTTCGCGTTCGTTCGGCGCCTTCAGCAGCCGCGTGCGGGCCCCGTCGGCTTTCACCAGCACCGTTCCGACGCCGGGCGTCGCGCGGATGGCCGTGACCGTCTCCCGGTCGTAGCCGAGATAGCGGTCGTCGCGCTCGCGTTCGGGGACGAGGCCGAGCGGCCACGACGATCCCGACGCCGACCGGATGGCGCCCACCGGGTCGCGGGTCACGGCCACGTTCGCGACCTGGTCGTCGAAGATAGGGATGCGAACCGTCGCCGTCACGACGGCGCGGTCGAGTCGGTTGGCGAGCGCGTACAGCGTCGTCTTCTTGCCGCCGGCGCCGACGACACAGACCATCTCCCTGTCGGCGGACAGCGCTTCGATGAGGTTCATGCGCCGGCTTCGGCGTCCACTCACTTCGGCGTATCGACGCCGAACGGCGCCGGCCGGTCGACGCCACGGACGACCGACTGGTCGTGTGCCGGGAAAATCGACTCGACGCTGGCGCCGTCGCGGTCGTCGTCGGCGAGGAGCGCCCGGAGTTCGGCCTCGTAGTCGGCGCGCGGGACCGCCTCGCTCGGGCCGGTCTCGACATCGAGGTGGATGTCCGCGAGGCGGTCCACGGCCCGCCGGCCGAATCCGGCGAGCGGGGCGAGGTAGTCGACGCCGCGGCGGTCCTCGAGGCTCTGGGCGTCCGCCCGCGAGACCGTCGGCACGCGGTCGTCACGGCGGGTGCCGTCGGCGACAGCCGCTACGTCGAGGTCGGCGACGCGTTCGAGGGCGTGGTCGTGGACGGTCTGGATGCCGTTGCGCGGGTAGCCGTCCACAATCATGCGGTCGACGGCCTCGGCGGCGACGGACGGGTCGAGATCCAGCGTCCGAAAAGGCAGTCCGAGGCGGTCGGCCCCGCGGCGGGCGTGTCGCCAGTCGTCGGTCACGCCGAACGTGCCGGTGACGAGGGTCACGTCGTAAAACCGGTCGAGACAGAGGGCTGCGAGCGTCGAATCCTTCCCGCCGCTGTAGAGGAGGGCGGCGTCCATCTACCGTCGCTGGATGTCGAAGCTCTTGTCGGGGGTGAGTTCCTTCAGCAGTTTGCGCATCTGTTCCTCGTCGATGCGGTCCTGGATGCGGCCGCTCTGGGCGAGCGCGAGGATCTGTTGTTCGACCTTGTCGGCCACGTCGGGTTTCGACATCTGGACCGCGTTGAGACGCTGGCGCGCGCCGTCCGTGAGATGCTGTTTCAGGAGCGCTTCCTTCTGGGCCTCGGCCTGCTGGTGGGCGGCCTGCTGGGATTCGTCGCTTTGGCCGCCAGCACCGCCGTCCTGGGCCTGCTCTCGCAGCTCTTCCATCTTCTGTTGTCGAAGCTCTTCGATTCGTTCGTCGTCAGGGCTTCCGCTCATGCGTGTAATTTAGCGGTGAAACGGTGAAAACGATTTCGGAGGGTTATACTGTCGGCTGTAACTGTTCCGAGATATTCGCATCTTGGATGGGGAATCTCGTGATCAACTTATAGCCGACAGTATTAGGCGTACTTCTCGAGTTCCGGCCGATCGAGTTCGTCGAGGACATCCGCGGCGACCTCGTCGAGGAGACTGCGACCCTCGGGAGTGGCGACGCGACCCTCGCCCTGGGCGACCGAGATCAGATCCTCGTCTTCGAGCTGCTGGAGGATCGTTCGGATGATGTTCTTGCTGCCGGGTTCGGCGTGCGAGGGCGCGACGCGATAGCGCGTCGAGCCCTGTTTGCTGTCGCCGTACGCCGTCGAGAGGCGGTCGACACCCACGGGGCCGTCGACGGCGACTTTCCGGAGCAGGCTCGCCGCGCGAACCGCCCAGAAGTCCTCCTGCTGGGGCGGGAGTTCCTTGCTCGAACTGGTCTTGGTGTAGTTCGCCCAGTCGGGCTCCTCGATGCGATCGTCGAGCCGGTCGGCGAGCGCGTCGATGAGCGCGTCGGCCGGCACGTCGTAGAGGGTTACCATTGGCTCACGGTTCCCGCGGACGGCGTTTAAACCCATCGTATTGGGTTCGGCCGGGACCGACTACGCGCCCCGAGCGCGGACGCTGACGACGCCGGTGACGAGGCCGCCGAGAATGGTCGGCGTCCAGTACACCATGCCCCGGAAGACGACGACGGCGGCGATGGCGATGGACTCGGAGACGCCGGGTAGCGGGGCCGCGACGAGCAGGACGACGAGGACGCTCTCGATGCCGCCGGCGCCGCCGGGAAGCGGCGTCACGCCCGCGATGGCGCCGATGGGGACGACGAAGAGGGCGACCGACAGCGGAATCGGCGTTCCGATGGCCCGAAAGGCGAGCCAGAGACCGAGCATCTGGAAGAACCAGCCGGCGGCGGAGAGTGCGAGCGCGAGCGCGAGGCCGCGGGGGTTGGTCGCCACCCGCTCGATGGCGCGAAAGAAGCCGTTGATGCGGCGTTCGATCCCGCCGACGGTGGGCACGGGGATGCGAGGCAGGTGCGTCGCCAGCCGGCGGATTACCGGCGTCACGACGCCCACGAGTCGGGCTTCGAGGCGATACCGATGGGTCCAGCCGAGATAGACGATGGTGGGGACGCCGATGGCCAGGACGGCCACCGCGACGAGCGCGAGTTCGAGTCGGCGGCTCGTCCCGAGCGTGGCCTCGGTGACGAAGTAGCCGACGCCGACGAGCGCGATGGTGATCGACGGGACGAAGTTGAGCGTGTCGACGCTGGCGATGGCGGCGAGTCCGCGCTCGTATTCGGTGTCGGTCACGCGGGAGATGAGCAGGGCCGTGATCGGCTCACCGCCCGCCTGACCGAACGGCGTGACGTTGTTCGAAAACATCGCCGCGGTGAAGATGAAAAACGCCTCCGAGACCGACAGCGAGACGCCGAGGACGCCGAGGACGATCCGGAGCGCGAACCCCCACGCCGCCAGCCAGCCGAGCGTGGCGAGAAAGACGAGCGTGACGAGGCGGAGGTCGGCAGTGACGAGATGCGTGATGAGCTCGTCGACGCCGGCGACCGAAAACAGGATCGCGAACACGACGGCCGCGCCGGCGAACCCGAGGATCGTCGCACGCAGGCGTCCGCGGACCATAGTCCGGCGGTGGGGGAGCCGACGCATTAACCCACCGATCGGCACCGTTTTTCCTCGTCGCGGTGAACGCCGAGCATGGACGAACGGCGCGCGCTCGATCTGCTCGCCGACCGGGTCGGTGGCGCGGGCGACGATGCGGCGGTTATCGACGGACTGGTAGTGACGACCGACATGCTCCACGAGCGGACGGATTTCCCGTCCGGGACGACGCGGTACACCGCGGGGTGGCGAACGATCGGTGCGTCGCTGTCCGACGTGGCGGCGATGGGGGCCACGGCCACGGCCGCGGTCGCCGCCTACGGCGCGCCGACGTTCGATCCTGACGAGGTTCGGGCGTTCGTCGACGGCGCGAGCGACGTCTGCGAGCGGGTCGACGCTCGATACGTGGGCGGAGATCTCGACAGCCACGACGAGTTCACCGTCGCCGGCAGCGTCGTGGGTGCGGTCGACGAGCCGGTGTATCGGTCCGGCGCGTCGCCCGGCGAGGCGGTCTGCGTGACCGGCACGCTCGGCCGGAGCGGCGCCGCGATCCAGGAGTTCGAGCGCGGGAACGCCGAGCGCGGTAACGACCTCTTCCGGTTCGTGCCCCGTGTGGCGGCGGGGCAGGAACTCCGCGGCGTCGCGACGGCCATGATGGACTCCTCGGACGGCCTCGCCCGCTCGCTCCACCAGCTCGCCGCGGCGAGCGACTGCGGATTCGAGGTCGCGTGGGACCGGCTCCCGGTCGACCCGAGCGTCGACGCCGTGGCGAGCGATCGCGACGAGCGGCGTGAGCTGGCGGCCTTCTTCGGCGAGGACTTCGAACTCGTGTTCACGGTGCCGGAGGCGGCGCTGGCCGAGAAACGCGAGGCGGTCTCGGTCCCGATCACCCGCATCGGCACGGTGACGGACGCGGGCGTCGTCGCCGACGGCGATCCGCTACCGGACCGCGGCTACACCCACTAGCCGAGCAGCTGGATCGGCACCAGCAGGAAACAGAGCGCGCCGAGGCCGAACGTGACGAGGCCAAGCGCCTGTCGTTTCCAGCCCAGCGGCGACTCGTCGACGGGAGTCGCGGGACCCTTGTACGCGATGAACGTGGCGAACACGCCCCAGAAGGCCCAGAGGCCGACGGATTCGTTGAACCCGAGGTTCCGCACGTAGTGGAGATACCCCGCGAGGCCGAAGAGCGCGAGCGGCACCAGCGACGCCAGCGTCTCCTGCCGGTGGCCGAGCATCGCGCGAACCATGTGCCCGCCGTCGAGTTGGCCGACGGGGAGCAGGTTAAGCACGGTGAAGAACATCCCGACCCAGCCACCGATGATGACGGGGTGGACGGTCTTCGTCGGGTCGGCGTAGCTCGTGGGCTGCCCGAGCGCCGTCGCGACGAGATCGAGTAGCGGCGGGTTGTTGAAGACGATGACCTGCCCCGACGACTCGACGACGCGGGCGGGCAGCGTCATCGGATCGAGCGAGAGGCCGATGGCCGTCACGACGACGGTGGCGACGAGCCCGCTCAGCGGGCCGGCGACGCCGATGTCGAACAGCGTCTTGCGGTCGGGCATCCGACCGCGCATGCGGATGATCGCCCCGAGCGTGCCGAAGGGGACGATAAACGGGATGAGATAGGGCAGGGAGACGTCGACGCCGTGGTATCGGCCGGCGACGTAGTGGCCGAGCTCGTGGGTCGTCAGCACGCCGAGGATGGCCGCGGTGAAGGGCCACGCCCGGAGCGCGAGCAGCGGGGTCTGCGCGAGTTCCGACGGCGGGGTGTAATACCACGCGACGGAGCCAACTAGCAGCGTCGAGACGACCGTCGCCACGAACAGGGCGATGTTCGTCCACGGGATGCCGTCGATGCGGCCGTCGGCCGGCGTCGCGACGACGACCGTTTCGTACGGCTCGCGGCCCTGTTCCAGGTCGAGACGGTAGCCCGCACGGTGGAACGGCTCCCGGAGTTCGTCGAGCAACGAGCTCCGGGGAACCAGTGGCTCGCCGTAGTACCGCAGCCGGTCCCCGTCACGGACCGTATCGCGGACGTAAAACACCGCTTCGAGGGCGTCAGACGGCGGACCGTCGACTCCGTCCATTAGCAGTACGTACGCCGCTCGGCGGTTATAAACTCCGTGACAGCGAACCGGGGGAACGTGAGGAAGCCGGTCTACGTAGCGCGCGGGGACCAGTAGTCGACCGGGGTTACGCGGGTTCGATCCGCCACGTGGTCGCGCTCGTGTACGACCATTTCTCGATGGTGAGGTCGGAAGCCGAATCGCGGAGCTTGACCATCAGGGCGCCGATCTCCTTGGGGGAGAGACCGACTTCGTCCGCGATGAACTTGCTTTTGAAGTAGAGTTCGCCGTCCTGCGCCTTCGAGAGCAGGTACTGCTTGAGCTGCTCCTCTTTCGACGAACTGTCGTCCGCATCAGTGGAGGGGTCAGCGGTTGCGCTCATTTGAGTTCTCCTCACCCAACCGTATGCCCCGGACGATGTTATAAAGGGGGGAACGTTCGGAGCAGTTCGGGCAGTTTTACCGATTCGCTTCGTTTTGGTAGTCCTTCAGAACAGTTCACGAATCCTTTAGACATTTTATAGGGCACTATTAGATATTTATTCAGGATAGAAATTGGAGATGAAAATAGAGGCTATTGACTCGGTTTTATCCGCCGAACCCGGTTCAGGACTGTTCGTGAATCCAGAACTCCTCGTCGCTCGTCGACTCCTTTTTGAATATCGGCACCTCGTCTTTGAGGCGGTTGATGCCGTCCTCGACGGTGCGGAAGGCCTCCTCGCGGTGACCGGCGAGGACGACGACGAACACGATGTCCTCGCCGCTGGTGATGACGCCGGTGCGGTGGTGCATGAGCACCTCGAAGACGCCGTCGCGGTCCTCGAGTTCGGAGCGGATCGCTCGCATGCGGTCAGCGGCGACGTCCTCGTACTTCTCGAACTCCAAGTGGGTCGTCGGCTCGTCGTTGGGGGATTCCTTCTCCCTGACGCGCCCGGTGAAGGTGGCGATGGCGCCGGAGCGTTCCGCCAGCGATGACGCCTTCGCCCGTTGGACGAGCGATTCGAGCGTGACCAGCGGCTCGACATCGGCGAAGGCATCGAGGATGGCGTCGGTGTCGGCGGTCTCCGCGTCGTCGGCAGCGTAGACGACCGTCCCGACGGGGTCGACACCGCCGAGTGTGACCGTCGGGAGGCGAGCGTCGTCGAAGCCGATGGTGAGGGCGTAGTCGTACGAGGGAGCCAGGGAGTCAAGCAGGTCGTCGAGCGACTGGCCGTCGCCGGCGCCGATCCAGGAGCCATCCGTCGAGAGACCGTAGGCCGCGCCCGCATCGGTGTCGCGGGTGGCGGTCTCCGGGAGGGACTCGACAGTGGCGACCCGGCCGTCGAGCGCGGGCACGAGTCGGTCGGCGAGGTCGACGGCGCCGGGACCGGCGAGATTGAGCGTCTTCATACACCGAGAACGCGGGCGCGGACCCTTAACTGTGACTCGATGGGGCGAATGGGAGCGAGAGCCACGCGGGCGAGTCACGCACGGTCGCCCGCTTGACAACCCTTAAGCCGGCATCGCGGCTATCCGACGCCAATGCGAGTTGTTATCTCTATCGGCGGGAGCGTCCTCGCGCCGGACCTCGACGCTGGCCGCGTCGATGGCCACGCCGCGGCGGTCGAACGCATCGTCGGCGAGGGGTGTGAGGTTGGCGCGGTGGTCGGCGGGGGCGGCGTCGCCCGCGACTACATCGGGATCGCGCGGGACCTCGGCGCCAACGAAGTCCAGTTGGACCACATCGGAATCGACGTGACGCGCATCAACGCGCGTCTGCTCATCGCGGCCCTGGACGGCCTGGCCGCACCGTCGCCACCCCACGACTACGAGGGTGCAGGCGAGGCGTTGCGCCGCGGCGACGTGCCCGTGATGGGCGGGGCGATGCCCGGCCAGACGACCGACGCCGTCGCCGCTGCGCTCGCCGAATACGTCGACGCGGACCTCCTCGTCTACGCCACGAGCGTCGACGGCGTGTTCAGCGCCGACCCCGACGGGGACCCCACCGCCGAGCAGTACGATCGGCTCACGGGCACGGAACTGGTGGATCTCGTCGCACCCATGAGCCGCGGCGCCGGCGCCTCTGCCCCCGTCGACCTGCTGGCGGCGAAACTCATCGAGCGATCGGGGATGCGGACGATCGTCCTCGACGGGACCGACCCCGACCGGATCGCGGAGGCCGTCCTGCACGGCGATCACACCGGCACCGACATCGTTCCCCTCGGTGCGGACGGCGACCCCGAGCGCTGGGACCGATGAGCGACGACACGCACAACGCCTTCTGGGCGGACGACATCGCGGACGAGATCGAGGCGCGCGACCCCGACGACCCGATCGTCATCAAGGGTGGAGTCTCGCCCTCCGGCGTCCCGCATCTCGGCCACTTCAACGAGATCATGCGTGGCTACTTCGTCGCCGCCGTCCTGCGTGACCGCGGCCACGAGGTTCGCCAGGTGTTCACGAGCGACGACCGGGACGCCCTGCGGGGCGTGCCACAGACGCTCGCCGACGACGACTGGAACCTCGTCGGCCTGGGCGAGGTGGACGCCGGTGCGCTGGGACGCAACCTCGGGACGCCCTACACGGATATCCCGGACCCCTTCGGCGAGGCCGACTCCTACGGCGCTCACTTCACGAATCTGCTCGAGCGAAGCGCCGAGGCCGTCGGCGTCCCCATCGAACTGGTGTCGAACACCGACCTCTACGAATCGGGCGAGTTCGAGGCCGTGACGCGCGAGGTGCTGGCGAAGACGACGCTCGCACGCAACGTACTATCCGACTACCAGGACGGCGTCGGCGACGACTACGTCCCCTTCATGCCCCAGTGTTCGGCGTGTGGCCGTCTCACGCAGGACGTGCGTGATATCGACCTCGACGCCGGCACCGTCGACTACCGGTGTTCCGGCCTCGACGCCGGCGGCGAGCATATCGAAGGCTGCGGACACGAGGGGACGGCGACGCTCCGCGAGGGCAAACTCCCCTGGCGGTTCGAATGGCCGGCCCAGTGGAAAGTGCTCGGCGTCGACTTCGAACCGTTCGGCAAGGACCACGCCGAGGGGTCGTGGCCGAGCGGGAAGGAAATCGCCGAGCGGGTGCTCGACATCCAGCCCCCGGTGCCGATGGTGTACGAGTGGTTCACCCTCGACGGCGAACCCCTCTCCTCGTCGGCCGGCAACGTCATCACCGTCGACGAGGTGCTCGACCTGCTCGAACCCGAGGTGTTGCGCTACTTCTTCGTGCGCAACCCCAAGCGCGCGAAGGACTTCGACACGGAGCGCATCGACCTCCTGGTCGACGAGTTCGACCGCTTCGAGCGGGTGTATTTTGGCGAGGAGTCCGACCCCGACCTGAAGCCCCTCGCCGACCGCGCGTACCCGTTCGTCGTCGACGAGGTGCGCGCGGAGCGCGTCCGCCTGCCCTACACCTTCGCCGCAGTGCTGGGGATGACGGACGACCGCGACCTCCGGATCCGGATGGCGCGCAACCAGGGCTTTTTCGACGACGACACGCCCGAATGGGCGGTCGAAGAGGCGCTGAAACGCGTCGAACGCGCGCGAACGTGGGCCGAGCGCATGGACAACGCCTACAACTACCGCCTGCAGGCCGACCTCCCAGATGTCGACTTCGACGACGACGTCGCCGCGGCGCTCGACGACCTCGCGGCGTTCGTCGCCGAGGGTCACGGCGGCGAGGAGATTCAGGGACAGATCTACGAGACCGCTCGCGAGCACGACATCGACATCGGCGACTTCTTCGCCGCGGGCTACCGGCTCTTTTTCGACGACACCGAAGGCCCGCGGCTCGGGGAGTTCCTCGGCGAACTCGACGAGGCGTTCGTCGTGACGCGACTCCGGCGCGAGGGATAGGCGCCGCTCATACGGAGTATTGTACTGTGTTCCAGTGGGTCGCCAAGACGGTCCGGCGTCCCACCAGGCATGGCTTATACCCCGTCTCAGTCCTGCCAGTCCGGATCGGTCCGTGGCGGGCTGAACACGTCGACCCCCTCGAAGGGTTCGTCGCCGCGATTTTCCACGGCGTGGGGTTCCTCGCCCGGGATGACGTAGGCATCGCCCGCCGACACGACGCGCTCCTCGCCACCGATCAGAAACACCGCTTCGCCGCGAGTGGCGAAGCCGGCCTGTTCGTGTGAATGACTGTGTTCGGGCACCGTCGCGCCCGCGTCGATCGTATACCCCTGGACGCTGATCCGGTCCCCTGCGACCAGCTGCGAGAGGTGGACGTCCGGCACGGCCTCGACGGTCGCGGGGTCGTCGGTCGAACTGATCTCCATATCTCTCCCCGCGACCCGGGGCGACATAAATATCGGTCCCGTTCACTCGATCCGCACGACGTCGCCTTCGGAAACCGCGGCGGCGGCGCCGGCGGGGAGTTCGATCACGGTGTCGGCCGGCGCGCGCCCGAGACCGGTCCACGCCGACAGGCGGGCGACCCGCTCGACGCGGCCGCCGCGAAGCCAGATCGCGTCGATGTCGAAGGGGACGCCGACCATGTGGAGCGCCCGCGGGGCACCGCCGTCGAAGCGGAAGACGAGCGCCGATCCCGCGGGGAACGAGCGGCGGAACATGAGGCCGCGTGCCCGCGAGAGTAAAGAATCTGCAACGGACACGTCGGTCGCCAGCGTGCGTTGGTCGCCGTCATGCCGGTGGACGACTCGGGACATCCGGCCGTCAGAGCTGGCGTGACGTGCCGGACGCGAGACGCCCCGTCCGCGACGACCCGGCGCTGGTACCGCCGAGCGATTCAGCGATGGCGGTGAACACGGCGAGGCCGACGGTGGCCGCGAGCGTCGTGATGACGACGCCGACGGCGAGTTCGGCCACCGGCGTGAGCAGGGTCGTCAGCGTGGCGATGACGGCGAGGGCAAGGGGGATCGCCACGACGGCGAGGCCGACGGCCGTGACGCGGGCACGGTGACCGCGCATCCGTTCCCAGACGCCGTCGACGGCCTGTCCGACCGAGTCGCCGTCGACGGCGACGGAAACGAACACCAGCGGCAGGTGGAGGGCGACGACCAGACCCGGGACGACGAGGGCGACGAGGCCGAGTGCGACGGCGACAGTCCCGCCGACGGCGACGACGAGGGCCCGACCGTAGACGAGAGCGGTGTCGAGCGACGGCGCCGCGCCGCCGAAGGCGTCGGACGAGAACGTGCGGGCAAGCGCGGTGAACAGCGCGATGGTGGCGACTGTCGAAAGCGCAAGGCCGGCGACGGCCTGTGGCCCCGAGAGCGGAAGGGCCACATCGTAGGTGACTCGGACGGCGGCCGCGAGTCCGGACCGGACGAGAAGCGTGTTGAGAAGGAGGTTCCACACGGCGTTGGCGACGAGCAACGTGGCCACGAGCGCGGCCACCGTGCGCGGATTCCGGAGGGGCATATCAAGACGTGTGCGGCGACGCCGACCTATATGTTTTCATCAGAATTTGATACGTGTCTGACGCACGTCGCACGGGGGCAGCGGAGACGACCTATACCGCCGGGGTTTCGTCTCACGTGCGTCTGACAATATCGATACGCTTTACTGGAGTAACATATCTACAACGGGTATGTATCGACGGACGTACCTCGCCGCCCTGACCCCTCTCGTGGCCGGCTGTTTCGGTGGCCAGCGGAGCCAACCGACCGCCACGGCGACAGCGACCCCGACCGAAACGCCAGAGCCGACGGCGACGCCCGAACCCGCGGCATCGCCCGAGGCGGCCCAGCACATCGACACCGCACAGGACCGACTCACCGAGGCCGTCTACATCTTCACGGGCGGCGTCACCGACGACCTCCTGTCGATAACGGCCGAAACCCAGACGTTCCGGGCGCGTGACGTGCTCTTGCGGCTAGACCGGGTACAACGGGCACTCGCCGACGCCGACGCCGCCGCGTCGACGGAGGAGCAACGAACGACCGTCCAGTCGCTCGATACGATGCAGCGGTTCCTCACGTTGGCGACCGACGCCCAGTCGTGGCTCATCGATGGACACGACGCCCTCACCGAGGCGCACACCCACATGGACGACAACGACCTGCAGGACGCCGAAGACGACATCGACCGGGTCGAAACCGCCGCCGAGGAGGTGTCGGAACCGACGGAAACTCTCCAAGAGGAGATGGACATCGCGAGCGCGTCGGTGACGGACGCGATCAGCGAGGACGAGTATGACGGGAAGGTGGCGCAACTGACCGACGAGGCGGACATCCTCTCCGCGGTCGGTGACGACGCCACCGACCTTCGAAACGGTCTCTCGATGATCGTCGATGCGCGCGACGACATCGACGACAACCGCACCGACGAAGCGGCCGATACGGCCGACCGCGCCTACGAAGTGTTGAGCGACGTGGAGGACCGTCTCGACGAACGGTCTAGTGACCTCCCGGAGCGGGCAGGATCCTTCGAGGACGTCATCGACGACCTCCTGAACCTGGCCTCGAGTCACGCCGCCGAAGCGGAGACCATCTACGACCAGTACTCGTGACGACGGAGCCAACGACCCGGACCGTGTGATCGGCTCTCACAAGCGCTCGTTTCAGTCTTCGGGATAGTTTTCTTCGTTCACGATCATCGGCGCGTATGGACTCCGATGACCGCGGCTGTCCGAAATGCGGCCACACCGAGACCGATGTCGGGAAGATCTCCACGACCGGTGGCGGTCTCAGCAAGATGTTCGACATCCAGACCAACTCCTTCCAGGTGGTGTCGTGTACCAACTGCGGCTACTCGGAACTCTACCGGGACACCGGATCGGCGGGGAGCGACATCGTCGACGTCTTCCTCGGGTGAATGCCCGGGGCCGGCGGCCTGCTCGTCCTCGTGCTCCTCGTCGGCCTCGCGGCACCGCTCGTCCTCTACTGGCTGGTGCGGGCCGAACACGAGGATCGGACGGTGATGGACCGGGAGGAAGCCGAACGAACCGCGCGCCGAGACATCGACGAACGCGACCGACGGTGAGGTGATTCTCGCGGGGTGAGAACCGTTTTCACCGGATGAGAACCCCCGAGGCACGCTTCTACCCCTGCCCCCTACGATAAGGTACCATGACAGACCAAATTGGTGCCCCCGGAACGACGCTCTCACGTCGGCAGTTCGTGAAGGCGACTGGCGCGGCGGGCACGGTCGGACTCGCTGGCTGTGTCGCTCCGAGAGCACAGGAGGATTCCCAGATGGCGGCGACGGCGGCCCAGCAGACCGCCAGCAGTCTCCCGCTGTCGGGGAAGCCACAGATCGTCGACGTTCCCGAGCAGGGGAATCAGGTGACGCTCCGGGCAGTCACCTCCTCGCTTCCGGTCCACCCGGGCGAGTCGATGGGCGGCCCCGTCGAACTGCCGCGGGTCTGGGCGTGGCAGGCCGACGACCGCCAGCCGAGCGTCCCCGGCCCCATCATCCGCACGACGGAGGGCGAGGACATCGAGGTGACCCTCGACAACACGAACGCCGACATGCCCCACACCGTCCACTTCCACGGCGTTCGCAAGACGTGGGAGAACGACGGCGTGCCGACCACGACGGGCATCACGGTGATGCCCGGCGAGGAACACACCTACGAAATCCCCGCGAACGTCCCGGGGACCCACCTCTACCACTGCCACTACCAGACCCACCGGCACATCGACATGGGGATGTACGGCATCTTCCGTGTCGACCCCGAAGGGTACAAGCCCGCGGATCAGGAGCTGTTCATGACGGTGAAAGACTGGGACTCCCGGCTCAACCGGCAGATGGCGGGCGAGGACGTGAGCTACAGTCCGCGGAACCGCCAGCCCGATGTCTTCACCATCAACGGCCGGGCGGCACCCCGCACGCTCCACCCCGAAGACGGGTCGCCGGTGCTCGTCTCACAGGGCGACACCGTTCGCATTCACTTCGCCAACAACGGCTACATGAACCACCCCATCCACACGCACAACCATCGCTTCCGGGTGGTCGAGAAGGACGGCTCGCGGATTCCGGACGTGGCGCAGTACGAGGAGGACATCCTCGACCTGGCGCCCGCCGAGCGCAAGACGATCGAGTTCGAGGCCGACGCCGACCCCGGCATCTACCTCATGCACTGCCACAAGGTGAGCCACGCGATGAACGGGAACTCCTACCCCGGCGGGATGGTCGGCGGCATCGTCTACGAGTCGGTGATGGATTCGGACATCTTCGCGCAGTTGATGGAGTACGCGGGCTACGAGGGGTAGCCGTCGGGTTCATCACGGAGGACGCCCCACCGGCAGGCATGGAGCGGACGCCAACGGGCACCCCAGTCGGCGTGGACGACCCCTACGCCCACGCCGGCCGGTGTGACCATCTCACGTCCGACGGCCGGTGTCGATACGCCCTGGAGCGCGACGGCGACGACCCCGCGTTCGCGGCCGAACGCCGCGCCGAGGACTACGACTGCGTCGCCGCCGACGGCGACTGGCGCGACTGCCCACAGTATCGCTCGACGACCGACGGTCGTGAATGTCGCCGGTGCGGCCTCGAAGAGGTGCGGATGGCCCACGACGACACCCGGCCGCTGCTGGAGGAGCATCACCTGTCGTATGGATCCGCGGAGACGACGGACGGGGAGACGACCCACGAGATAACGGTCGCGCTGTGTCGGTGGTGTCACGCGAAAGTCCACGCCGGCCGGGCCCGAATCGACGACGACGCGACGCCCGACACGGCGGCATTGGAAGCCCGCGAGGCGCGCCGGAGCAAGGAACAGGCGGAGTTGGGGTTTCAGACGGCCGCGGAGCGCGACGGGCGCGCGGAGTGATACGGAGTATTGTAACTGTTTGCCGGTGATTCGCCTGACCTTCCCGGCGAACCGCCGGGACTGACCGACGATACTCCGTCCGAGACGCTTCCGATTCGCTTTTAGGCGCTACCGGACTACGACGGCGTAATGACCCGCATCGTCGTCGTCGACAACCACGGCCAGTTCACGCATCTGGAGCGCCGGGCGCTCCGAGACGCGGGCGTGGACACCGAAATCGTCGACAACACCACGCCGCCGGCCGACCTCGACGTGGATGGCCTCGTCCTCTCCGGCGGCCCCGACATGGACCGCATCGGCCGCTGCGCCGAGTATCTCGACATGGACGTGCCGGTGCTCGGCATCTGTCTCGGCATGCAGATCATGGCGACCGAACTGGACGGCGCAGTGAGCCCCGGCGACTACGGCGGCTACGCCGACGTTGACGTGGCGATCACGGACGCCGACGATCCGGTCGTCGGCTCGCTCGCCCCCGAGACCCGCGTGTGGGCGAGTCACGCCGACGAGGTGACGACGCTCCCCACGGACTTTGCGCGAACGGCGACGAGCGATGTCTGTGACATCGAAGCGATGAGCGACACCGATCGAGCGCTGTACGGCGTCCAGTGGCACCCCGAAGTCGCCCATACGGCGGAAGGCGACGAACTGTTCGAGAACTTCATCGACTGCTGTCGGTGAAACGGATGGCTTTACCACACCGCGCTGTGTCGAGGTGAGCGAATGACGGCGACCCAGTCCGATCTCGCGGGGCTCTCACGGTACATCTTCACCGCCCCGAGCTGGTACGCCAGCCTCGGCTTCGCGCTCGTCATCGCGGCGATGGCGGGCATCGCGGCCTTCGACTCCGGCACCACGTCGCCCACCTGGCGCAACCTCCTCATCTTGGGCCGTGACGCCTGGCAGGGCATCTTCTTCATCGGCCTGCCGACGGTCATCGCCTCCATCGGAACCACCGGCGTCGATCGTTTCGTCGGCGGGAAACTCACGCCCAACCGGTCGTCGCTGCTGGCGCTGCTCTGTGAACTCATCATCGTCGCCATCGTCACCGCCGCGGGCATCGTCTCCCTGCTCACTCCGCTGGGACAGACGTTCGTCTACGACGCGCTGATCATCGCGCTCGCGTCCATCTTCGCCTTCCGACTGCTCGTGGTCATGGCGGTGTCGCAGTCGTCACTCCTGATCGCCGCCGTGCCGGCCAGTCTCCAGACGGTCGTCTCGGCGGTGTTTCTGTTCGTCTACAGCGGCACCGTCCGGTTCCTGGAACTCGGCGGCCCCCTCGTCGACGCCTATCTGACGCCGTATCTCTCGCGCGCCTCCGAGGCCCCGCCGGAACTCTGGGTCATCGACGCCAGCCACTTCCAGTTGCTCGCGATCATGTGTGTCGTCTACGCCGGCGGCGTCTACGTGTTCATCCGCGTGATCGACCGGCCCTGGCAGCGCAGCCTCGGGGTCTCCGTCCTCGATTTCATCCGCGGATTCGTCGGCCACGTCGCCGAGGGCTCGCGGGAACTCGAGGACTTCTTCGAGAAACTCGGCGAGGAGGCCATCGTTCCCGTGACCGTGCTCGCCTTCCGTCGACCGGACGGCACGCAGAAAGCGCGGTTCGTCCTGCCGATGATCCACCCCGGGCCGATGGGCGAAATCGGCGGCGGCAACTTCCCCGTCCGGGTCGCCGAACACACCGATGGCCTCGTCTTCCCGCCCCACGCCACGGCGGGTCACGACTTCAATCTCGTCACCGAGCGCGAGGTCGATGCCATCCTCGACGCCATCGACGCGGCACAGAAGCGACTGACGTACACCGACGAAGCGACCCGGAGCGCCCGCACGCAGTCCGGTGAAGCGACGATGCTCGGACAGGCGTTCGGCGGCAACGCCCTCCTCGTCGCCACCTACGCCCCCGGCTTCGCCGACGACGTGGAGTACGGCGTCGGTCTCTCGGTGGCTACCGAAGCGCGGACGACCGGCCTCGACGATGTCCTCCTCGTCGACGCCCACAACTCCAACAACGGCCTGCAGGGCGAAGATCTCGGCCACGTCACGCCCGGCAGTCAGCGCGCGTTCGACATGATCACCGCCGGGCGGGAGACCGGACGGCGACTGGCCGAGGCCCCGCAGGGGGACATCCAGCTGGGCGTCGCCTGGGACCGGACGAAGTGGGACGCGCTCGACGGCATCGGCCCGCTCGGCGTCCGCGTCGCCGTCGTCGACGTGGCAGACCAGCGGACAGCGTACATCCTCGTCGACGGCAACAACATGGTGCCGGGGCTCCGAGGACGGATCGTCGACGCCGTAACCACCGACAGCGACATCGACGTCGCCGAGGTGATGACCACCGACACCCACATCGTCAACACCGTCGAGGCGGACAACCAGGTGGGCGCAGCCATCGATCACGACGACTTCCTCGCAGTCATCGAACGTCTCGTCGACGAGGCCGTCGACGACCGCGAACCGGTGTCGGCGGGGATGGCAACCGAACGCACGACGGTGACGGTGTTCGGCAACGATCGCACGGAGACGCTCGCCAGTCACGCCAACGCCGTCGTCTCGATGGGCGGTGCGCTCGCCGCGGTCCTCATCCTGGTCGCGATGGCGGTGAGCGTGCTGATCTTCTTCGTCACCTAGAGCCGCAGTTCGCGACGGTCGACCGCGTCACAGCTCGGACACCGGTGGCGGTACTCGACGCGCCGTCCGGTAGTGGACACCCGCCACTCGCCACCCTCGTCCTCGTAGCCACACGCCGGACAGACGGCGCGGGACTCCTCGTAGTGGGTGCGAAGCCGCCCGAACGGGGTCGATCCGGAGCGGGGCGTGATAGACATGCGGTAACTATTACCACGGTCGCGAGTTAACTCTTTCGCACACAGCCACCGAGCAGCCGCGAGCACGAGAGTTCTGATACCGTGTGGTGACATCGCCGACGCCCGCACGATCGACACGGTGGCAATGGTCGACGCACTCGGCGACACGGGGGAGCCGGCACGACACTGGGCGGTTCGAAGCAATCGCGCCGCTGGCGGTCGTCGATCACCCCATCGTCGTTCCCGACGGGGGCGACACGGCGACGGCGGAGCGGACGGTGGCCGCTCTGGCGCTCTAGGCGGGGTTCTTCCGCGAGAGGTCGCTGCCGCAGATGGGACAGCGGTCGCGATGTTCGTCGAACTCGCGCCCACAGCCCTGGCACTGGAACCGCCAGTCTCGCTGTTCGGCGATGCCCTCGCGGGCGATCACTTCGACGACGACGCCGAGATGCTCCGCGACGTTCTGCATCGCGTAGTCGTCGGTGACGAGCGTGCCGTCGAGTTCAAACGCGGCGGCGACCAGGCGCACGTCGGTCCCGGAGAGTTCCTCGCTGTCGCCCGTCTCGATCGCGGCGCGCTCAATGGTCTCGATGGTGTTGTCCGCCGGGATGTGGATATGCATCCCCGCGCCCTCCATCGCGTCGAAGCGATACTCGCTCTCGTCTTCGAGTTCCTCCTTGACCGAGGGGATCGAGGCCATCTGCGAGGAGGTGTGATACTCGTGAATGAACGCAGAAGAGTCGAGAACGTGCATCTACCGGTCGATAACGATGTAGTCTTTCACTGCCTGCACGCGTGACACGGGGACGTGAAGCTGCCCCTGATCGTCCTGCTGGAACTGGGAGTCGCTGGCGGAGAACTCCTCGTTCGGCGAGACGAGCAGGTCATTCAGCGATCCCGATTTCACGTTCATCGTGATGTTGTACAGCATTCCGAGCTCGGTTCCGTCCGATCCCATCACGGACTTGCCGGAGAGGTTTTCGGCGAGTACGTCGACCATACGAACGATATTCGCGGGCATGCCCTTAAACGCCACGGGGTCGGCCGTGGCGAGCGACGGTATGTTGAAAGACTTAACTTCGGTCCACGGCTGTTCGAGGATACGAAAACTTCTGCCGGGGGATATCATGTCAGATTCGGATACACGCGATCGGTCTGAGGCGCTTCGCACCCCCATCGTCGCCGTGCTCGGGCACGTCGACCACGGGAAGACTAGCTTGCTCGATAAGATCCGCGGGTCGGCGGTCAGCGAGGGGGAGGCCGGCGCCATCACCCAGCACATCGGCGCCACGGCAGTCCCGCTCGACACCATCTCCGGCATCGCCGGAAGTCTCGTCGATCCCGACGACTTCGACCTGCCCGGCCTGCTCTTCATCGACACCCCCGGTCACCACTCGTTCTCGACGCTGCGCTCGCGCGGCGGTGCGCTCGCGGACATCGCCATCCTCGTCGTCGACGTGAACGACGGCTTCCAGCCCCAGACCGACGAGGCCCTCGACATCCTCCGTCGGACGGGGACCCCCTTCGTCGTCGCGGCGAACAAGATCGACACGACACCCGGCTGGAACCCCCAGGAGGGCGAACCCATCCAGTCGACCTACGACGCCCAGAGCGACCGCGCGCGCTCCCGCCTCGACGAGAACCTCTACGAAATCATCGGCCAACTCTCCGACGGCGGCTTCTCGGCCGACCTCTACTGGCGCGTCCAGGACTTCCAGGAGAACGTCGGCGTCGTCCCCGTCTCCGCGATGACTGGTGAGGGCGTCCCCGACCTGCTGACCGTGTTGATGGGCCTCTCCCAGCGGTACATGAAAGACCAGATGGCCATCGACGTGGAGGGACCGGGCGCGGGGACGGTCCTCGAAGTCAAGGACGAGAAGGGGTTCGGCACCACCCTCGACGTAGTGATGTACGACGGGACCGTCCGCGAGGGCGACGAAATCGTCGTCGGCGGGATGCAAGAACCCATCGTCACCGAGGTGCGCGCGCTACTCCAGCCGAAACCGCTCGCCGAGATCCGCACCGAAAAGCAGTTCGAGCGGGTGGAGTCGGTCGCCGCCGCGGCCGGGGTGAAAATCGCCGCGCCCGACCTCGCCGACGCGATGGCCGGGGCGCCCGTCCGCGTCGTTCGCGACCGCCCCCGCGAGGACGTCATCGCCGAGGTGGAGTCCGAACTCGCGGAGATCCAGGTCGAAACCGAAGAGCAGGGCGTCGTCGTGAAAGCCGACACCCTGGGTAGTCTGGAGGCGATGGCGAACGCCCTCGTCGAGGCCGAAGTGCCGATTCTCCGCGCCGAAGTCGGGGACGTCGCCCCGCGTGACGTGGCCGTCGCGAGCACCGCCGCCGAGGACGACCACAAGGTCATCCTCGGCTTCAACGTCGACGTCCTCCCGAACGCCGAGCGGGAACTGGAGGAGAGCGATGTCCGCCTGTTCAGCGACGACGTCATCTACAAACTCATCGAGGATTACGAGGCGTTCGTCGAGGAGCGCGAACGCGCCCAGCAGGAGACGGTTCTCGACAAAATCGTCCGTCCCGCGCGCTTCCATATCCTCGACGACCACGTCTTCCGCCAGTCCGACCCCGCCGTCGTCGGCGTCGAGATACTCTCGGGGACGCTCCAGAACAACAGCCACGTCGGCTACTTCGACGGCAACGAGTTCACGCGCGTCGGCCAACTCAGCGGCATCCAGAAACAGGGCGACGACGTGGACGAGGCGAGAGCGGGCGAACGCGTCAGTGTCGCCATCGATGGGCCGACCGTCGGCCGACAGATCGAGGAAGGCGATGAACTCTGGGTCGACCTGCCCGAGAAACACGCCAAGATTCTGGAACAGGAGCTCCACGACGAGATTCCGACCGACGAACTCGAAGCCCTCAAGGGGTTCCTCGATAAGCACCGGCGGCGGGATCCGTTCTGGGGGAAGTAAGTCCCGGTATCCATCTTCCGGTAACAGACCCATATTATTCAGAGACGTTTCCTTGGGGTTCGGTGGACGAGCCACGTACGCTCGGGAAAACGTTTTAGTCCAATAATCGAGAATATCCACCGAGGTGAGTACGATGAGCGTGCAAACGACCCCCAGCGACAGTACTGTCCTACCGACGGCCCCCACTCGGGACGACCTGGTACTGCTCCTGTTGCCGTTGCCGTTGCTCTGTGGGGTGATCGGATCGGTACTCACAGGAACACCAGTCACGCTCGGCGTCGGAATCGGCAGTCTCCCCGCGGCGTTGCTCTTCCTCTATGCGATTTCGGCGGCCGCGCCGGCCGCGGTTACCGAGCGGTCGGCGTGATGCCGTCGCCGACGGCGTCCATCACTTGGAGGGCGGCGCTCGCCGCCAGTCCCCGCGCGACTTCGTCGCGTTCGTCGGCCTCAAGCCCCGATTCGAGGTCGTCGAGGTCGGGCGTGAACCCCGCGCTCACGGGGTGGCCGGCCGGCGGACGGACGGCGACGGTCGCCGTCGGCCCATTCGAACCGTAGGACAGCTCCGAACCGACGGTGTAGCTGTCGGGCAGATACGACCGGGTTCGGGAGACGATTCCCGACACGGCACGCTGGAGGGCCTGACGTTGGTCCTGTGTGAGTTCGACGTCGGTCGACGGCTTTCCGGCGTCGACTACTCCGGGTGCGCCTCCGTACGGCGTGTTTCCATTCATCCGAGTCATCAACGGTACGCGGACACCGGGTAAAAAGCCGTCGGAGCGTGTGACCCCGTCACACGGGAGCGGTCCCGATCAGTACTGGTAGTCGGTGAAGGCCATCACGGGCCCCGAATCCTCGTTGTCCTCGATCTTCGCCTTGGCGTCGAGGAAGTCGGTCATCCGGACCTCGGTGCGGTCGTCGCGGATGGCGAACATCCCGGCCTCGGTGGCCAGCGACGCGAGGTCGGCCCCGCTGTACTCGGGGAGGTCGTCGGCCAGCGCCTCGAAGTCCACGTCGTCGTCGACGTTCATGTCGCGGGTGTGGATGCGGAGGATCTGTGCGCGACCCTCGACGTTCGGCTTGGGCACTTCGATGAGGCGGTCGAACCGGCCGGGGCGGAGGATGGCCTCGTCGAGCATGTCGAAGCGGTTGGTCGCCGCCATGATGCGGATTTCGCCGCGGTCGTCGAAGCCGTCCATCTCCGAGAGCAACTGCATCATCGTCCGCTGGACTTCGGCGTCGCCGGAGGTCTTCGAGTCCGTCCGCTTGGCCGCGACGGCGTCGATTTCGTCGATGAAGATGACCGCGGGCTGGCGTTCCTCTGCGAGTTCGAACAGGTCACGCACCAGCCGCGAGCCCTCGCCGATGAACTTCCGCACCAGCTCCGAGCCGGCCATCTTGATGAAGGTGGCGTCGGTTTCATTGGCGACCGCTTTGGCGAGCATCGTCTTCCCGGTACCCGGCGGGCCGTGCAGGAGGACGCCCGAGGGCGGGTCGACGCCGACTTCCTCGAACAGTTCCGGCGTCAGCAGCGGGTCCTCGACGGCCTCGCGCACTTCGCGCACCTGCTCGTCGATGCCGCCGATGTCGTCGTAGGTGACCTCGGGCGACTCCTCGACCTCCATGGCCTGGGCGCGGGAGTCGGTCTCGTCGTCGAGGACGGTCTGGACGCTGAAGGAGTCGTTGACGGCGACGCGGTCGCCCGCCGAGAGTTCCTTCCGGATGCGGGGCGACGGTTCCGTCAGGACCTCCTGGTTGTTGCCGTGCTGTTTGATGATCGTGCCCTCGTCGGCGACCTCTTCGACGGTGGCGATGTACAGCGAGGACGTCTTCAGCACCTCATTGCGCCGTTTGAGGTGGTCGACCTCCTCCATGAGCTCA
Source organism: Haloplanus sp. XH21 (assembly GCF_023276355.1). Lineage (NCBI taxonomy): Archaea > Methanobacteriati > Methanobacteriota > Halobacteria > Halobacteriales > Haloferacaceae > Haloplanus > Haloplanus halobius. The sequence continues at coordinate 2,412,233 of NZ_JALLPL010000001.1, forward strand.
TCGCGGCGCTCGTCGGTCTCGTCGAGTCGCTCTTCGAGTTCCTCGTTGACGCGGACCATGCGCTCGTAATGCTGGCGGATGGCGTCGAGACGCTCCGCATCGGACATTTCGGGGTCGAGGTCGAGCCGTGGACGGTCCGGGAGCGACGGACTCCGTGACATTGGTTACACTTGCTATGGCGTGGGCGTAAATGTGCCTTTGGGTCTCCGAACCCTCCGGTCGCGTGGGGGGAACGGGCCTATTCGACCAGCGTCGCCATCTCGTCGAGATACGCGCCGTACACGCCGAGGGCGTCCTCGATGGGTGCGGCCGTCGTCATATCGACGCCTGCCGTTTCGAGCACACCGAGGGGGTAGGCGCTCCCGCCCATGCGAAGGGCCTCGCGGTACTCCGCGGCCGCGGGGTCGCCCTCCTCGCGAATGCGCTCGACGATGGCCGTCGCCGCGCTGAGACCCGTGCTGTACTGGTAGACGTAGTACCCGTAGTAGAAATGCGGAATCCGCATCCACTCGCGGGCGATGCGCTCGTCGACGGTTGCCGGTTCGTAGTACGTCTCCTTCAGGTCGCCGTAGATGTCGTCGAAGCGGTCCGGGGTGAGCGCACCGCCGTCCTCCACGATGTCGTGAATCCGCAACTCGAAGTCGGCGAACATGGTCTGCCGGAACAGCGTCGACCGGAAGCGCTCCAGATACTCGTCGAGGACGTGCCGGCGGACGGCCTCGTCGTCGATCGTGTCCAGGAGGTGGTGGGTGAGCAGCGTCTCGTTGACCGTGCTCGCCACCTCGGCGACGAAGATGTCGTAACTGCTGTACTGCCAGGGCTGGGCCTCGTTGGTCAGCTCCGAATGCATGGAGTGGCCGAGTTCGTGGGCCAGCGTGAACATCGATGCCACGTCGTCCTGGTAGTTCATCAGGATGAACGGCTGGGTGTCGTAGGTGCCCGCGGAGAACGCACCCGAGCGCTTGCCGCGGTTTTCGTACACGTCGACCCAGCGGGAGTCGAGACCCTCGGCCATCCGCTCCTGATAGGCGTCGCCCAGGGGGGCGACCGCCTCGACGACGTGATCGACGGCCTGCTCGTACGGAATCTCCGGCGGGTCGCCGGCCGCCATCGGTGCGTAGAGATCCCACATCTGCAGGTCATCGACGCCGAGCGCCGTCGCCTTCAGGTCGGCGTGGCGGTGGAGGTAGTCGAGGTTGTCACGCACCGTCTCAAGCAGCGTGTCGTAAACGTCGACGGGGACGTTCGGGCCGTCGAGCGCCGCCTCGCGGGCGGTGTCGTAGTTTCGGGCACGGGCGAGTTTCACGTCGGCCGTGACGCTCTTTTTCAGCGCCGTCCCCACGCTGTTTCGCACGTCGTCCCAGCGGTCGTAGAAGGCCTCGTGGACCTCGCGCCGGAAGGCGCGGTTCGGCCGCTTCTGGAGTTTCGTGAAGTTGCCCAGCGAGATCTCGACGGGTTCGCCCTCGGGATCTTCGACCGTCGGGAACTCCATGTCCGCGTTCGAGAGCATGCTGTACACGTCGCTGGCGGCGTCGGTCACATCGGAAAGGTCCGCCAGCAACTCCTCGATTTCCTTCGAGCGCGTGTGCGGCTTCTGCCGGAGGACATCGTCGAAGTAGTGCTCGTATTCGGCCAGCGCGGGTTCACGCTCGACGAACGCCTCGATGTCCGCCTCGTCGAGTTCCTGCAGTTCGGGTTCGACGAAACTCGCCGCGCTCCGGGCGTCGGCCGCGAGCGACTCCGCCCGGGCCGACATGGCCTGGTACTCCTGATTGCGGGTGTCCTCGCTACTCCGCAGGTTGGCGTAGGTCGACACCGTCGATACGTCCCGCAGGAGGTCCGCGCGGAGTTCGAGCAGTTCGAGGAGGGTCTCGGCGCTTTCGGTGACCCGGCCCTCATAGGCCGACAGGTCGTTCACCCGATCGCGGACGTCCTCGAAGGCGTCGTCCCACTCCTCGTCGCTCGCGAAGATGCTCTCCAGCGCCCACTTGTGCTCGGCGTCGATCTCGCTCCGTTCGGGAACCGAACTCATCGGCGGGCGTTGGCGTGGGGGTACCGTAAGGGTTCGTACTCGCGGTGGCAGGAAGGGTTTTCCGACGCCCGGACGCAGGGACGCGTATGTCCCCGCTCGACGAACGGACGACGGCCCACCTTCGGGCCGTCGTCGTCGCCCTAGTGGTGTCCGCCGTCGGCCTCGGCGTCGGCCTCGCGCTGGTGTACGTCCTCCTGCGACTCCTCGCTACGGTCGGCGTCGACCTCTCGCCGGCCCGGTTTCTCGTCGTCTCGCTCGTGGCGATGCAAGGCCTCGCCTTCGGTGGCGTCGCCCTCGGCTATCTCACTGTCCACGGCTGGGCCCTCGATGACCTCGGCGTTCGCGTGCCGAATCTGCGCGACCTCCTCGTCATCGTCGCTGGCTACGCGGCGGCCATCGTGGCCGCCATCAGCGGAGCGGTCGTCATCACCATCACGAGCGTCCCCGCGGGCGAGAATCAGGTCTCACAGATCATCGGCGCCGACGCGAGCGTCCTGTTGTGGCTGATTCCCGCCTCGTTTCTCCTCATCGGCCCCGGTGAGGAACTGCTCTTTCGCGGCATCGTCCAGAGTCGACTCCGGGAGTCGTTCGACGCCATCCCGGGCGTAGTGCTGGCCAGCGCCATCTTCGCCGCCATTCACTACATCGCGCTGACGGGCGGCGCGGGCGGGCGCCTCGTCACCGTGACGGTGCTCTTTTTCCCCGCACTCGTGTTCGGTGCCGTCTACGAACTGACCGACAACCTCGTCGTGCCCGCGCTGGTCCACGGCGCGTACAACGCGACGCTGTTCGCGATCACCTACCTCGCGATCCAACTGAGCGAGTCCGGGGCCTTCCCCGACGAGTCGGCGACGACAAGCCACCTCCTCGTCGAGGGTCTGAGCGCCGTCCCGGTCTGATCCGGATTATTGTAACTGTTTACCGGTGGGTCGCTGGGGCGGTCCAGCGACCCACCGGTACTGGCTGACAATAAACCGTATGAGGGGAACGGAACCCTTACCGCCGCGCCCCGAAAAGGCGAGCGTATGCGCGAGTGCTTCGAGCTACGGGACGGCGACGCCCTCGGCCGTATCGGGGAGCTGACCGTCCCCCGCGCCGGCCGGACCGTCGAGACGCCGGCGTTGCTCCCCGTCATCAACCCGAACATTCGGACGGTGTCGCCCGCCCGTCTCGAAGCCGAGTTCGGCGCCGAGATGCTCATCACCAACGCCTACATCATCCGCGGCACCGACGACCTGCGCGAACGGGCGCTCGCGGAGGGTCTCCACGACATGCTCGACTTCTCGGGCGCCATCGTCACCGACTCCGGCTCCTTCCAACTGGCCGAGTACGGCGACATCGACGTGACGACCGAGGAAATCCTGGAGTTCCAGCACGCCATCGGCTCCGACGTGGCGACGCCGGTGGACGTGCCCACGCCACCGGACGCGACCCGCGAGACGGCCGAAGCGGACCTCGAAACGACCGAGCAGGCGCTCGCCGACGCCGAAACCGTCGAGACGGGCGAGATGCTCGTCAACGCGCCGATCCAGGGCTCGACCAACCTCGACCTGCGGGAGGCGGCTGCCCGCCACGCCGACGCGACCGACCTCGACGTCTTTCCCGTCGGCGCCGTCGTCCCCCTGATGAACGACTACCGCTACGCCGACGTGGTCGACATCGTTGCGGCCGCCAAACGCGGCCTCGGCGCCGACGCACCCGTCCACCTCTTCGGCGCCGGTCACCCCATGATGTTCGCCCTCGCCGTTGCGATGGGCTGTGACCTCTTCGACTCCGCCGCCTACGCCATCTACGCCCGCGACGACCGCTATCTCACCGTCCACGGCACGAAGCATCTCGCTGATCTCGAATACTTCCCCTGTGAGTGCCCGATCTGTACGGAATGGACGCCCGCCGGCATCCGCGCAGAGTCCGACGCGGAACGGGAACGCCTGCTGGCCGAACACAACCTCCACGTCTCCTTCGGCGAGATGCGTCGGATCAAGCAGGCCATCCGTGCGGGCAACCTGCTCGAACTCGTCGAGACGCGAGCCCGGAACCATCCCGCGATGCTCGACGGCTACCGCGCGCTGCTGGATCACGCCGACCAGTTGGAACGGGCCGACCCCGCGTCGAAAGGGTCGTTTTTCTACTGTTCGGCCGAGAGCGCGCGCCGGCCCGAGGTGCGCCGACACCAGGACCGCCTCGATCGCCTGGAGACGCCCGACAGCCTGCTCCTGACCGAAGGCGCATCGCCCTCGGCCGATCAGTTCGACGCCACGTGGCGCGTGCTCCCTCCCTTCGGCCCCGCGCCGCGCGCGCTCTCCGAAACCTACCCCCTCACCGCCGAACTCCCGGATCGCCTCGACGACGCGGCCTACGAGGCGGCGGCGCGCGGCGTCGCCCGACTCGTCGAGACCCACCCCGAGACGGACGTGACGCTCTCACACGACGACTGGCCCGCGTCGGCGCTGGCGCTCGTCCCGCCCGGCGTGACCCTCGACGCGCTGCACGAGCGAGCGGACTAGGGGCCGGGCGGGCGTAGCATCGCGCCGACGCGACCACCCTGTCACCGCGGCCCCGCCGACGCGGAACGCAACATAGTTCGGCGTCCACGACGAGAGTGGGGCATGACCGAGTATTTCGAAGTCCACGGGCGTGACGGGGCCGCACGCCTGGGCGAACTCCGCCTGCGCGACCCCGTGACGACACCGGCGCTCGCCGACGAGTTCGTCGTCGACGCCGGCAGCCTCTGGAACACCGACCGGGAGATGCCCGACGGGAGCGACGCCGAGTTGACCGTGCTCCCTCACCGGTCGTTCCCGGCGGGCACCGATCCGACGGTCCAGGAGTCCTTCGCGGTCGACTACCCCGACGTCGACCACCCGAGCGCGGGCGTCGTGACGGCGGCGGCGGCCGACGACCACGGCTGTGACGCGTACGTGCTCTCCACCGCGTCGGGGGTCGTCGGCCACGGCGAGTCCTTCCGCGACGAGATGATCGCCGTCCGGGAAGCGATTCCGGCCGACACCGCGCTCTATCTCGCCGGCGTCGCCACGCCCGCGAACGTCGCGACGCTCGTCTCGGCGGGGGCGGACCTCGTCGACACCAAACTCGCTCGCGTCAAGGGCCGGCAGGGCATCTACTGTACGACCGAGGGCGAGTACCACCTCGACGAGCTCGCCGAACTCCCCGACGCCTTCCCCTCGGACCCGCCCATCGAGGAGTTCACCCGCGAGGACTGCGTCGAACACAACGTCGCGGCGCTCCGGGCGGCGCTGTCGACGGTGCGCACTCGCATCCGACGGGGGCGCTTGCGCGACTACCTGGAGGGCCAGGCCCGCCACGAGAACTGGCTGACCGCCACCTTCCGCGAGTTCGACCAGGAGTACGCCTACCTCGAACAGCGGACGCCGGTCGTCCGGGACGTGGAACTCAGCGCCGCGAGCGAGGACACCCTCAGCCGGGTCGAAATCCAGCGCTTCGCCGACCGGGTCACCTCGCGGTACCGCAACCGGTTCTCGAACCCGCTGGTGCTGGTGCCGTGTTCCGCGCGCAAACCCTACAGCGACTCCCAGAGTCACGCGCAGTTCCACCGCGCCATCCAGTACCGCGGCCACCTCGCCTCCATGACCTCGCCCATCGGCGTCGTCCCGCAGGAACTGGAGTGTACCTACCCCGCCCAGCATTACGACGCGGTCGTGACGGGCAACTGGACCGAAGGCGAGAAGGCGTTCGTCGCCGCGGTGCTCGAACGGTATCTGGAGCGCAACGACTACCCGCGCGTCATCGCCCACGTCCCCGGCGAGGGCTACCGCGACATCTGCGAACGGGTCGAAGCGCAGGTGGACGTGCCCTTCGAGTACACCGTCGAGGACCACCCCACCACCAGCGCGTCGCTGTCGAACCTCGCCGGGGCACTGGAGGGCGAGCTCAAATACTCGAAACGCGAGCGCCAGCACAACACGATTCGGGCCATCGCGGACTACCAGTTCGGCGATGGCGCGGGCGACGACCTGTTTCCGGACCTGCGGACGACGAGCCGCCACCCCAAACTCCAAGCACGGGACGAGAACGACACGCAGCTCGCGGCGCAGGTGCCCCAGTACGGCGTCCTCTCCTTCACGCTCGAAGGCGCCCGCCACTGGGTCGAGAGCGACGCGCCGACCAAGCGGGTCGACATCGACGCGTTCGTCCCCCACGGGAGCGTCCTCGCGCCCGGAATCACTGACGCCGACAGCGACATCCGCGTCGGCGACGAGGTGGTCGTCTCCGGGCCATCTGCCTTCGGCGTGGGACGGGCGGAGATGAGCGGCCCGGAGATGCGCGAGAGCAGCCGTGGCGTCGCCGTCGAAATGCGACACGTCGCGGGCGAGGACAACGCTTAACACCGTCTCCCAACTACGTCGGGCGATGTCATCGCCCGTCCGTCGCGACGTGATCCGGGTGGATCTCTCCGCGGAGACCGTCGAACGGGAGCGCGTGCCCGCCGCGTGGCGACGGGACTTCCTGGGCGGCAAGGGCCTCGGCGCGAGATACCTCTACGAGGAACTCGACGCCGGGACTGACCCGCTCGGCCCCGACAACCGCCTTGCCCTCCTGCTCGGCCCGCTCTCGGGCTATCTCCCCGGAGAGTCGCGATACGCCGCCGTCACCAAGTCGCCGCTGACGGGGACCTTTCTCGACTCCTACAGCGGCGGATCGTTCGCCGACGCCCTCGCCGGTGCCCTCCCGGAGGCGTTCGGCCTGCTCATTCAGGGCGCGGCCGACCACCCCCTGACGCTCACCGTCGCGGACGGCACGGCGACCCTCTCGGACGCGAGCGATCTGTGGGGCGCGGACACCGCCGCCGTCGACGACGCCCTCGACGGATCGGTCGCCTGTATCGGCCCTGCCGGCGAGAATCAGGTCGCGTACGCGACGATCGCGTCCGACGGCGGCGACCACCACGCCGGGCGCGGCGGAGCCGGCGCGGTGATGGGGGCAAAGCGCCTGAAAGCCGTCGCCGTCAGCGGCGACCCACCGGACCAGTCGGCCGATCTGGCCGCGCTCCGCGACCGCTACGACGACGCGTATCGCGACGACGACACCGGCCGCTGGCAGGCCGCTGGCGAGACGGTCGAGAGCGTCGACTTCGCCAACGAAGTGGGCGTCCTGTCCACCCGGGGATGGCAGGGTGGCTCGTTCGAGGACGCCGGCGACATCGGCGTCGAGGCGGTCCGCGAGGCCGCCACCGGACGGGAGAACGCGGACGACGCGGTGCCGGGCGGGTTCCGCGTCGACACCGACGACGGCGAGACGGTCCCCCGCGGCGGCGGCCTGATGTCGCTCGGCGCGGGCCTGGGCATCGACGACTTCGACGACGTGGCGCGTCTCGGCGCGCGCTGTGACCGCCTCGGGATGGACGTCATCAGCGCCGGCAACGCCGTGGCGTGGGCGATGCGGACGGACGAGTCGTCCCTCTCGTTCGGCGACGCCGACGCCGCGGCCGACCTGCTCAACGCCATCGCGGCGCGCTCGTCCGACCTGGGCGACGCGCTCGCCGACGGCGTGGACGCCGCCGACACGGCGGACGACGAGGGCGTGCCGACGGTCAAATCGATGGAACTACCGGCGTACGATCCGCGGGGCGCAGCCGGCATGGCCCTGGCGTACGCCACCAGCGACCGGGGTGGCTGTCACCGCCGCGCCCGACCGGTCGAACAGGAAGCGTTCGAGCGCGACGCCTGGACCACCGCGGACCGTGTCACCACGGTGATCGGGGCACAGAACGCCCGCGCCGTGCTCTGGAGTCTCGTCGTCGACGACTTCGCCGGCGAGACCATGTGGGAGGACCTCGGCGTGGAGTGGCTACGGGCGGTCGGCCTCGAGTACGACCGCGAGACGCTGGCGACGCTCGGCGAACGCGTCTGGACGCTCGTTCGGCTGTTCAACGTCCGCGAGGGGTTCGACCGCGCGGACGACTCGCTGCCGGACGTCTTCGAGACGCCGATGCCCGACGGCCCCGCGGAGGGGCGGGCCATCGACCGCGACGCGTTCGACGCGATGCTCGACGGCTACTACCTGGCGCGTGGCTGGTCGACCGACGGCATCCCGACCCGCCGGACGGTCGACCGACTGGGCTTATCAGAGGTCGTCGACGACGAGACGCCGCTCGACGACGACGACGCGCCACCCGAACCGGCCGGCGGCGTCGACCGGAACCGTCGACGCGACCGACCCGACCGATGACCGAGGACGCCACGACGGGGTCGAACCCGTCCCGCCCGCACCCCTGTTATCGGTGTGGGACAACCATCGAACCCGGCCACGTCTACGGCGCGCTGGATCTGCTCGACGCCGAGGGCGAACTCCAGGTGTTGCTCTGTCGATCGTGTGCCGCCGAGTTGCGCGACTTTCTCGGGTAGCGTTCGGGAGCCTTTTACCGCTCGCTGGCTACCCGACGGTATGGACGAGTTCGATCTTGGCGTCCCGAAGCAGATTCTCGAATCGCTCCCGGAGGAGGACGAGGCGGCCAAGCAGGACATGCAGCGCGCCGTCGCCGGTCTCGAAGCACGCCTCAATCAGGCCGTCGAGGCCGCCGATGACGAGAGCCAGGCCGCACAGGGCGTCGTCGACGCGCTCGAACGCCTCGAGGACCAGCTCGAACAGTACGACGAGTTCGTTCCCGAACTCCGCGCGTGGGGACAGTCGCCCATCTACGCCATCGCGTGGCGAAACCTGCAGGCTGACCTCATCATGCAGATCCAGGAGGTCGGCTGGGTCGCGGAACGACTCGACCGCGAGCGCAACTACCGGACCGTCGAGGACGGCATCCGTCTGCGCGACCGGTAGGACGCAATCGACACACTGTGTCGCGTGACTTTTTACGCCCGCGCCCGCAATAGGAGACATGGATCTGGAACTGCGGTTTTTCGCCACGTTCCGCGAAGCGGTCGGCCAGAAGACGCTCGAACACGAGTTCGAGGATGGCGCGACCGTCGGAGAGGTCCTTGCGACCCTCGAATCCGAATACGGCGGTCTCGAAGGACAAATCCTCGACGACGAGGGCGGCCTACAGCCGAATCTCAACATTCTGAAAAACGGGCGCGAAGTGTTGCATATGGAGGGCACTGACACCGTGATGGAAGACGGCGACACGCTGTCGGTGTTCCCGCCGGTAGCTGGTGGCGCATGAGTGACGAGTGGGTCCGCCGCGAGCGCTCGTTTCGCGGTATCTCGAAACGCCTGGCGATCCAGTATCTCGAAACGCTGGGTGGCGAGCAGGTCGACGACGACCACGTCGAGGGCGAGGGCTGGGAGGCGACGCTCTCCGAGCAGACCATGACGGTCGGGCCCTCGATGTCGCTGACCCAGATCGACTTCGTCTTCGAGGGCGATCCCGACGTGCTCGACCCGCTCATCGAGCGCTTCGCACAGAAAGCGATGCGCGCTGGAGGATGAGCGTGGCCGGTGCGTCGGAGACGCCGATCGACGGCCAGGTGTTCATGCTCTCGGCCGCGAAGGCCAGCGTGGGGCCGAGCACTCTGTCTTCGGTGCTGCGACAGGTGCAGGCCGACCTCGGCGACCGCCTCGACACCTACCGCCAGGAGTTCGAACGCGTCGCCGCCACCGACGAGCGGGAGGTGTTCCTGGTGCCGACCGACCACTGGGCGACGGTCGGCGACCGTCTCGGCCTGAGTCGTCGGGAACGTGACGCCGTGGCCCGGACACACGCCCAGCAACTGCGCCGGATCGGCTCCGAAACCGACCGGCGCGAGGAGTTCGAAACGGCCCTGGAGATCCGTGAGGCCGCCGTCATCGGCCGGGAGACGCCGACGCGGGATTGAAGTCGTCAGGGGTCCTGGTGAGTGCGTGAACGAACACCCGCTCGACGCGACGAGGAGGCAGCCATGAGCGACGTCCACGCGGACGAACCAGTCATGACCGCGGGCACCGATCCGTCGGCCGCCGACGCCGCGGTCGTCCTGCTCCACGGACGGGGCGCGAGCGCGCGGAGCATCCTCGGGATGGCGAGCGAGTTCCACCGGCCCGGCGTGGCGTTTCTCGCGCCGCAGGCCGCGAACAACGAGTGGTATCCGAACTCGTTTCTCGCGCCCGTCGCGGACAACGAACCACACCTGTCCAGCGCGCTCGGGAAAGTCGAAGCGACGCTCGACCGGGCCGCCGACGCCGGGATTCCGACGGAACGGACGGCGCTGTTGGGGTTCTCGCAGGGCGCCTGTCTCGCCAGCGAGTTCGCCGCCCGAAACCCGACCCGCTACGGTGGCATCGTCGCCCTGAGTGGCGGGCTCATCGGCGATAGCGTCGATCCGGACGACTACACGGGGTCGCTGGACGGGACGCCCGCCTTCTTCGGCTGTAGCGACGTCGACCCGCACATTCCCGAAGAACGGGTCCACGCGTCGACGACCGTGTACGACCGCCTCGACGCCGACGTGACCGAGCGCATCTACGAGGGGATGGGGCATACGGTCAACGAGGACGAGATCGCGTTCGTCGCTTCGCTGGTCGAGGACCTGTAAACCGAAAGGTCGTTGCCCGGCGACGCTACAGGGTGTGGTATGCGCGGCTTCCGGGTGCCGACCGACTTCGTCGACGGGGTGCGGTCGATGCTCCCCCTCCTTCTGGGCTTACTCCCGTTCGGTCTCGTGACCGGCGTCGCGGCCATCGACGCGGGCCTGTCGCCGCTGCAGGCCATGGGCCTCTCCCTCGTCGTCTTCGCGGGCGCGTCACAACTCGCCGCCGTCGAGTTGCTCGCCGAGGACGCCCCGCTCGCGGTGGTCGTCCTCACAGCCACCGTCATCAACCTCCGGATGTCGATGTACTCGGCGTCGATCGCGCCGTATTTCGAGTCGCTACAGCGCCGGTGGCGCGCCACGTGTGCCTACTTCCTCACGGACATGTCCTACGCTCTGGCGATCGACGAGTTCGTCGCCGAGAGCGAGACGGACCGTCGCTGGTACTATCTCGGCGCCGCGGGAGCGATCTGGGCGGTCTGGCAGGCTGCGACCGTCGCGGGAATCGTCCTCGGTGCAGGCATCCCCCCGGGGTGGAACGTCGGCTTCGCCGTCCCGCTCGTCTTCCTCGCCTTGCTCGTGCCGCGACTGACCGACCGGCCGCACCTGGTGGCGGCCCTCGTCGGGGGCGGCGTCGCCGTCGCCGGGGCTGGGCTCCCGCTGAATCTCGGTCTTCTGCTCGGGGCGATCGCAGGCGTCCTCGCCGGACTGCTCGCCGACAGGGGGTCGGCGGCGTGACGACGGACTACGGCCCGCTGTCGATCTGGGGGGTGGTCCTCGTGGTCGGCGTGCTCACGTTCTGCATCCGCTACTCGTTCATCTACCTGTCCGGGCGTATCGACGGCATGCCGCCCCGGCTCGAACACGCACTCCGGTTCGTTCCGGCGGCGGTGCTGGCGGCGCTCGTGGCGCCCGCGGTAGTACAACCGGGACCGACGGTCACCGCGACGCTCGTCGACGGCCGGATCGCCGCCGGCCTCGTGGCGGGCGTCGTCGCCTGGCGGACCGAGGACATGTTCGCGACCATCGTAGCGGGGATGCTGACGCTCTGGGCGGTCGGCGCGCTGCTGTAACGAAAAAAAGCGGCGCGGTCAGTCGTCGTTCGGCGTCGGCGCCTCACCCTCCTCGTCGGTCGAGATGGGATCGCGTTCGTCCTCGCTGAAGCCATCGGACTCCTGCATCCGACGACGGGCCTCGGGGTCGAATTCGGCCTCGATGTCCTGGAACCGGTCGACGAAGGAGAGTTCGTGGTGACTCTCCGTCGGGTGGCCGAGATAACGGTCTTCGAGGTCGAACTGTGCGCGTTCGTCCTCCTCGGCGAGCGCCGCGAAGTCCTCGTAGACGGCGTGGGCGCCCGAATGGAGGCCGAAGAGGGTGATGAAGATGTACTTGTAGCCGAGGTCACCCAGTTCCGCGAACGTCAGCGGGTCGTCCTCCTCCGACCACGCGAACGACGAGGAGTAGTTGAACGCGAGATCCAGATCGGGGTGGGTCTCGTGGATGGTCTCGGCGTACTCGACGGCGTCCTCGCGCGAGGGGTCGGGCATCTCCGGCCAGACCAGGTCGACACCGGCGTCGGCGTAGAGGCGCCCGCGCTCCAGGTGTTCGTCCCAGTCGCCGTTGGCCGACCCGTAGGCGTCGGTGCGGGCGATGATGACGGTGTCCTCGCACTGTTTGGCGTCGACGGCGGCGCGAAAGCGGGCCTCGGCGTCCTCGCGGGAGACGATCTGCTTGCCCGCGATGTGGCCACACCGCTTTGGCGTCGTCTGGTCCTCGATGTGAATCGCCGCGACGCCGGCCTTCTCGTACTCGCGGACGGCGCGCCGGACGTTGTGGATGCCGCCGTAGCCGGTGTCACAGTCCGCGACGACGGGCAGGGTCGTCGCTTCGGCGATCCGCTTTGCGTTCTCGACCATCTCGGTCATCGTCACCATCTCCAGGTCGGGGAAGCCGAACTGACCGAGGACGGTCGAGTAGCCGCTCATGTAGACGGCGTCGTGGCCCGTCATCTCGGCGAGACGAGCGTCGAGGGCGTGATAGAGGCCGGGCGCGAACACGAACTGCTGGTCGTTCAGTCGGTCCCGGAACTCGCGCGCCGCGGGGTTGTCGACGTCCCGCGTCATCGGATCGGGGTCGAGTTCGTCGGGTCTCATCGGTCTCCCGCCGTGTCGGGTCCGTTGCTGTTCGGGCGGCCGAGGTCGGGAACGAGCGGGGCCTCCTGTGCCAGTTCGTCGTCGTATGTGCGCTGTGTCGTGAGATCCGTCCGCAGCCCACTGCCGTCGGTCATCGTCCGCCGGCCGTCGGTGCGCCCGAGGTCGGGGACGAGAGGGGCTTGCTGTGCTAGTTCGTCGTCGTATTCGCGTTGGGTCGTGGGGTCCATGTCGTTGGTGGGGTGTCGCGAGTCGGTCGTCTGCCGGTCCTGTTCGCCGCGGGGCGATGGGTGCGTACGTGCATTGCATCCGGCAGGATGGCAGGAGGGTGGATAAAGTTAATGATTGATAATGATAATATTCGTTAATTCAGTTTAAGGGCATTATGTGTGTCGTGGTATCGTGACCCACGAACCGACGCCACTTCACGGACCTTAATCCCGTTCAACACTAGCTACAGGTAGATGGTAGCCGCGATAGAGATCGACGACCTCAGGAAGGAATACGGCGACGTGACCGCGCTGGACGGGGTGTCGCTGACGGTCCCCGAGGGGAGTTTCTTCGGTCTGCTCGGCCCCAACGGCGCGGGCAAGACGACGTTCATCAACATCCTCGTCGGCCTGGTCCGGAAGAGCGGCGGCGAGGCGCGCGTGTTCGACCACGATGTGGAGACCGACTACCGTGAGGCGCGCGACCGCATCGGCCTCGCGCCCCAGGAGTTCAACGTGGACCGGTTTTTCCCCATCCGCGAGGTGCTGGAACACAAGGCGGGCTATCACGGAATTCCCGCCGACGAGGCCCGCGAACGCGCCGACGAGGCGCTGAAACAGGTGGGTATCTACGAGAAACGCGACACCCGTTTCGACTGGCTCTCCGGCGGGATGAAGCGACGCTTCCTCATCGCGCGAGCGCTCGTCACCGATCCCGACCTGCTCATCCTCGACGAACCGACCGCCGGCGTCGACGTGCAACTCCGCCACGACCTCTGGGACCTCATCACCGATCTGAACGAGGGCGGGACGACCATCCTCCTCACCACCCACTACATCGAGGAGGCCGAACGCCTCTGTGACGAAGTGGCGATCCTCGACCAGGGGCGGGTCGCCACGGTGAGCACGCCCGACGAACTCATGGACCGCGGCACCGACCGCATCACGGTCACCTTCCGCGAACCGCTCACCTCGCCGCCCGACATCGCCACCAACGGGAAGGTCGATTCGGTCAGCGTCGAAGACGGCCGTCTCGTCATCTCGGCGTCCCGCGGCGGCCTCGTCGCGCCTGATCTGGTGCGCGAACTCGACGGCGCGGGCTACGAAATCGTCGACCTGGACGTGTCGCGCACGTCGCTCGAAGAGGTGTTCGTCGAGATGACGCGAAACGGGTCGTCCGTCGCCGACGGAGGCGAAGCATGAGTCGGAGCACCGTCCAGTTGAAGACGCTGGTCCGCCGGGAGATTCTGCGGTTCGTCAGGCGGCCGTACAACACGTTCCTACCGCCGATCATCACGAACACGCTCTACTTCGCCGTGTTCGGCGTGATCCTCGGAAGCCGGATCGGGTCGATCGCGGGCGTGAGTTACATCCAGTTCGTTCTCCCCGGACTGGTCGTCCTCGGGGCCATCTCCGACGCCTTCGAGAACGCCTCCTTCTCCATCTTCCACGGTCGCTGGAACAACTACATCGACGCCGTCATCGTCACGCCAATGTCGAATTTCAACATGGTCGCGTCCTACGTCATCGCGAGTGCGACGAGAGGCATCGTCACGGCGTCGCTCATCGTCGGTGTGGGTCTCATCTTCACCTCGGTGCCGCTCTCACACCCCCTGTATCTCGTCGCGTTCCTCCTCGTCATCACGACGCTATTCGGCGGTCTCGGCATCATCGGCGGCCTCTGGGCCGACGACTTCGACTACCTCACCGTGCTGAACCAGTTCATCCTCCGCCCGCTGGTCTTCTTCGGTGCGGTGTTCTACTCGCTCGAAATCCTGCCCCCGACGTGGCGAACCGTCTCGCTGTTGAACCCGATGGTCTACATGGTCAACGGCGTCCGATACGGGATGATCGGCGTGACCGAAATCGACCCGAACCGATCGCTGGTCGTGCTGTCCGCCGCCGCCGCGGTCGTCCTGCTGGTCGACTTTCTGCTGTTCAAGCGGGGGTACGGCCTGACGGAGTAAAAGGCCCAAGACGGAGACCGTCTCATACGGACTATTGTCCCTGTTTACCTATTCGTCCCGTCGTACGCCCGACGAACCGTCGTGTCTCATACGGACTATTGTCCCTGTTTACCGGTGGTTCGCCGGACTGTTTCGGCGAACCACCGGTACTGACTTACGATAAACCGTATCACACCACCTATGCGCCAGTTCGTCGTCATCGGTCATGACGTGCCCACGACTCCCGAGTTCGCGCTCGACGACCTCGCCAGCGGCGCCGGCCGCCTCGACGTCCTCTGTCGGTGTGTCACGTCGGCCTTCTTCCTCTCGCACGACATCCGGAAGGACGCGCGCGTCCATCTCGTCCTCGACGACGCGTTCACTGTAACCTTCGACGGGAGCGACCTGCGACGACTCAATCCCGACGAGCGAAGCACGGCCGCGCTGGTTCGGGGCGCGCTGGAGCGCCGCGACGACGCCATCGGCCACCAGCCCGTCGAATCCAGCCCCGGGGTGTCGATCCGCCGCCGGGGCTTCGAGGCCACGCTGGACGCTCTCGGCGACGAGACGACGCTCGTTCACCTCCACGAGGCAGGGGCGCCTGTGGTCGACCGCGAGCCACCCAGTGATCCCGTGTTCGTCCTCTCCGATCACCACGACTTCACAGCGCAGGAAGCCGACCTGCTGACCGAGCGATCGGACCTCCGCGTGCGCCTCGGTCCGCGGGCGCTCCACGCCGACCACGCCATCACCGTCGCGCACAACTACCTCGACACCGAGGGGTTCCAGACGTACTGATAGGGATTCTCGTAACTGTCCAGAGATTCTCGCGGATACGGTCCCCGCGAAAATCTCTGACGGCTTCGAATAAACCCTATGAGACGGATCGGTTACTGTGTCCCCGCGGTCTCCGACCGCCGAAACTGACGTGCGACAGGCCGGCCGATTCTCGGTGAATCACAACTGTTAAACTCGGCGCTGGCGTTCATTCAGACGCGGGCCGGTGGGGTAGCTTGGTATCCTTCGGCCTTCGGGTGGCCGTAACCACGATTCAAATTCGTGCCGGCCCACTTTTCCCGCATTCTTACACCGTGAGCAACGGCCTTCGGGTGGCCGTAACCGCGTCCCCGCGAGCAGTGCGGGACCGAAGGTCCCGCTGGAAGCCGGCCGCAGGCCGGCGACGAAGCGAGCGGGGGATGACAGTCGCACGCCTGGGAAGCGATCGAAGGGAGCGACCCGGAACGTCTCGTCCGGGTTCAAATTCGTGCCGGCCCACGTTTCCCGCACGTTACCGCCTGAGCCACACCCCCGGAAGAGAATTTAACCGTCTCACCCCCTACCATCCGGTGTGGACGCTCCGTTCGAAGTTCTCGGAATCGATCCCGACGCGGACGACGCAGCGGTCGACAAGGCCTACCGCCGTCGAGTGATGGAGACGCATCCGGACCAGGGTGGGTCGGTCCGCGAGTTCCAACTGGTCAAGCAGGCCTACGAAGCAATCGAGGCGGGACGGAGCGACGGCGACGCCGAACGCGGACGCGAACGGGAGCGAAGTCGCCCGGTCGGCACCCGCGTCACCTACCTCAACTACGCCGTCCTCGACGATTACGGCTGGACGCTCGACGACGCGGACCTGTTCGAGAACGCCGCCAGCGCGGATCTCGATCCCACAGACTACGGCGAGTTCCGGGTCGAGCCCGGCGAGACGCTGCTCGAAGCGGCCGAGAACAGGGGGTTCGCGTGGCCCTTCGCCTGCCGAGGCGGAGCGTGTGCGAACTGCGCCGTCGCCGTCGTCGAAGGCGAGATGACGATGCCCGCGGACCACATTCTGTCGACGGAGATGTACGACCGCGGCATCCGTCTCTCCTGTCTCGGCGGGCCGACGACGGAGGAGATGAACGTGGTCTACAACGTCAAGGAGATGCCGGGACTGGACGAACTCCGGCTGCCGCCCTACCGCTTCGAGCGGGCGCGGTCGGACGACTGATACGGATTACTGTCCCTGTTTACCGGTGGTTCGCCGGACTGTTTCGGCGAACCACCGGTACTGACGTGCGATAAACCGTCTGACCCTTAGCGGCGGCGGGCGACCAGTGCAGTCACGAGGACGGCGAGCAGCGTCGCGCTGACGCCGGCGAGGACCCCACGAAGCCGAACGACGGGGGGAAGGCTAAATAGATGGGGCAGAAACCCGGGGGTATGGACTGTCCGCAGTGTGGTGGCACGCTCACCACGTACGCCCTGGACGGCCAGGAAGCGTCCGTCTGTGAGGACTGCGGCTACGTCGGCATCCCGGCCGAACACCGGGGCGATTCCCGTCACGTCGAATCCTGGGACGACGCCCTCCGTCGATTTTATCGGGCACACGGCACCGACGAGGATCCACGCGTCGAACTGCAACCGCCGCTCTCACGGCCGGGCGACGCCGCGGCAGAGGAGACGTGGGACGACGCCCTCCGACGGTTTCGGGAGCGACAGGTGGGAACGACGGACGAGGCGTCGGCGGGAGACGAAACGAGCGATGAGAAAGAGGAAACGAGCGACGAAGACGAGACGGCAGAAGCGGCCGACGGCGAATCGACAGCGGGGACCGAACCGGAGGCCGCCGAGCAGTCGGCGTCACGCCCGCAGTCGCAGTCTCAGTCCTCGGCGGGCGATTCCTGAGTCTGGCGACTGCCGTCCTCTTCTTGTTCTTGCTCCTCGTCGGAGCGTGCGGCGACCAAGGCACCCCGGGCGACGCTGTAGAGCGGTTCGTCCACGCTCTGAACGTCGCTGATGGAGAACGGAATCGACGCGTCGCGGAGGTGGTCCTCGAACAGTTTCTCGAAGCCGCGGGGACTGGACGTCCCGCCGGTGACGACGACGGGCACGTCGAGGCCTTCCTCGACATCCTCCTCGTCGACTTCGCGCGCGATGTTCTCGATGACGTAGTCGAGCAGATTCTCGTAGTAGATGGCGAGCGCGCCCTCGACGCCGCCCACGTCCGTGCGGAAGTCGAGTTCGAAGTCGTCCTCCTTGATGGAGGTGACCTTGTCGACGGGGGTGCCCGTCGCCTGGGCGGCCTGCTCGTCGATCCAGTCGCCACCGCGGGCGATGGAGAACTTCATGACGGGGACGGCGTAGTAGGACAGGCAGACGTTGGTCATGCCCGCGCCGAAGGAGACGCCGAGGCCGGTGAAGTTCTGGTTGGCGAGTTCGGAGTAGATGACCGCCATCCCCTCGTTGATGGGTTCGGTCTCGTACCCCATGTCGCCGAGCATCGACTCGAGCGTCTTCTCGTGGTACAGCGTCGAGAGTTCGGAGTCGATGGGATCGGCAGGACTAGAGAAATAGAGGCGCTCGCCGGGATGGTTCGGCTGGCCAACGACCTGTTCGGTGATGAGCTTGATCATCGGAATCGCGGAGGACTCCTCCGAGGAGAGGATGCCGTGTTGCATCGGGCGGCGCGTCTCCTCGTTGAAGATGTTCGCGAAGTTGAGGGCGTCGTCGCCGACGACGTACACCTTGTCGTCCTTGCGAATGTGGAGGACATCGCTCCGGGAGAGCATCTGCTCCGCCATGTCGGAGTACTCGATTTCGACGAAGGAGTTCCGCTGTTGGACGAAAACGGTCTCCGAACCCTCCTGCTGTGCCGAGATGAGATTCATGGTGCCGACGTCTAGGCCTTTTGCCATACGCGTGTGATACTCAGTCGTCATCATAAACGTTCGCCAAAGTGTCCGACTGATTACCTAGGTCTGACGCCCGTCAGACGGTCGAAAACGGCGGTTGTTGAATCGGAAGACGGCGGTGGGCGACGCGTGAAGCCATGACCGGTGGTTCGTCAAGGCGGCCCGTCGGACCACCGGGACACAGTTCGATAACCGTCTCAGCGAGAGAACATCCCCTTCGCCCGGTCGAGCAGGCTCTCGTCGTCGGTCGCGATCTCCTCGGCCTCCTGTTGCTGTCGGAGTTCGGTCAGCGCCGCGGTCTGGTCGTCGACGCCC
This sequence comes from Haloplanus sp. XH21, assembly GCF_023276355.1. NCBI lineage: Archaea > Methanobacteriati > Methanobacteriota > Halobacteria > Halobacteriales > Haloferacaceae > Haloplanus > Haloplanus halobius. Next base: position 2,431,054 of record NZ_JALLPL010000001.1, read on the forward strand.
GTCGAGGCGTCCGTCTGCTGTTCGCGACCCTGGAGTTTCCGCAGGTTCGACAGCGCGTCGTCGACGTCGTTGCCGGACGACCGGACGGTCGTCGCCTCGGCGTTCTCGAAGGACTCGCGGTCGACCTCCACATCGGCGTCGGTGTTGAGATCGAGGCGCTTGGTGTTTTTCCGGTTGACCCCACCCCAGGAGAGCTCGGTGTCGGCCATCGCCTCGTCGATGTCGCGGCGCACCTGTTCGTCGGAGACGGTGTTCGTCGCACCGCCGCCGGACGCCGCCCCATCGGCGCTGCCGGTCGCTCCGCCACTACCGCTACCGGCGGACGTGCCCGGCGCCGCCCGCTCCACCTGATGGCCGACCAGCGCCGCCCCCGTCGCGCCGACGACGGCGACGAGTCCGACGGCGTAGATAGCGATGATCCGTGCGCTGTAGTCCGGCGACCGCGAGACGTTCCAGTTCATCGGATACACCGAGACGAACGCCGCGACGGCGAGCAGACACACCGCGAGCCCGCCGAGTGCGGCGTAGGTCATCCGCTGATCGCCCGGCAGGAGGACGACGATGCCGAGCAACAGGATCGGAAAGCCGCCGGCGGAGGCGACGACGGCCACCTCACGGAGGGCGAAGGCCGTGCCGTTCGGCCCGCTGACGACCGCGGACAGGAGAAAGACGGCGATGCCGACGGCGCCGAGGGCGATCCCCCCGAAAAAGAGCGCGAACCCGAGATAGACGTCCGTCTCCGTCTCGGGGTCGCCGATGTATCGACCGTACCACTCGAAGAGGACGTTGTCGGGCGTGCCGTCCATGCTCATTAGTGACCCTTACAGGCTCATCCCACATGACTGTTGGCGCCCCGTCTGACGCGGGTCTGACGCCGTATCCGAAGGCTTATACTCGGACTGGCCGACCGCCCACGTACGAATGTCCTTCCGGGTCGATCGCGGCACCGCCCTTGTTGCACTCGGCTGTCTCTGCTTTCTCCTCACCGCCGCCCTCGGCGCCGCGCTGGCACCGGCCGAGACCGGTGGAACCGACGGGACGGCCGACGACGACACGCGACGGCTGCTCGTGGGTGTTCAAGGCGTCGGCAGCTACCACGACGGCGGCTCCGTCAGGCTGATCGAGGACGGCGAAGAAACCTGGCGCGAGTCCTCCGCCCCCGTCTACTTCGACGTCACCCAACTCGACAACGGCTCGGTGCTTGCCGGCTACATGGCCGACGGCTACGAGGACTGCGGCTCCTATGACTCACCGTGTTACCGGACCGGCTTCCGGATCATCGACCCCGATCCCTCGCCCGAGGTAGCGTACGAATGGTCCTTCCCGGTCCGTAACCGCGTCGCCAGCGAGGTTCATGACGTGGAGCCGCTTCCCGGCGGCGGGTTCGTCCTCGCGGACATGGAGCACGAACGGATCGTCATCGTCGAGGACGGCGAGGTGATCTGGGAGTGGAAAGCGAGCACGCGCTACGACGCACCCGACGACCCGACCACGACCGACTGGCTCCACATCAACGACGTGGACCGCATCGGCGACGGGCGCTTCCTCGTGTCCGTGCGCAACGCGAACCAGTTGCTGATCCTCGAACGCGGCACGGGCGTCGTCGAGGTGATCAACGAGGACGGCGACCCTGCCGTGCTCAACCACCAGCACAACCCCCAGTGGCTCGGTGACGGCGCCGTGCTGGTCGCGGACAGCGAGAACCACCGCGTGGTCGAACTCCACCGCACCGAGTCGGGGAACTGGGAACCCGCCTGGGTGTTGCGCGGTGCCGGCGGCCAGCGGTTCGACTGGCCGCGTGACGCCGACCGGCTCCCCAACGGTAACACGCTGGTCACGGACACGCGGAACGCCCGCCTCGTCGAGGTCAACGAATCCGGTCGCGTCATCTGGGAGCACCAGTTCGACTACCGCGCCCTGCCGTACGAGGCCGACCGGCTGCCGGTCGGCGAACCCGTCGGCGGGCCGACCTATGGTGATGCGGACACTGCCGGCGTCGACACTGGCGGTCGGGTCCCGCTACTCACGCCCTTGCTCCGTCTCGTCAGCGCCGCCGTTCGCCTCCCGCGCTGGGTCGGCGAACTCCACCTCTTCACCACGCTCGTCTCCCTCGCACTGGTCGTGACGGGAGGCGTCTACCGGTGGCGGCACCGCAGCGACGGCGCCTGACGCCGCGCCGAGGCGCTTTTGCGACCCCGGACCCCACGGCCGGTATGGACGACGACCTGCGCTGGGAAACGGTCGACTCGACCATCGACTACACCTGTCCCGGATTCGATGTCCGTCGCGACGACGTGGCGTTGCCCGACGGCACCGAAACCGACTACCACTACGTCGACGAACCTGCCGCAGTCGTCGTGTTACCGTTCACTCCCGAGGGCGAGGTGGTCCTCATCGAGGAGTGGCGACAGGCGGTCGGGCGGGTGAACCGCGGGCTTCCGGCGGGGTCGGTCGAACCCGACGACGCGTCGCTCGACGCGGCGGCGCGACGCGAACTCGCCGAGGAGACGGGGTACGACGCCGGGAGCGTCACCCACCTGTTCACCGCCGAACCCACCAACGGCATCGCCAACACCGTCCATCACCACTTCGTTGCCCACGATTGTGCCCCGACCGGCACGCAGGAACTTGATTTCAACGAGAGTATCCGCGTCACGACGGCCGAGTACGACGACGTGCTGGCGGCCGTCCTCGACGACGACATCCGCGACGGGCGGACTGTCGGGGCCGTGACGGGGTACGAACTCCGGACCGACGAACAGGAGCGATAGCGGTCGCTACGTGGGTGAAAAAACGGAGGAGTTGCGGGACTGCGGACTGCTTTAGTCGTCTGCCGGAGCCTGACCGCCGGAGCCGGAGACGCCGGTGCCGGGGCCGATGTCGATGTCGAGCCGTTGGAGCGTGTCGTCGGTGACGACGCCGTCTTCCCAGCCACGGTGGCTGTAGTACTCGTCTTTCATCTCGTCGAGTTCGCACAGCTCACCCTCGGAGCCGCGCTGGCCGGGGATGGCCTCGTCGTCGCCTTCGACGAACCGACCCGGAAGCGTGTCGTCCGAGCCGTCGAAGCCGACGAGGTTGTTGTAGTAGCGCTCGAGGTTGTAGACGCGCTCACCAGCCGTCATGAGCTCGTCTTCCGTAAGGTCACGGCCGGTCATGCCGTTGTACTGCTTGATGTACTCCTCGATGCCCTCTGCGAACGCGTTGAACTTGCAGATGTCGAACGAGTCCGAGATGGCGTGCAGGTCCTGGAAGGTGGCGCACAGCTCGCCCTTGCCCTCCCACTCGTAGGGATCGACCTTCTCCGGGATGCCGAGAACCTCGGCAGCCGGCGTGTAGCCGCGCAGGTGGCAGGCACCGCGATTCGACGTCGCGTAGCCGATGCCCATCCCCTTCATCGCACGGGGGTCGTAGGCGGCGATGGTCTGGCCCTTGACGTCGAGACGGCAGTCGTGGGCGCCCTGCTCCTCGGCGATGCGCTTGACGCCTTTGGCGAGCAGGTCCGCGAGTTCGCCGTCGCGGTGACCGACCTCTTCGATGAGGTCGATCATGTGTTCCTCGTCGCCCCAGTCGACGTTCTCGTCCAGGTCGTCGAGTTTGCCCTTCTCGGTCATCTCCATCGACATGGCGAAGATGTTCCCCATGTCGATGGTGTCGATGCCCATGTCGTTACAGCGGTCGATCATGACCGCGATGGCGTCTCGGTCGTCGTTCGCCGAGTTGGTGCCGAGAGCCCACGCGCTCTCGTACTCGTAGGACTCCATCCGGACGTTCATGTCCTGGCCCTTGTGCTTGTAGTTGACCTCGACTTCCTTCTTACAGGCGACGGGGCAGGAGTGACAGGTCGGCTCGTCGACGAGGATGTTCTCGCGAACGTTCTCGCCGCTGATGCGCTCTGCCTCGATGTCCGTCCCCTCTGCCTCGTTCATCGCGAAGGAGGACGTGTACTGCCCGTTCTTGGTCGGGTGAGCGTCCATCTCCTCCGTGATGTTCATGAGCACGTTGGTGCCGTACATCGAGAGCGCGCCCTCGTTGGGCGCGGTGACATCGGACTCCTGAATGACCTTCATGGCCTGACGGGCGCCCTCGCCGAACGTGTCGGAGTCGGCGGGCTTGGGCATATCCGTCCCCGCTTTCACGATGACGGCCTTGAGGCCCTTGTTGCCCATCACGCAGCCGGTGCCACCGCGGCCCGAGACGCGGTCGTCCTCGTTGACGATGCAGGAGTAGCGAACCTCGTTCTCGCCGGCCGGACCGATGGCCATGTGCGAGAGGTTCTTGCCGTAGGACCCGTCGACCTCTTCCTCGAGGATTTCGCGGGTCTCGTGGACGCCCTTGCCCCAGACGTGAGAGGCGTCGCGGAGTTCGACCTCGCCGTCCTCGACGACGGCGTAGACGGGGTCGTCGGCCTGGCCGTCGAAGACGAGGCCGTCGAAGCCGGCCCACTTGAGTCGCGCTCCCGACCAGCCACCGTGATGGGAGTCAGTGACGGTGCCCGTGAGCGGGGACTTCGTACAGATGGCGATGCGGCCACTCATGACGGCCTGCGACCCGGTCAGGGGGCCGTTCATGAAGACGAGCCGGTTGTCGGGACCGAGCGGGTCCACGTCCGTCCCGGCGTCGAAGACGTACTTCACGCCCAGGCCGCGTCCGCCGATGTATTTCTTCGCGTCCTCGTCGTCGACGCCCTGATAGGAGACGTCTCCCGAACCGAGGTCCACGTGCGCTACGTGATCTCTGAATCCACCTAAGTCTGTCATGGTAACGTACGTTAGTTAGATGCACCTCCACGCTGTTAGTCGTTGCTCCGGCGATGTAACCGGATAAAGTTACGTCGGTCTGATCGGGGCGGAGAGGGTGACGAAAAGGTGTCACGAACGCACGGCGCGGAGTCGCCACGTCCGACGCCACCCCGAAGCCGCTTTACGCGTCGGTCGGCTACCACCGGCAATGAGTCAGCCAAGCCCCGAAGTGTACGAACAGGGGAAGGGCATGGACGCCCACAACCAGGTGATGCGGGAGATTCGGTCCCGCAAGGACAAGACGTACGACCCCCACGAGCCGACGCGGGTGTGGATCGACGAGGACAACACGCCCGATGGCGTCTACCAGTCGCTGACCATCATCCTCAACACCGGCGGCTGTCGCTGGGCGCGCGCCGGCGGCTGTACCATGTGTGGCTACGTCGCCGAATCCGTCGAGGGCGGCTCGGTCCCCCACGATGCGCTCATGGATCAGATCGAGGCCTGCCTCGCGCACGAACGCGAGAACGCCGACGAGCAGAGCGGTCTGATCAAGATATACACCTCCGGCTCGTTCCTCGACGAGCGCGAGGTCGGCGCGGAGACCCGCGCCGCCATCGCGGAGACGTTCGCCGACCGCGACCGCATCGTCGTCGAATCCCTTCCCGATTTCGTCGACCGCGAGAAACTCGCCGACTTCACCGACCACGGGCTCACGACCGACGTGGCGGTGGGGCTGGAGACGGCCACCGACCGCGTGCGCCACGACAGCGTGAACAAGTACTTCGACTTCGAGGACTTCGTGGCAGCGACGGAGGAAGCCGAAGCCGCCGGCGCGGGCGTGAAGGCGTATCTCCTGATGAAACCGCCCTTCCTCTCGGAGTCCGAGGCCGTCGAGGACATGGTCGCCTCCGTCCGGAAGTGTGCCGAGTACTGCCACACCGTCTCGATGAACCCCTGTAACGTCCAGCGGTACACCATGGTCGACGACCTGTACTTCGAGGGCGGCTACCGCCCGCCGTGGCTCTGGTCGGTCGCCGACGTGCTCGAACGCACGGCCGACGCCGACGCCATCGTCGTCTCGGACCCCGTCGGTGGCGGGAGCGAGCGCGGCCCCCACAACTGCGGCGACTGCGACGAGCAGGTCGAGCGGGCGATCAAGGACTTCAGCCTCCGCCAGGACCCGTCGGTGTTCGAGCAGGTGACCTGTGACTGCGAGGCGACGTGGGAGACGGTCATCGACGAGGAGACGAGTTACGCGATGCCGCTCGCGCGCTAACCGCGCCACAAAGCCTTTCCGCTCACCAGCATAGACACGAGCATGTCGCTGTCGTTCACGCCACCAGTCACCGCTGTGGCGGTATGGATCGCCGCGCCATCCGCCCAGGGGGGTGAGTCGGATGCCGCCCGACGCTGATCCCGACGTTCGCCGCCGCGCCCTGCTCGCCGCGCTCGCCGGAACCGGGACGGCGTCGCTCGCCGGATGTTCGGCGTCCGAGGGACCGGGTGACGGTGGGACACCGGACGGTGAGACGACCCGGACGCAGACGCCGGACGCCGAGACGGCCCGCCGACTGGCCGAGCGGTTCGCGCCGACGCTCGTCTTCGACAGCGCCGAGCGCTGGTTTCCGACCGATCCGCGACCCTACGCCAGCGACCGCGACGGCGAGACGATCGTCGATGGCTTCGACGCCTTCGACGGCTACACCCGCCGGCACGCCGAAGCCGGGTCGCCGCCCGACCCCACGGTGTTCTACCACGTCGTGGAATACGTCGACTCGCCGCTCGCCGTCGCCCAGTTCTGGTACTACTCCGCGTTCGATCAGTTCACCACTAACTTCCACTGGCACGACTGGGAGGTGTTGCACGCCTTCGTCGACACCGAGTCGGGCGAGCCACAGCTGTACGTCGCGAGCTCGCATTCAGCGCGCGTGCCGAACAACGAGCATCTCGACCCGGACCCCTCGCGCGTGCCGCGAATCCTCTCCGAACTCGGCTCCCACTCCAGCGCACTCTCCCTGAACGACCGGCCGAACGACTTCCAGCGGTTGCCGCTGGGTACCCTGCCGGCCGACATCACGAACCGGGCGCTGGAGGGGATCGAGGCGCTGACCGACCTGCCGGCGGCGTACGGCCTCCCCCGCGACGAGGGACTCCGATTCCCCTATGTCGTCCCCGAACTCGACGGACAACCAATCTACGAACACGAGCGACTCCCCGCGGTCGACCGGGAGACGCTGGTGGCGGAGGCGCTCACGGTCCGGTCGTTCGAGGACCTTTCCTCGCCGCCGTCGGATCTCCCGACCCGCGAGACGGGGACCGTCTTCGATCACGCCAGTCGGTCGAACCCCGACGCCGATGTCGACTACGACCTCGTGCCGACGAGCGAACTCGAAGACATCGCGTCGTTCACCGGCCCGCAGTTGAGTTTCGAGTTCGCCGTCCCGCAGTTCGCCGAAGACGCCGTCGCCAGCCACATCACGACGGCGGGGACGCCGTGGCAACAGGATCGGTACGACGATCCGGCGGCCGACATCACCGAACCCGCCCACCGCGCGGCGCTCGCCGACCGCTACGACGCCATCGCGCCCCCGGGACCGCTCAACGACCTCGTCGCCACGGTGAGCGAGACGCTGGCGTCCGACGACGCTCCCGACGGCGGCGGCGTGGAGACAACCAGCCCCTCGGTCGAACTGTTCGCCCTCCTGCGGAGCGATCCGGTCGCCGCGCCGACGTTCCGCGGCGTGACGATGCTCCGGGGCGTCGAGGCGGGCGAGCACCGCCTGACCGTGAACGGCGCGGGAGTCGCGCCACACGAGGAACCAGTGACCGTCGAGGAGACGACCGATGGGGGCGGTAGCACGGCCACGCTCGCCGGCGTCGACGGGGAGATCGCGATGACGCCGGTAGCGGACGCGGTCAAACTCGAAGTCGACGCCGAGGGCACCGAGGCCGACCTGACGGCGCTGGCCGTCGACGACGACTTCGGCGGCCGGCTGTACGAGGCGCCGATGGACGGCCCGGACGCGGTTTACGTCCATCGCGAGGGCGCGTACACGACGGAGGTCCGCGACGTCGACGACGCCGTCGGCGCCTTCCGCGTCAACCCGTCCGACACCGCGCCCGTGCGCATCGACCGCCCGCGGACGGGGAAGGCGTCGCTCGCGTCGTTCGTGGCAACGCTGACGGGGGAGACGACCGACCGCCTCGGGACGGTCGGTGCGGAAGGGAACGGCGGCGGAACGACCCAGACGCTCGGCGGCCTGCTCCGCGCACTCGAAGCGGTCAGCGGCGCGGCGGGACGGGCGGCCGAACGGGCCGAGGTCGGTGATCGGGGCGGGGCAGACCAAGCATTGGAGGCGCTGTCAGCGAACCTCGACCGCGCGATCGAGCGCTTCGAGTCGCTGCGGGAGACGGTGCCCGATCCACACGCGGCGGCCACCGATCGGCAGTTTCGGGAGGCTCGACGCCGGACGAATCAGGCCATCGCGGCGGAAAAACTCTAAACCGTCGCTGGCGACGCCTCGAACCCGCGGAGCAGGCCCGCGCCGTCCGTGCCGTCGAGATCGGGCAGCGTCGCGCGTTCGGGGTGTGGCATCATCACCGCGACCGTCCGGCGCTCGCCGAGGATGCCCGCGACCGATCCCCGCGAGCCGTTGGGGTTAGCCACGTCCGTGACCGCACCGTCGGCGTCGCAGTAGCGAAGCAGGATCCGATCCTCGTCGACGAGGCGGTCGTAGGTGTCGTCGTCGGCTTCGAATCGTCCCTCGCCGTGGGCGATGGGGAGTTCGAGCACGTCGCCCTCTTCGAACCCGGCAGTCCAGGGCGAGTCAGTCGTCTCCACGCGGACGTGAACCCGCTCGCACTGGAAGCGGGCGCTCCGGTTGGTGGTGAAGGCGCCGGGGGTGAGCCCCGCCTCGCAGCCGATCTGGGCGCCGTTGCAGACGCCGAGGACGGGGACGCCGTCGGCCGCCGCCTCGCGGACCGATTCGAGGACGGGAGTTCGGGCGGCCATCGCGCCGGCGCGGAGATAGTCGCCGTAGGAGAACCCGCCGGGGAGCATGACGCCCGTCGTGCCGTCCGGCAGGCCGTCCTCGTACCAGACGCGTTCGGCGTCGATGCCGAGGTGCGAGAGCGCGCGCACGGAGTCGCGGTCGCAGTTACTCCCGCCGAACTGGAGCACCGCGACGGTCATCGCTCTTCGACCTCGACCTCGTAATCGTGGATGGTCGGGTTCGCGAGCAGTCGTTCGGCCATCTCCTCGGCGCGGTCGGCGGCCTCGTCCTCCGAGTCGGCGTCGAGGTCGATTTCGAAGCGGTCGGTCGAGCGGAGATCCTCGAGTTCGAACCCGAGTCGTTCGAGCGCGCGCTGGGTCGTCTCGGCCTCGGGGTCGAGGACGCCCCGCTTGAGTCGCACCGTGACCGTCGCGGTGTATGCCGTCATCGGTCGACCGTCCGTGGCCCCGGGGCAAAGCCGTTTTGGAGTGACTCCGCGCGATATATCGGCCCACACCGCCTGCCGACAGTACGTCGTCGGCACGTTGGACCGGGGCCATCATGCCTTCCTCGCGCTCCTGGCGTTTTTCGTCGCGATCGCGCTCTACCGGTTCACGACGCACCTGCTCGCGAACCTCCCCTGGTAGCTGCTCCTCCTGTCGCTGCTGCCGTACTCAGAGGTCGCGCACGGCGTCGACCGCCGCCTCGATCGACGGCGCGTCGAACCAGGGCTCCCCGGTGTAGGCGTTCGTCCCGGCGGTGTACATCTCCGAGACGGCCGTGACGACCGACGGCGGCAGGGGGGCGGGGTCGACATCACAGAGCGCGCGCCAGTCGGCCACGTCCCGTCGGTCGGCCTCGGCTTTCGCCTCGCTCACGGCCTCGACCCACTCGGGATGGGCGTGTTTGTAGTACTGGCGCACCACCTCCTTGGACACCTCCTGGCCGTCGTAGGCGAAGCGGTTCTCGTCGAAGGTTCCGACCACGTCGGCCACCTTCACCGTGCCGTCGTCGTAGAGGCATTCGATCTTGCCGTCCTCGTGGACGAACCCGGTCTCTTCGGCCCGGTCGGTGACGACGCGGTTCACCTCCCGCGCCAGCGACTCGAGGGCGTCGATGGACGCCGTGCCCGCGATGCGGTCGGCTTCGGTGCGGTCGAGATATCGGTCCTGCTCCTCGTATTTCGTCGAGAACTCCACGACCGGTTCGGGCAGGGCGACCGGTTCGTCGGGCCACTCGTCGCCGTCGAGGCCGTAGTCGCTCGGCTGGCCGCGCGTGCGGAGACTCGACCCGACGGGGACCGTGTTGCGGAAGACGATTTCCAGCGGCACCAGATAGTTGTCGCCCGCGGCGTCGTGGTAGGCGTCGTAGTCGTACGTGCCGTCCGCGAAGGGCAGGTCCGGCACCTGTACGAGGTCGATGGCGAGTTCACGGGGAGGGTCGTCGACTTCGCTCAGCGACACCGCGCCCGGACCCACGCCGCGGTAGTGGGTCGGCACGCCCTCGGCTTCGAGGCGTTCGAAGTTGAACGCCCCCATCGTGCAGAGGCTGCGCCCCTTCGCCGGGATCTGATCGGGCATCGCCCCCCAGTCGAAGACGGAGTAGTCGTCGGTGAAGGCAAAGCGTCCACGCCCCGTCGCCGTCGCCGTGGGTTCGCGCTCGACGCGAAACTCCTTGACGCTGGTCATAGTGGCGAACGCGCGCGCCGTCGGCAAGAACCTTTCAGTTCGCTCTCACCCCCGAGGCTTTCACGTCAGCGACCGTGGCCCGACCGTGACCCGCCCGCCGACCGCTCGTGCACCGGACGCCGATGGAGGGATCGCGCTCGACGCCACCACGGCGGCCGACCTCCAGCGACTCCGGGACGTGAGCCACCTGCTCGACGACTCGATTCGGGTCCCGGGGACCACGTACCGCATCGGCGTCGAACCGGTCGTCGGTCTCCTCCCCGTCGTCGGCGACGCGCTCGGTGCCGCCGTCGCGGTCTACGTCCTCGCCATCGCCGCCCGAACGGGCGTCCCGCGGGCGACGCTGGCGCGCATCGCGGTCGTCTTCTGGATCGACGCCGCCGTGGGTGCCGTCCCCGTCGCGGGCGACGTGTTCGACGCCTACTGGAAGGCGAACTTGCGGGCAGTGCGTCTTCTCGATACACGACTCGCGGATCCCGCGTCGGCGGCGGCCGACCGTCGATATCTGTGGCGGCTCGGGGTCGCCGCCGGCTTCCTCGGACTGATCGCCGCGGCCGCCGTCGGCAGCCTCGCGTGGTGGCTTCTGGGTCGGGTCTGAGACGGAGTATTGTAACCGTCTCCCGGTGGGTCGCCAAGACGGATCGGCGACCCACCGGTACTGACTTACAATAAACCGGATGATAGTAAGGCAGTTACGCGAGCGCCCCCGTCTGGCAGTATGAGCCTCCTCGATGACACGCGGCGCCTCGCCGCGACCGGGCCGGTGTGTGACGCGTGCCTCGGCCGTGTCTTCGCCGACCGGAGTTTCGGACTGACCAACGCCGAGCGCGGGCGGTCGCTCCGGGTCGCCGCCGCCCTCGACGATGACGACGACTTCGACCCCGTCGACGACGCGGACTGCTGGGTGTGTGAAGGTCGGTGTGCCGAGTTCGACGACTGGGCCACGCGCGCCGCCGCGGCCGTCGAGGACGTGGAGTTCGAAACGTACCAGGTCGGCACCCGGACGCCGCCCCTGATCGAGGAGAACGAGCGTCTGCTTCGCGAGGAGACCGATCGTGACGCCGACACCGGCGAACCGTTCAAGGCGGAGTTCAACCGCGAGGTCGGCAAGCGCATCGGCGACCTGACCGGCGCCGCAGTGGACTTCGAGCGGCCCGACATCCAGTTCGTCCTCGATCTGGCCGACGACCGCGTCGAGACGACGGTCAACTCCGCGTTCGTCTACGGCCGCTACAGGAAACTCGAACGCGACATCCCGCAGACGGAGTGGCCCTGTCGCGAATGCGACGGGAGCGGACGCCAGGGCGGCGTCCCCTGCGATCACTGCGGCGGCACGGGCTATCTCTACGACCGGAGCGTCGAGGGCCTGATCGCCCCGGTCGTCGAGGACGTGATGGACGGCGTCGACGCGGTCTTCCACGGCGCGGGCCGCGAGGACGTCGACGCGCGGATGCTCGGCACCGGCCGGCCGTTCGTCGTCGAGGTGAAAGAGCCGCGTCGCCGCGACGTCGACATCGAGCGTCTGGAGTCGGACGTGAACGCCTTCGCCGACGGCGCCGTCGAAGTGGAGGGCCTGCGACTCGCCACCTACGACATGGTGGAGCGCGTGAAACGCCTGGACGCGAGCAAGGTGTACCGCGCCGCCGTCGAGTTCGGCGCGGCAGTCGAGGCCGACGAGTTGGACGCCGCCCTCGACGAACTCGACGGCGCAACGGTCGAGCAGTACACGCCACAGCGCGTCGACCACCGGCGGGCGAACCTGACGCGGACCCGCGAGGTGTACGCCGCGTCGGGCGTCCTCGAGGACCCGCAGCACGCGACTGTCGAGATCCATGGCGCTGGCGGCCTCTACATCAAGGAACTTGTCTCCGGTGACGACGACCGGACCGAGCCGAGTCTGGCCGGCCTGCTCGGTGTCGACGCCCGCGTCACCGCGCTCGACGTGCTGGCGGTGGAGGGCGAAGACGAGGCGTTCGAGGACGAGGCGTACTTCCGGTAGCGTAGTTGCGAGCGGTCACGGAGTACATACGCCTCCGACCCCTACGTCGCCCCATGTCCGACGACGACCACGCCACCGCGACGCTCGCCGGTGGCTGTTTCTGGTGTCTCGAAGCGCCGTTCGAGGAACTCGCCGGCGTCCACGCCGTCACCTCCGGCTACTGCGGCGGCGACGTGGCCGACCCGAGTTACGAGGCGGTCTGTTCCGGCGAAACGGGCCACGCCGAGGCAGTACAGATCGAGTACGCCCCCAGCATCATCGGCTACGACGACCTGCTCGAGGTGTTCTTCGCGCTCCACGACCCGACGACGAAAGACCGGCAAGGGCCGGACGTGGGGTCGCAGTACCGCTCGGCCATCTTCTACCACGACGCGGAGCAACGGGCGACGGCCGAGGCGGTCATGGAGCGCCTGAGCGACGCGTACGACGACCCCATCGTCACCGAACTCGAACCGCTGGAGACGTTCTATTCCGCCGAGGCTCACCACCAGAACTACTACGAGAACAACCCGGAACGGGCGTACTGCCAGGTGCAGATCCGACCGAAGCTGCAGAAGGTTCGCGAGCAGTTCGCCGACCGCGTGGCGGGGGAGTGAGGCGCTACGCGCCGCCGGCGAACGCCGTCAGTTCCCGGTTGAGTTTCGCCGTCTCGTCCTCGGTGAGTCCGTGCCCGCTCTCCTCGAACCGGACGAGGTCGGCGTCCTCGATCCCGTCGCGGAGCACCGGCGCCGCCACGTCGAACGGAACGATTTCGTCGTGGGTCCCGTGACAGACGAGCGTCGGGACGGTGATCGACGCCATGTCGTCCCGAAGATCGGCGTCGCGGAAGGTTTCGGCCGCGGCGACGGTGGCGTGGTGGGCCGCGTTCATGCCGATGGTCCAGAGGTACCGTTTCAGTTCCTCGCTCTGCTCTTGGTGGAAGAGCATCTCACCGATCTGGGCGTTCAGGCCCGGGCGGTCGAGACGGGCGCCCTGAATGAGTTCGTCCAGCGACCCCTCGGGAAGTCCCTGCGGGAAGTCGGGCCGTTCGATCAGACAGGGACTGGCGGCGCCGAGGAGGGCGAGGCGGTCGACGTGGGCCTCGTCGTGGCGACCCATATATCGGGTGACGACACCGCCGCCCATCGAGAAGCCGACGAGCGTCGCGCCGTCGATATCGAGCGCCTCGAAGACAGCGTTCAGGTCGTCGGCAAACGTGTCGTAGCCGTAGTCGCCGTCGGGCTTGTCCGACTCGCCGAAGCCTCGCAGGTCGACGCCGATGCAGCGAAAGCCCGCGTCGACGAGGTGGTGATACTGGGACTCGAACATCCGGTGGCTCAGGGGCCACCCGTGAACGAAGACGATCGGCTCGCCATCGCCGATGTCCTGGACGTACAACTCGACAGCCTCGTCGACTTCGATTCGGGCCATTCGGTCACCGTTGGGTCGCGGCCCACTTGAGGGACAGGGGCGTCACTCACCCAACACTTATTCCGGTTCGGGAACAACTTTCGTGGGGTGAACGCCAGTGTGTCACCAACACAAGCCGATCGAACTGATCGCTCGCCGGGAGCGTGAGGCGGAGTCGGACGACGAGGCGAACGGGGCCGAGACGCCGACGTTCGTCGCTCCCGCGGACTGACTGATTTTTCGACCCGAACGGCTTTGACGCCCCCTCGCCACCTGCGGGTATGGACATCGGTGCCGACGAGGCGGGCAAGGGACCGGTGCTCGGGCCGATGGTCGCGGCCGCGGTCCGAGCGCCGGAGGAAGCGATTCCCGACGGCGTCGACGACTCGAAGCGTCTCAGCGCCAAGCGGCGTGAGACGCTGGCCGACCGCCTCCGCGACAGCGACGCCGTCGATGTCGGCGTCGCGGTGGTAACACCGGCACGCATCGACGATCCCGAGACGGACATGAACGGCCTGACCGTCGCCGGCCAGGCCGAGGCGGTCACCACCGTCGCGGCGGCTAGCGACACGGTGCTCGTCGACGCGGGCGACGTGGACGCCGCTCGGTTCGGCCGGCGCGTCAGCGAGGCCGTGGAGGCGGCCGTCGACGTGCGGGCCGAACACCGCGCGGACGAGCAGTACGCTCACGTCGCGGCGGCGAGCGTCATCGCCAAAGTGGAACGCGACGCGCGCATCGACGCACTGAGCGAGCGATACGGCGACGTCGGGAGCGGCTATCCGAGCGACGAGCGGACCCGCGAATTTCTGGCCGACTACGTCCGCGACCACGGCGACTTGCCGGCGTGTGCGCGGGCGTCGTGGGCGACGTGTGACGATGTGCTGGCAGCGGCAGAACAGTCGTCGCTCAGCGAATTTTAAGAAAAGCGCGCAGGGTTACCGCGTCAGCAGCGCGCGGAGGATGTCCCCGTACGCCGGCCGCGTGAGGAGAACCCCCACGATCACGCCGAGGATGGTGAAGATGGCGAAGCCCTGCAGGTCCCCGAGTGAGAGGACGGCGAGCGGGCTCATCGCGATGATGGTCGTGGCGGCGGCGGCGCCGATGACCCAGAACGCTTTCCTGAACCGGGACTGGAACACGCGGCGACTGTTCACGTCGCCTTGGGCCATCACCTCGTCGGCGATGATGATGAGGTCGTCCACCCCCGTCCCGATGACGGCGATGAAGCCGGCGATGACCGAGAGGTCGAGCGGGTAGCCGATGCCCGCCGCGAAGCCGAGCAGGATGATGACCTCCGAGAGCGCGGTGACGATCATCGGTACGGCGACTTCCATCTCACCGTAGCGGAGGAAGACGACGCCGGCGACGGCGAGGACGGCGATGATCCCCGTGATCAGCGAGTTCGTGCGGAACTGCTGGCCCTGACTGGGGGCGATGTACGAGGAAGTCCCCTCACCGTCCGGGCCGAGGTCGAGGGCGGCGGGCAGCGCACCGGCACGCAGGTTGACCGCCACGTCACGGGCGCCGCTGAAGTTCTGCGTCTGGAGGACGAACCGCGGGTCCTGCGCCCACGACTCGCCTTGCATGCTGGCGGCCAGGTCCGGACTCATGCCGAACGAGTTGACCACCTGGCCGTCGACGATCAGGAGTAGACACGGATCGGTCTGGTTGGGGGCCGCCTCGTAGCGACACCGGGAGCCGCCCTGTGACGCCAGGCCGGTTTCGACCATGCGCTGCTGGAACTGCGGGGCGACATCCTCGCGGACCACGACCGGGACGTGCGGCAGTTGTCCCTCACCGCCCTGTTGGGCGGTCCCGATGCTCTGGAAGTCGTCACGCTCCAGCACCGTCGTCTGGCTGTAGTCGCCGTTCGTCGGGTAGTAGGCGTCGACGCGGACGGTCCCGCGCTGGTTCACCAGGTCGACGACCTCCTGGCGGTTCTCGTCGGGCACCTCGACGAGGATGTAGTTCTCACCCGTCGGGGTCTGGATCTGCTGTACCGTCCCGCCCGAGAGGCCCGCTTCGTTGATCTTGTTCGAGAGGATTTCGACGGTCTGGGTGCGCGTCTCCTCGGTGACGCCGTCCCGCGTCTCGCCGTAGGTGTAGCCGGCGCCGTCGAGCGCGGTCCCGAGCTGTTCGGGCGAGACACCGTCGGTGGTCACTTCGACCGTGCCGGACCCCTCTTCCGAGGGCCGGACGATGACATCGGCGACGGACACGTTGTCCAGTTCCGAAGCGACATCGCGCTCGATCTGTGGCGGCTCCGTCCCCGCGAACTCGACGCCTTCGGCGGTGACGCCGACGAGCGGCGCCCGGATCCGGGTTCCGCCCGAAAGCTGGAGTCCGTACTGGAGGTTCGTCACGCCGCTACTGTCGAGCCCTGGAGTCGACGCCCCGCTGTCGCCCATCGTGGGCGAGAACAGCGCGAAGAGGCTAGCACAGAGGACGACGACCAGCAGGATGACTCGCCAGTTGTCACGGAAGGCGCCCATCAGTTCGCCACCCCCTCGTACTTGTACCAGCGGAGGAGACTGAGATTGAGCATGTAGGTGTTCATGAGGTCAGTCGCGAGTCCGAACGTCAGGACCGTCCCGATGGCGGCGAGCAGTTGGATGCCGAACAGCGTCGCCACGATGGTCATGACGATCATCGCCGAGAGTGAGGTGAGCGTCATCGTCACGCCGGTCCGCATCGCGCGGTGGGTCGACTCGTAGAACCCGCCCGACCGCCTGAGGATATGGTTGTTGAGCAGGATGTCGGAGTCGACGCTGTACCCGATGATCATCAGGAGCGCGGCGACGGTGCCGAGCGTGAGTTCGATGCCGAGCAGGTTCATCAGCGCCACGGGTACCACGATGTCCGAGAACGCGGAGATGACGACGGCGATGGAGGGGACGAACGTGCGGAACATGAGGAAGACGAGCGCGCTCATCCCGAAGAAGGCGAAGGCGACGCCGTAGAGCGCGAGCGTCTGGGTCCGCGACCCGAAGTTCGCGGAGACGGTGTAGCTCGACTGGACCTCGAAGCCCGCGGAGCGGGCCTGCTCTTCGAGCGCTGACACCCCCGCCTCGTCGGTCTGGAACGTCAGGATGTACGTATCGTCCGAGGGGACGTTCCGAATGGATTCGGGCGCCGGATCGAACGTCTGCTGGATTCGGTCGCGCGCTTCACCATCCGGTGCGTCGATGGCGACCCGTATCTCCGCGCCGCCGGTGAAATCGACGCCGGGATCGACCGGTGCGCCGGTCGCGACGTACCACCCGCCGATGATCAGGAGGGCAACGGCGAGCACCGCGAGCGGGACGGCCGCAAGCTGGCGATTCGTGTACCGGGTGTAGTCAATCTCCGGCACTTCGAACGCTACCATGCCCGCCGGTCCACCCCGATGCCTACTAAGCCTTTGTATGTCCGCCGAGCGGCCGGTCAGGGCGGCCGCGCCGACACACGCCCGAGACAGCGGCTACGATGGCAGATACCGGACACTCACGACGCCTGGCGCGGAGCGGACGACCACCCGGTCGACGCCGAGGCGGGCCGCACGCGAACGGACGCTCTCCGTGTCGTCGAGGACATCCGCGACGGCGGCGTCCGTCTCCCCTTCGGGTACCGTCAGCACGTGCACCTCGCCGGTGCCCGCCCGTTCGCGACGGGTGAGTTCGCCGACGCTCTGGTCGGCCGCCAACTCCCTGGCGAGCGTCGTCGGCGACTCGTCGCTCTCCTCGACGCTGATGGCCCAGCGCTCGGTCACGTCGCTCAGCCGCCACGCGACCTCGAGCGGGGGCTCCGGTTCCAGCGTCCCCTCGATGGCCTCGCCGACCGTCACCGCCGCCGCGTTGTCGGCGAGCGTGTGTACCTGCCCGCTGTCGATGTCGGTGAGGACGGCCGAGTCGTCGTCGTCGGCCGCCGTCACCAGAAACGTGCCCGTCTTCTCGTCGGTCATACGAGGGGGTAGGCGATCGAGGGATTTCCGGGTTTCGTCGTCAGGATCACCGGCGGGGCACGCCGTCGACATCCGGTTGGGCGTCCCAGGGACCATCGACGGGATCGACGGCTGCGTCGCCCGCATCCAGCGAAAAGCGGGCGCGAGCCCGTTCGACGCCCGCCGCCACCGACTGTCCGCGTCCCGCGAAATGCGTCGCGGCGAGGGCGGGGTTGACGCTCGACGGCTCCTCGTGGGCGTAGACATCCACGCCGCCGTCGTCGCGGGCGAACAGCATGAGGTGCAGCTGTCGGCGCGCGAGCGGCGAGTCGCGGTAGGCCCACGACCCCGCTTCCGGACGGCCGCCGCGGGTCTTCAGCCGCGAGAGCGGGTTGCGAACGAACCCCGTACGCCAGAGGCGTCGCTCGAACGCGGCGAGAGAGCGGTCGGTCGATCCCGCGAACTCCGCGTCGGTGACGGGACGGGGACCGGCCCGGTCGTCAAACCTCCCGGCGATCCGGGAAAGGCGACGCCGAACCGACTCCCACCACCGGGCCGAGGGGCCGCAGTTCCAGTCGAACGGCAGGCCGTACGCATGGAGCAAACCGAACGACGCGGCGACGCCCGAAAGCACCGCGGCGAGCGCGCGACGGATGACGGCTATCACGCCTCGAACGTCGCCGCGCCAGGCGTATAGCGGTTCGGTGCCGGGCGTGGTTTTAAGCGGACAGTTGACAACCCATCAATATGATTCCGGGGCTCGACTCGGCGACGATCAACGTGCTCATCGGGGCCGGAATCGCCATGTTCAGCTCCGCCTTTCTCAACTGGAACCAGCGGCGGGTCGAGCGCGACCGATTCCGGCGATCGCTGATCCACGAAGTCGACCACGTGGCCGAGACGCTGGATGATCTCCTCGACGAGGGCAGCGGGGAGTGTACGGTCACCGACGTCGAGGAGGCCCTGGTGAGCCTGTCACCGGACGTTCTCGACGCGGACCCCGCGCGGATGAGCAAACTCACGTCGAAGGAAATCGAGTCGGTGTACGAGTTCTACGAGGCCACACGGCTGGTGACGGCGGAACTGGAGCGGCGACGCGAGGGGCGGGATCACGACCCGGAGCGGCTGTACCGCCACGCCCGTCGCGCGGTCGAGTTGCGCGACGAGGTGACCGCCGACATCACGCGGAGCCGACTCTCCCGGCTCACCGAGTGGTACAAGGACATCGACAGCGGGCGGCGGTGACGCGGGTTATCCGTCGCCCCGTTCCAGCCAGCGGTGGACCGCGTAGACGACGACGGCGGCGAGCAGCGGCGGCCCGACGCCGGCGACCTGCGGCAGGGCGTAGAGCGTGGCGACGACGGGCGCGAGCACGCCGACGGGCGTCGTCTGCTGGGCGGGCGGCACGGAGACGACGAGGCCGACGTAGAGGGACGCGACGAACAGGTAGCCCGCGGCCGCAAGCGCGGCGTCGTACTGGCCGTCGGTCCGCGACTCCCGGCGCCGGTGACGGCGCGCGACGAACAGGACGGGCGCGACCAGCGGCGCGACGACGAGGAGGCCGACCACGGCGAAAAACGACCGCGAGAGGGTGAGGCTGCCGCCTCGACCGCCCGTCGTCGCCGCGATGACGCTCACGACGGCGGCGAGAAAGAGAAACCCGACCGCCACCGCGAGCAGCCCGCCACAGAGGACGTACGACCGGAACAGCCAGGAGTCGCTCGCGCGGAAGGCGTACGGAAACGCGCCGAGCAGCCCGCCGTAGTCGTCTGCCATCGGAGGGGATAGTCGTCGCGGCGTGTTAACGGGCGCGGGTTCGGGTCGATCCGTCGGCGACGCGTCTCACCTGAGCGCGTACCGGGCCGGATCGGCGTCGACGCGTTCGGCGACATCGAGCAAGACCAACCAGTCGAGCAGGTGGCCGACGCGTTCGTGCCAGATACCCTCCCACCGTGAGGGGTTCTTGTGGCGCTCCCAGACGGGGACCGTCTCGCGGACGGCCGCGAAGGCTTCGTCGACGGTCAGCGGATCGGCGGCGTCGCGGAGGGCGTCGCGGACGGCCGCAGCGCCGAACACGCGATCGAGAAGCGTCTCGCGGCACTGCTTGCCCGTCGCCTCGGTGTCCGTCCGTCGGAACCCCGAGGGCGTCTCCTCGGCGAGTTCGAGCGCCCGGAGGAAGGTGAGCCACGTCCGCGCCACGTCACGACTCGGAATATCGAGGCGGTCCATGAGGCGGGCGCAGCAGTCGTCTTCGGTCCCGGGAACCAGCGGCACGGCGCGCTGCGCGCGCTCGACGAAGGCGAACTCGTCCGGCACGGGCGGGACGAGTTTGAACTTCACAGCCCGAACGACTCGGCCAGCAGGTCGTGGTTCGTCTCCCCGAGCGCGTAGGTCGGGCCGTCGATGACATCGATGGTCACTTTCGCGGGCGCGAACACCGACTCGGGCACCTCGTAGAAGTCCCAGTCGGCGTCCTCGAACACCTGCTCGAAGGGCGTGTCGTACTCCGCGGCGGCGGTCGAGGGAACCTCGTCGAACCGGTCGAAGTCCTCGCGCACCTGGAGGTAGACCTCGCCGCCGTAAGCCAGCGCGTCGTTGGTGCGGCCCATCGCCACGCCCTCGTCGTGACTCACGGGCGCGACGGGGGCGCTCCCGGCCGCCGACACCACGTCCGTCGGATCGTAGCCGAGTTCGAACAGGCGGAAGAGCGCGAGTTCGGGGGCGCGGGCGGCGGCGCTGACGCTTCCGGCCATCGATCCCGTGGCGTAGGTGGGCAGGAACACGCCGCTGGGGGCGACGCCGGCGCGGTCGGCCACCTGCTCGGCGGCAGGATCACCGGGAAGCGTCTCCGCTTCGACGGTCAGCACCGTGAGATCGAACTCGTCGTAGTAGCCGACGACCTCGAACTCGTGTTCTTCACCGACGAGCGCCCGCGCGGGGCCGGAGCCGAGACCGTCGACGCCCTCGGCGACGAGCTCCCAGCCCGCCTTCTGCGAACAGAGCAGGGAGAGCGCCGGTTTGTCCGTCGTGAGTTCGACGTGCGGGAAGGGCGTTCCCGCTACCCGATCCATCCGGGTCTGAATCGTCGCCAGGCCCGCCGTCTGGATCTCCGCGAGTAGTAATCCTGCCTCGATGCCCCCCGCCGCCGAAACGCCGAAATCCAGGACCGTCGCGCCCGACTCGAGTTCGATCACGTCGACGTTGAGTTCGCCCGCGAAGTCGATCGCCTCGTCGACGAGTTCGACGGCCATCCGGTTGAGACTCTCCATGCACGGGGGTTAGGCGGTTTCGGTTAAATGGGTTGCCGGTCGGGCGCGACCCGCCCACCGGCAGCGAGACGCGTCGACGACCACGCCGCCCGAGGGTTCGCTGGGGATGCCTACACATATTCGGTCGGAAATGCGCCCAATAGGAGAAGAGAGAGGCCCTAAATCCCATCTCATTCATCGTATTTCCACTAATCTCTCAGAATAGAATACGAACGAACACACAACATTTTTGCGTTAGTGGTGTCCAGTCATCTTCAGCCTGTGGCTGAGAAACACCAGTATACGACCATGATACCCAATATTACTGCGATAGGTCGCCATTTCAGTGAACGTTCAGTCAGTTGTCGCCGAGCGCACGGCGCACCGACGCGAGTCGAGGTGACGCGATGACCGATCCGGTTCCGACGACGTGCATGCGCTGTGCGGTGGGCTGTGGCCTGATCCAGCGCGGCGTCGACATCGGCTACGGCATCGATACCGTGCGTGGCAACGCCAACCACCCCGTCAACCGCGGAATGGCGTGTCAGCGCGGCGTCAGCGAGACGGCCGACCCCGACGGCGAGTGGCTCACGCGGCCGATGGTCCGGCGTGACGGCGAACTGCAGAAGACCACCTGGGATACGGCGCTGTTCGAGGCCCAGCGCGGCCTCGGGGCGGCGATGGACGCGGACCCGGATGCCGTGGCCGTCCTCGGCAGCGGCCAGCAGACCAACGAGGCGGCGTACGCGCTCGGGAAGTTGGCCCGCGGCGGCGTCGGCACTCGGTATTACGACGCCAACACGACGCTCTGCATGGCCAGCGCCGTCACGGCGTACTACGACGCCTTCGGGAGCGACGCCCCACCGCCCACCTACGAGGACATCCCCGAGGCGGATGGCCACGTCGTCTGGGGCGCCAACCCGGCGGTCGCCCATCCCGTCATGTGCCGGTGGATCACCAGCAGCGCCGAGGACGGCGACCTGATCGTGGTGGATCCGGTCGAGACCAAGACCGCGCGGGCGGCCGACCATCACGTCGCCGTCGACCCCGGCGGCGACCTAGACCTCGCTCGGGCGGTGCTGGCCCACGTCGTGGCGACGGACGGCGTCGACGAGGCGTTCGTCGACCGGGCGACGACCGGATTCGACGACCTCGTGGCGGGCCTGCCCGACGCAGAGACGGCGGCCGAACGCGCGGGCGTCTCGATGGCGGATGTCGAGCGCCTCGCGGAGACGCTGTCGACGGACACCCTCATCTACTGGGGCATGGGCGTCAACCAGAGCGTCCAAGGGACCGACACCGCGGGCGCGCTCATCGACCTCTGTCTCGCCACGGGCAATCTCGGCCCCGGCAGCGGCCCGTTCTCGCTGACGGGACAGGCCAACTCGATGGGGACGCGGGTCTGTTCCTCGAAAGGAACCTGGCCCGGCCACCGCGACTTCGAGGACCCCGACGAACGGGCGACCGTCGCCGACGCCTGGGACGTGCCCGTCGACCGCCTGCCCGACGACGCCGGCCCCGGTCCCGTCGGCATCGTCGACGCCATCGACGACGGCCCGGTGGAGGCGGTGTACGCCGTCGCCACCAACCCCGTCGCGGGGATGCCCGACGCCACCGACATCGCCGACCGCCTCGACGACGCCTTCCTCGTCGTGCAGGACGCGTTCCGGACCGAGACGGTCGAACACGCCGACGTGGTGTTGCCGGCGGCGACGTGGGGCGAGTCGAACGGCACCGCGATGAACATGGAGCGCACCGTCTCGCGGGTGCGGCCCGCGAGCGACCTGCCCCGCGGCGTCCGGACCGACCTCGGCATCATCACGACGCTGGGGAACGTCCTCGTCGACGGCCTGTTCGACCCGACGGCCGACCCCGCCGCCGTCTTCGACGAGTTCGCGTCGCTGACGGCGGGCACCGACGCCGACTGCTCGGGCATCAGTCACGACCGTCTCGACGAGGAACTCGCGGTGCGGTGGCCGGCGCCCGACGCCGACACCAGCGCCGGCTATCGGTATCACGAAGCCGACGGCGACTGGTCGTTCCCGACGCCTTCGGGGCGGGCGCGGTTCAGCGGCGGGACGGGACGACCCCTGCCGGAGGCCACCGACGACGACTATCCACTGGTGCTCACGACGGCCCGCGAGGCAGACGGCTACAACACGGGCGTCCGTTCTCGGTCCTCGCCGGCGGAACCAGGGACGCTCGTCGCACGCATACATCCTGCCACGGTCGAGGCACATCGCTCGGCGGTGGAGCCGAACGAGGCCGACGAACTCCACGCCTGCGTCGAGTCGCGGCGGGGCCGCGCCGTCGCCCGCGTCGTCGTGGACGACGCGATTCCAACCGGGATGGTCTGGCTGCCGATCCACCACCCCGCGACGAACGACCTGACCCATCCCGCGACCGACCCGCGCTCCGATGAGCCGAACTTCAAGCAGTGTGCGGTGCGTCTCGTCGCCCCCTCTGCGGCGGCGGAGACTCCCGCCTTCGAGCGCGAACGACCGCCACAGCACCCATGACGAACAAAATCGAGCAACTGGTGCTCGCCACGGTCGCCTTCTTCTGGGCGTTCCTTCTCTGGTTCTCGACGGCGGCGTTCAGCCCGAGCATCGGCGAGTTCTACGGCCTCACCACGGGCCAGCTCGCGTTGCTGGCGAGTTCGGCCATCTGGCTCGCGCCACCCGGACGCGTCCTCGCCGGGTGGGCCGCCGACCGCGTCGGGGCCCACAACGTCTTCACCATCATCCTCACGTACTCGGGCCTCGTCAGCATCGCCTCGGCGTACGCCTCCGGCATCGGCTTTCTCTCCGACTTCCAGGTGCTGTTCATCGAGCGCCTAGTCGTCGCGAGCGCGGGCATCAGTTTCGTCGTCGGCATCCAGCACGTCGCGCAGTGGTTCGACGAGCACGAAATCGGTACCGCGGAGGGGCTGTACGCGGGCACCGGCAACGTCGGCGCCGGTGTCGGTGCGCTCCTCCTGCCCCGCATCTACGGCACGAACTTCTCCGACGCCTTCCTGCATCTCGGGATCGTCGCGCTGGTCATCGCCGCGGTGTACCAGTGGCGGGGCGAGCCAGCCAAAGATCTCGAAACCGCCGAAACGGCCAGGCAGAACACCTCGCTCGGCGACACGCTGTTCGTCTGGACGCGCTACGCTGCCATCGGTCTCATGCTCGCGTACGCCATGTCCTTCGGCCTCGAAATCGCGATGAACTCCTGGCTGCCGAGTTACTACGCGCAGGGCTTCGACGGCGCGATTGCCGACCTCGGCTTCACCGGAACCGCGGCCATCCAGACCGCCGCGGGGACGTTCGCGGCCGTCCAGTCGTTCAACGCCTCGCTCTTCCGTCCCTTCTCCGGCTACATGTCCGACCTCTGGCAGCGCAAGGGCTGGACGCCGTACCCCCTGCTCTCGACGACGCAGGACTACTCGCCGCGCGTCCACTGGCTGATGACCGCGCTCATCCTCATCACGCTCACGATGATCGCGCTGACGCTCGTCGGCCTCGCCGGCATCCTGCCGGCCTCCGTCGTCGTCCTCGCCGTCTTCGGCGTCACGGTGAGTTTCGGCACCGGCGGGGTCTTCGCCATCGTTCCCGTTCTCTTCGAGGACCGCCCGGGCACCGCCTCGGGGTTCATCGGCGGCGTCTCCACCAGCGGTGGCATCGTCTACCCCCTCGTCTACGGCTACGTGCCCAACATCCACACAGGATATGCGGTCGTCGCGCTGGGCTGTTTCGTCCCGATCATCCTCTTTTACGTCTGGGCGATGCGCCACGAGGACGACCCGCGCGAACACGGCATCGGCTCCGCGCGTCGGTGGCTCGGACGGGAGACGACCGCCGCACCGGGAGGTGACGACTGATGGGCGGCGGCACGCCGACGGCCGGCACCCCCGACGACCCCGGCCACGACGACTGGTACCGGTGGGGGAAGGTCATCCTCTACGCCGAGATGGGCATCGCCATCCTTGTGACGGCGTTCTCGCTCTATCTGGCGTTCACGGGACAGGCCGGCTTCCTGGCGCACTGAGAGGATCAGTCCTCGTCGGGCGACCCGCGCGCCGGCCGCCCCAGCGCGTCCTCGACGCCCTCGACTTTCTCGGCGGCGGGCGCGTCGCTCGCGCGTTTGTCGTCTATCTTCAGGGCCGTACTCACGCGGTCGGCGTCCACCGCGCGGTGGGCCGCCTCGACGGCGTCGAAGAGCGTCCCGATGTCGTCGGCTTCGATGACGGTGCCCATCGGGTTGGTTTCGTAACTCACGTCGAAGGCATCGAGGGCGGCGACGGCGTCGGCAACATCTTCGGCCAGGCTTCCCTTGCGAACGGGCGCGACGCTGAGGAGTGCAACGACGGTCATAGGCGGGGAGAGAGCCGCCGGGGGATGTGCGTTGCGTCCGGTCAGACGCCGAACCCTTAGGCGTGAGACGGCCCGTCCGTCACGCATGGCGTCCTGTACGTACTGTGGCTGTGACGTGACCGCCCACGACCCGGTGTACGTCGAAGCGACGGCGGACGGCGAGCGCGTTCCCGCCGGGCAGTTCTGCAACTATGGCTGTCTCGCGGCGCACATCGAGGAGGAAGGGCTAACCCAGGGGGCTGTCTGCCGACTCGACTGAGATGGACTGCGGGGAGTCATGTCCGACTGCCGTGGGATTCGGGTACGAACGGGCACGACGGCCCGAATGATGCCACGCGGCCTCAGCCACCCGTCTCGGCGTCGACCACCGAAGGCTCGTCGTCGACGCGGAGCGTCAACGTGTCGCCGTCGCAGTCGATCCGGACGATAGCCCGCCAGGGCTCGGCGTCGGTGACGGTCGTCCGTCGGTCGGAAGCGGCGAACGGCAGCGTCCAGATGTGGCGACGGGTGACATCGACGCCGCGGTCGTAGAAGAACGCGACCACGGCGGGGTGGGAGACGAACAGGTCGCCGAGGCGGGTGTAGACCGAGCCGTCACAGGTGTCACAGGCGTGCAGCACGCGGTGTTCGATGGCGGGGTTGTCCCGCTGGGGCATCTCCTCGTCGGGCGGGAGGACACGCGCGGACAGGTTACCGGAACACCAGGGACAGACTCGCCGCGCCATCGACGCGATGTCGCGCCGAATGCGCTGGTTTGCAGCCCGGAGCACGCCCGCAGTCGGACGGTCGCTCAGGCTGCTCGGCGGGCAGAAGTAGCGGTAGAACACGGCGTCACACTCCGCGGCCGAACAGCGCACCCGAAAGAGGCTGTCGTGGTAGGCCGCCTCCTGTGACGCGCCGCAGACGTGACACGAGCCGTCGAGTTCGAACGGGTCGATCCGGACGCAGTCGGTGAACGTGCCGGCTTGCATCGCCTGGTACGCCCGGACGCCCGAATAGCTCAACCGATACCCCTCCTCCGTCTCCTCGACGAACTGTCCAAGCAGCCGTTTCAGATGGTAGTTGAACCGCCCGCTCCCCGAGATGTCGGCCCGGCGTCGTAACTCGGAGAAGGGGAGCGTCTCCGCGACGCCGGGCGTCGAGGCGTCGCCCAGCGCACGGATGATCTTGATTCGCGTCCGGTCGGCCAGAAGCGTGAAGGCGTCGTCCGGACGCAGGCTCTCGGAGTCCTCCACGATACCGAACGTGTCGCCGAGGCACAAATACGCTTTGTCGTGGCGGCTGCGTCGCGGCGATCAGAGATCCGGTCCGGACCCCGGACACCTCACCGACGGGACGGGCGACCACACGGTCACGACGGGGGCTGACGCTCGGTCCACGCGCTGGTTTTACACGGCAGGCAGTTCCAGTCACGTTCGAGAGATGTCGGACACCGCGCTCGAGTATCTGGTCGGATCGACCACCCGGCCGGCGACGCTGACCGCGCTCCGGGACCACGGCCGACTGTCGATCCGAGCGCTCGAGGATCGGGCGTCCGTCTCACGCCGCACCCTGAAGCGGACGCTCGGGACGATGGAGTCCCGTGGATGGGTGCAGTCGGTCGACGGCACGTACGAACTCACGTCGCTCGGGGTGGCGATCCTGTCGGCGTACGAGCGGTGCCGGGAGAACGAACGCATCGCCGAGCGGTTCCGCCCCTTTCTCGAACGCACGCCGGCCTCGGCGTTCGACCTCGGCATCGGAGAGCTGAACGGGTCGAACCTGGTCGATCCGACCGGCGATCCGACCGCGCCGACTGATCGACTGCTGGAACTCCGAACGGACGCGTCGCGGATCCGGGAGTGTGCCCCGTTTCTCCTCCGCGACAGCGTCTCGCAGTTCGTCGAGCGGGCCACGGCCGAACGCTCTCCGCCCTCAGTGACGCTCGTGCTGGCGGACGGTCGGCCAACGCCGGAGCAGTACACCGAAGCGTACTGCGAGCAGTTCGAAACGCTGCTCGACGCGCCGAGCGTCGACGTGTACGCCAACTCCGACGGCGTCCGAATCCCGTTCGGTCTCGCCGACGGACACGCCTTCGTCGGGTCGATGGAACCCGACGGGATGCCACACACCCTGATCGACGGCGAGCAGTCGGCGCTCGTCGACTGGGCGGACCGGCGGTTCGAAGCAGCGCTCGCCGCCGCGACGCCGCTCGAGTAGCCGACGGGTTCATTACCGACAGCGCGCAACGCCCGGCCATGTACGCGGTGGTCGGCTGTACCGGGTGTAATGCGCTCTGGCTGCTCACGGATCCCGAGACGGCCGAGACGGCGACCTGTCCCCAGTGTGGAACCCAACACCGGACGGAGCGACTGAAGCGCCAGTTCACCGCAGACGACCGAGAGACGGCCCGCGAGGCGCGCGCCGCCATGCTCGCGGAGCGTGCCGGCGCGACGGACGCCTTCGAATCGACGCCCACCGTCGCCGAGATGGAAGCCGACACCGACGAGCCGGTCGTCGACGACGACGAGTATCTCGACGCCGCCGGGATCGACGCGGACGCCGCCGCGGCGGCGGGCGAGTGCTCGACCGACAGCGGCGGATCGAGCCGCCCCGAAATCGTCCGCGAGGCGCTCCGCGCGCTCGACGCCCCAGACGAGGCGGCCGTCGTCGACTACGCCACCGATCACGGCGTCCCCGCCGACGCCGCCGCGGACCTGCTCGCTCGGCTGGTGCGACGGGGCGAGGCCACCGACGCCGGCGGCACCTATCGACTCCTGTAGCTACCGGCCGAGCGATTCGTGGGCCGAGGAGAGATGCCGGGAGCCGAGCGCCGAGAGCAAGGAGAGTTCGCCGGCGAGGGCGCCGACGGCGATGCATTCGGCCAGGGCGTCGGCGTTCGATCCCGGCGGATCGCCGCCGCCGGCGACGCCCATCAGGGAGAGAGCCTCGCTCTGGGTCGGGAGTTTCGTCCCGCCGCCGACGGTACCCACTTCGAGGGAGGCGAGCGAGACGCTCATGTAGAGGCCGTCCTCGCGCACTTCAGCGGTGGTGATGGCGTTCGATCCCTCGACCACCTGGGCGGCGTCCTGCCCGGTCGCGAGGAAGACGGCGGCGACGACGTTGGCGACGTGGGCGTTGAAGCCGAGACTGCCCGCCTTGGCGCTGCCGACGAGATTCTTGCGTGTGTTCACCTCGGCGACGGCCTCGGGGGTCGTATGCAGGCGCTCCTCGACGACATCACGGGGGATGGTCACGTCCGCGCTGACGCTCCGGCCCCGACCCTCGACGGCGTTGATCGCCGCGGGCTTCTTGTCCGCACAGAGGTTGCCCGAGAGCGCGATCAGTTCGGCCGTCGTCTCGGCTTCGACCACCTCGGCGGCCGCGCGGGTGGCGATGGTGGCCATGTTCATCCCCATCGCGTCCTTGGTGTCGTAGCGGAAACGGAGGAAGACCGAGTCGCCGACGACGTAGGGCACGACGGCGTCGAGTTCGCCGTGGCTCGTGGTGTCCTCGGCGGCCGCCCGCAGCGACGCTTCGTTGTCGCGCACCCACTCGACGAGCGCCTCGGCCTCGGCAACGTCGCCGACGCGGAAGACGGGCGCGCGGGTCATCCCCGACTTGGTGACGCGGGCCGTCGCCCCGCCAGCGTCGTCGAGCACGGAACAGCCACGGTTGACGCTCGCGAGCAGCGCGCCCTCGGTCGTCGCCATCGGGAGGTAGCGCTCCCCATCGACGGCGCCGCCGTGGACGGTGACGGGACCGGCGACGCCCATCGGGATCTGGGCCGCACCGACCATGTTCTCGATGTTGGCGTCGGCGCGCTCGGCCGGGAAACCGTAGGAGCCGACGGCATCGAGGGCGGCGTCGGCGTCGGATTCGACGAGCCGTCGCCGAGCGGTCGCGGCCGTGTCGGCGTCGGCGTGGTCTTCGAGTTCGTGCAGTGAGAGGTCGCCGTCCCGAACCCGCTGGACGAGAGCGTTCGCGTCGGTCATGCCCGTGTGCTTGGCTCCCCGCCGCCTAAGCGTTGCCGTTGGATTCCGCCCCAAACGTCAACTCGCCTGCGCCCGATCATCGACTATGGACCTGTCGAGCCCCGCGTTTCAGGACGGCGCACCGATCCCCGAGGCGTACGGCTACACCGAGCGCAACGTCAACCCGCCGCTCGAGATTTCGGGCGTCCCGGACGACGCCGAGTCACTGGTGCTCGTCGTCGACGACCCCGACGCAGTCGAACCCGCCGGCAAGGTGTGGCTGCACTGGCTCGTGTGGAACGTCGAACCGTCGCGAAAGCGCATCCCGGAGGACTGGTCGACCGACACGGCGACCGCCGTCGAGGGTGAGAACGACTACGGCGAGGTGGGCTACGGCGGCCCGAACCCCCCGGACCGGGAGCACACCTACCGGTTCCGCCTGTTCGCGCTCGACGATGACCTCGACGCGCCGCGGGGCGCGGGACTCGACCGCG
Organism: Haloplanus sp. XH21; assembly: GCF_023276355.1. NCBI lineage: Archaea > Methanobacteriati > Methanobacteriota > Halobacteria > Halobacteriales > Haloferacaceae > Haloplanus > Haloplanus halobius. The sequence continues at coordinate 2,460,836 of NZ_JALLPL010000001.1, forward strand.
TCGAACGCGAGATGGACGACCACGTGATCGAGACGGCGGCGTACGAAGGCACGTACGCGCCCTAAAACAGCGTCCGGTCGCAGGAGCCACAGAGGTTCTGTTCTTTCTTGTCGACTTCGCGGACGGTCGGGGAGAAACTCATCACGCAGCGCTCGTTGTCGCAGTGTTCGAGGCCGACGGTGTGGCCGATCTCGTGAATGATCTCCTTGCGAACCCGGTCGGCGAACACCTCGCTCTGGGGCTTCGAGGAGATGCCACCGTCGGAGGAGGTCTGCAGGCGGTGCGTGGAGACGACGGAGCCGTTACCGTTGAGATACGCGAGGCCGAACACGTAGTTTCGGCGGCGATAGTAGAGGTCCTCGGAGGTGATGCCGATGTTTTTCTCTCCGCGACCGACCCGGCTGGCGAGTTCGATGAACTCCTCGGCGCGGTACTGGTTCCGGTTCCGGTCGAACGCGCCGTTGGGGATGGTCTGGGTGTCGTGGACCGTCACGTCGCAGTCATAAACCGACCGCAACCCGGCAGAGGCCTCGCGTTTCACCTGTGCCGGCACGTCCCCGATCGGCACGATGTCGACGAGCATGCGAGAAGTTAAGCACGGCCCCGCTATAAATATCCCGACGTGACGGCCACGCGCACCGAACTCGCCGCCCGACTCGCCGCCTACGACCGCCTCCTCGAGGTGGGTGTCGGCCGCCGCCCGGAGGTGGCGGCCGCCCTCGTCGACGCCGGGAGCGAGGTGACCGCGACCGACGTGTTCGACGCTCCCGTTCCCAAGTCGGTCACGTTCGTTCGCGACGACATCGTGGCCCGCCGCGACGCCCTCGACGGCGGCCACCCCGGCGCGCCGTACGACGTGGACGCCGTCTACGGCCTGAACCTGCCGGCCGAACTCCAGCGACCGGCCCGCGACGTCGCTCACGCCGCCGACGCGGACTTCCTCTTCACCACTCTCGGCTTCGAGGAGCCGGTCCTGCCCGTCGAGCGCGAGACGGTCGGCGGCGAGACGCTCTATCTCGCCCCGCGTCGCAGATAGCGGGCAGCGAGCGTCGCCGACGGCTCAACGACGAAACAGCTCCCATCCTACGGCCGCATACGCCGGACAGCGAACACGATCACGGCCACGAGCACGAACCGGGGCGTGGCACCACCACGCCCGCGTCGACGCGACGGTCCACGGCTACGTCTACGAAGTCGAGAGCGGCGTACTCCGGTATCCGGGCGGGCGGATCGCCGAGGACATCAGCACGCGGAACGCGGAGTAGCGACGATACGGTTCAAATTAGGGCGATTGAATTGAATACACCTCGAAAGCCCCCGGCGTCTCGGCTCCCGGGACTCGCTGCGCTCCTCACTGCGTTGCGGTGCTTGCGTCGTCCGGGTTCGCCGAGACGCCGGCCCCTTTCAGTCCCGCCCAGCGGCGGCCGATTGGCCAGCCGATGCGGGCGGGACTGAAAGGGGCGACTCGCTGGAGGAAGGTGGCCGACGTAAGCACGCGAGCGAAGCGAGCGCGCGCAGCGAGGCCCCCGACTCCAGCGAGTCGGGGCTTTCGAGGTGGTTTCAGATCTCCTAGCTTATCTAAACGTTACCGCAGCGGCGCCGCCGACCTTTATAGTCCGGCCGCGCACAACTCGGAGCATGGACGTTCTCCACACGGCCATCGAAGTGACTGACCTCGACGCGACCCGCGAGTTCTACGAGGACCTCCTCGGCCTCGAACGCTCCCGCGAGTACGAACAGCACGGCGTCCGGAACTACTACGTGACAGGCGCCGGCCCCGGCGAACTCCAGTTCCGCGTCGTCGACGCGGTGCCCGACCCGGCGGGCATCGACCACATCGCCATCGCGGCCGACGACGTGGACGCCACCGTCGAGACGGCCGTGTCGGAGTACGGCGTCACCGTCGAGCGCGAACCCGCGACGCTGGAACGAGTGAACCGCCGCCTCGCGGCGCTCACCGACCCCGACGGCTACACCGTCCACCTGATCGAGGAGCTATAGAAAGGCACTTGGCCCGGCGACGCGGCCACCGTGGTATGGAGGCGGACGCGGTCGTTCTCGACATCGACGGCGTGTTAGTGGACGTGGCGGACTCCTACCGCCGAGCCATCGTCGAGTCCATCGGCCGAGTGTACGGGCGGACGGTCGACGACGACGCGGTGCAGGCGTTCAAGGACGCCGGCGGCTTCAACAACGACTGGGAACTCACGTACGCCGCAGCGCTGTACGTCCTCGCCCGCGACGCCGGCTACGACGCCGACGTGGCGACCCTGACTGACGCCATCGCCGAGGCGGGCGGCGGCCTCGACGCCGCCGAAGCCGTCGTGCGCGAGGCGCCCGTCGACGACGACGCCGTGTTCGACCGCTGGGACCCCGAACGGCTGCGAGACGTGTTTCAGGCGCTCTACCTCGGGACGGATCTGTATCGGGAGCTGGAGGGTGGAGAGCCGCCGCTGGAGTCGCCGGGGTATATCCACGACGAACCGGTCCTCATCGATCCGGCGACGCTCGACGCCCTCACCGAGCGGTTCGCGGTCGGCGTGTTGACGGGGCGGCCGGCCACCGAGGCGGACATCGCGCTCTCGCGGGTCGGTCTGACCGTCCCCGACGCCCACCGGTTCACGATGGACGACTGGGAGGAGGGCAAACCCCATCCGCGGGCGCTGGTGACGCTGGCCGAGCGTCTGGACGCGACCCGGGTGGTCTTCGCGGGCGACACCCTCGACGACGTGCGGACGGCGACCAACGCCGCCAACGCGGATCCGGACCGAACTTATCGCGGCGTGGGCGTGCTCACCGGCGGCCTGACGGGGGAATCGGGGCGACGGGCCTTCCGCGGGGCCGGCGCGGCGGCCGTCGTCGACGACGTGAACGCCCTGCCCGACCTGCTGGAGCAACCGTGAGCGCCGGTGCCGATGCCCCGCCGCGCTGGCGCCGGTTCGCCGTCGTCGCCAGCGTGCTGGTGGCGGTCGTCGTGGTCGTCACCGCGGTCCGCGCCCCGCCGGACCCGGTCACGCAGGTGTTCCGACTCGTGCCCGGCGTCGTCGTCGCCCTGATCCTCGCGTACTGGATCGCCCGAAGCGAGACCGAGTAGCGGTCGCGCAAGGCTTACCTCTCGGGCGTTCGCAGTCCGACCATGCGAATCGCATTACTCGGCGGGACCGGGGAGATCGGCGAGGGCCTCGCCCTCCGGTGGGCCTTCCACACGGACCACGAGGTCGTCATCGGCTCTCGCGATCCGGACCGCGCCCGAGCCAAGGCCGAGGAGTACGAGACGGAGCTGTCGAGTCGCGGCGTCGACCGGAAGATCAACGGGTTCGACAACGCGATGGCGGCCGATCGGGCGCAGGTGATCGTTCTCGCGGTGCCCGCCTACCACGTCAGCGACACGGTCGAGGCGGTGGCCGACAACCTCGACGACGAGGACATCCTCGTCACGCCCGCGACGGGGATGCAACGCGACGACGACGGCTTCCACTACCACCGCCCCAGCGCCGGGAGCGTGACGGAACTGGCCGTCGACGCCGCACCCGCGGACGTGTCCGTCGTGGGGGCGTTCCACAACCTCGCGGCCGGTCGGCTGGCCGATCTGGACGCGGACCTCGGCATCGACACGCTGCTCGTCGCCGACGATCCGGACGCGAAGGAGACGGTCCGGCTCCTGGCGGACGGTATCGACGGCCTCCGACCGCTCGACGCCGGCGGCCTCGCAAACGCCCCCGAAATCGAGGCGCTGACGCCGCTGCTTATCAACGTCGCGATGCACAACGAGGGGATGCACGACCTGGGCGTCCGGTTCGACTAGAAGCGCCCTTCGAGTTCGTCCCGCAGGTCGTCGACCGTCAGGTCGTGCATCGCCAGCAGGACGAGCAGGTGGTAGACGAGATCGGCCGACTCGGCGATCAGTTCTTCGCTCGCGTCGTCTTTGGCCGCGAGGATCGCCTCGGTCGATTCCTCGCCGATCTTCTCCAGCACGGCGTTCTCGCCTTTCTCGTGGGTGAACAGGGCGGCCGTGTAGGAGTCCTCCGGGAGTCGGTCGCGGCGGTCCTCGATGGTCGCGAAGAGGGCATCGAGAACGGCGTCCGTCTCGGCGTCTGTCACGCGTCGACCACCGCCGGGTGTCGAATCTGCTGCATGGGACGGGAAAGGGACGGCGGGGGCAAGGGCCTGTCGCTACGCCGTCGCGGGGAGTCGATCGAACAGCGCGAGGCGATGAATACGCGCGTCGTCCGTGAGTTCGGGGTGGAACGAGGTGGCGGTGATGGAGCCGTCACGCACGGCCACGGGGCGGTCCTCCCACGTCGCTACCACGTCGACATCGGGGGCGACTTCATCGACGGCGGGGGCGCGGATGAAGACGGCATGAAACGGGTCGTCCAGACCGGCCACGTCGAGGGGCGCCTCGAAACTGTCGACCTGCCGGCCGAAGGCGTTGCGGTCGACCACGGCGTCGACCAGATCGAGCGTCTCGACGCGGTCGTCGCGGGCGTCCCGCGAGGCGACGATGAGGCCGGCACACGTCGCGAGAATCGGTTTGCCGGCGTCGGCGTGGGCGACGATCTCCGCGTCGATCCCTTCGGTTCGGAGCAGGCGGGAGATGGTCGTCGACTCGCCGCCGGGGAGAACGAGCGCGTCGCAGTCGGGGACGACTCCCGACTCGCGGATTTCGACGACGGTGACGCCGTCGGGCGCGGCTCGTTCGATGGCCGCGACGTGTTCGCGGACGTTGCCCTGCACGGCGACGACGCCGATGCGGTGGCCCGTGCCCGTCACAGCGAGACGACGTTCAGCACCTGCACCAACACGCCGAAGAGCACGCCGAACGCGACGATAGTTCGGGGATCGATCCGGATGGCGTTGCGGTCTTCCGCGTCGAAATAGCGGACGAGACCCGCACTCGACATCAGTCCGCCGCCGCCCTGACTTCCACTCATACCCGAAGGCTGGGCGCTTGGGCCGCCTAAACGTTTCGCTCCCCGGTTTGGCGTCGCCGGTTGGCAAACGCTTATGCGCCCCGCTCCGGTATGCGGGAGACGGATAATGACCGTTCGATTGCTCGATTTCTACGCCGACTGGTGTGGACCGTGCGACGCACAGGACCCGATCCTCGAGGAGCTGGAAGCCGACTACGGGAGCGTCGAGTTCGAGAAGATCGACGTCGACGAGGACCAGGACACCGCCAACGAGTACCAGGTACAGTCCCTGCCGACGGTCGTCGTCGAGAACGACAACGGCATCGTCGACCGGTTCGTCGGTGTCACCCAGCGGCCGGACCTCGAAGCCGCCATCGAGAAAGCGAGCGCCTGATCGGGCGTCATCGCTGCCGCACCGCCCGCAGACCGCCAGTCACCTTTCGTCGTCATCGCCACCAGCGCCAGCTTCGCTGACGGTGTTTGTTTACGATCGTGAGATATTTCAGGAATAGGAGTAAGATATAAGATATTATTCGGGTGAGATGACATTAGTTGACCAGAATATTTTTAAATTATCACACGTATGGTCTTGTATGAGCAAATCATCCCAACGTTCGACCATCGAATCCCACACGGAGTACGTTCGCGGCCGCATCCGGTGTCCCGGGTGTGGAGAGCGCGTACCGCGAGACGGCATCGGTGCCGACGGGACCCACTGCGTCCGCTGTTCGGGGACGCGATGAGCGAGCCAGCGGAGACGCCACAGCCGGCGGTGTCGTCCACCGCGCAGTTCGAGCTGGCGTACCGGTACGACGAGCCGTCGAACCCGTCGACGCTGACGGTGTTCACCCCGGAGACAGAGCGCTGTACCACGGAATGGTTGACCGTAGACCGGCCGACAGCGGTGTCACTCGACGCGGTGCGGTAGCGGTCGGCCACGAATCCCCATCGTTATGCCGGTCGCTCCCCAATCGGGGTTTAAATGGGTCTCCTCGAAGACAAGTCGCGGGCGCGGCTGTTTTACAAGTACCTCTCGACGGTGTACGACCGGATCAACCCGTTCATCTGGAACGAGGAGATGCGCGCGGAAGCGCTCGAACTTCTCGATCTCGACGCCGGCGACCGGGTTCTCGATGTCGGCTGCGGGACCGGATTCGGGACCGAAGGCCTCCTGCAGTACACCGACGACGTGCATGGTCTCGACCAGAGCGCCCACCAGATGGCAAAGGCGTTCGAGAAGTTCGGTCGGACCGGTCGCGTGAACTTCTACCGCAGCGACGCCGAACGCCTCCCGTTCGCCGAGAACAGTTTCGACGCCGTCTGGTCGTCGGGATCGATCGAGTACTGGCCCAACCCCGTGGACGCCCTCACCGAACTCCGGCGCGTCGTCAAGCCCGGTGGCAGCGTACTCGTTGTCGGCCCCAACTATCCGAGCAGTTCCGTCTTCCAGCGAATCGCCGACGCCATCATGCTCTTTTACGACGCCGAGGAGGCGGACCGGATGTTCAGCGAGGCTGGATTCGAGGACGTGAACCACGTGACGATGGGGCCGTCGTACAACCCCGAAATCGCCATCACATCGCTGGCTCGCGTGCCGGAGTAACCGGGTCTGTCGGGAGTTACGGCTCGCCGGACACCGTTCAGGCGGTCGCCGAAAGCACCAGGAGCCGCCGGCCATCGTACCGGAGTTCGACGGTGACGTTCGCGCCGGCCCGGAGCGACGGCCGGTTGGTCGACGCGACCCGAATCGAGGCCCGCTCGCCGGGATCCCAGATCGGGTCCGCGGCGGCGTTGAACGGGCCGGTCGGTCCGGGACGGAACCCGCGAGCGGAGAAAAACGGTACCGGCGGCTGGTGGGCGAGTGACTCACCCCCGACACGAACGACCACGTCGAGCCGGCGCACGCCGACCGCATCGCCGGCGCGGTGGGTGAGCACGATTCGATCCCCGTCGACGGCGAGCGTCGCAGCGGTGAGCCCGGGCGCCGTGGGGAGGACGCCGAGCGTGACCGTCGCGACGGCGAGGCCGAGTGCGACGACGATGGACAGCCCCATCGCGGTCGAACCAGCGATGGCAGCGCGGTCGACCATGGGGTCGGTGGCGCGTCATGCCTGATAAACGTCGGTTCGATCAGCCCTCGGGCGTCGGCGTTGGTGTCGAGTCAGAGGCGTTCCGCTCCGGGGCCACCACCAGCGGGGGTGTACCGACGGGGACGACGGCGCTGACGTTCCGGTCGCCATCAGCGGCCGTGATCGTATACTGCCGGTTGGGCGAGAGCGTCCAGAGAGTGCCGTCGTCGCCGGTGGTGCCGATCGGGGTCGCCGCTCCCGGCCCCGCCGTCATCGAGATGGATACATCGGACGGAGAATCGGTGTCGACCTGCGCCTGAACCGGGCCGCCGGGGTACGTGTGGTTCACAGTGAGATGGAGGTCACCGTTCGATCGCTCGACTCGGCGGTCGACGACCATCGTATCGAGCGGCCGGCGCTGGTGTTCGGCGTAGACGACGCGGGCGTTACTGTCGACGAAGGCGGTCAGATCTCCGCGCCCGTGGGCGATGCGGACGGGATACGTCTCGCCGCCGCCGAACACCTGCGTCTGTTCGCGGGTCGTGTTCCAGATCACGGGGTAGCTCGTCGCGACGATATCGAGCGCCGTTTCGAGTTCGATCGGGTCGCCGGCGCCGTTCCGGAGGTCACCGCGGTACGCCTCGCGAAGGTACGCGTCGTCGACGATGGTGGTGAGCGTGACGCTCTGTGGACCGGTCGCGAGATAGAAGCGGTGAGGGCCGGCCTCGCCACGGAGTACCGACGCGGCGTGGGCGCGGACCGGCCCGGTGAACGCCGAGAGTCGGTTCCCGATCGAGGCCAGACGACCGCGGTCGATCTCGAAACGGGGCGTCTCCGCGGCCAGTTGTTCGAGCCGACTGCGGCGTTCGCCGAGTTCGTCGGCGGTGTTCCGGATGCGGACGAGCGAGACGAGCAACTCCTTCTCGGTGTGCTCACCACGATTGTACGCTCGGATAGCCCGGATCTGTTGCTGGTCGAGGTCGTCGACCGCGGCTTCGAGATCACGGAGCGCCGTCTGGAGGCGGGCACGGCGCATGTCGGTCGTGTTCGCCGCCTCGATGCGTTCGACCATCGCGAGCGTCCGGAGTCGCTCCGTCGTCGCGTCGGCGGAGAGACCGACGCCGGAGCCGAGATCGACGTACTGTTCGTCGACCGACGACCGATCGACCGACTCCGACGGGACGCCGAGGACGTTGATCTGTTGGAGCGGTGTCCGATTACCCTCGGTCTGTGCGACGGCGTCGCTCGGCTCGGTAACGGCCTGAGGAGACGTACCGCGGTCGACGGGGAGTCCGCCGACCGGTCCGACCACCGCAGCCGAGAGAAGGAGGAGGGTGGCAACGATGACGGGGAGGGCTCTCATCGGCCGACGGTACAGTCGCCTGGTACTAAAACCCCGCCTTCCGGCTGCGTCTGACGCCCGCTCACCGCCCGACAGGGGCTCTGTACCGATGGAAAGCGTTTTCCCGTCTCATCGAGATCCACGAAGTAATGCGGATTGCCGCGTCCCTCCTCGCCCTTCTGGTCCTCATCAGCGGGATCGTCCCCGCGGTAGCGGCCGTCGACGGCAGTGATGCCGTCGGCCCCGAGACCGACCCGTCCGCGACCGCCGACCGCCTCACCCTGAATGGACCCGTCGCGAGCATCGACGAGCCCCGTCTCACCGAAATCTACATCGCTCCCGATCCCGGCGGCGACGCCCGGTGGACCGTCTCGATCAGATACAACCTCTCGTCGGAGACCGATCGCCAAGCGTTCGATCGCTACGGACGGTCGTTCGAGGACGGGGACACTGATGTCGGCCTCGACGCCGACTTCTTCCGAGCGCTGGCGGCCGAAGCGAGCGAGTCGACGGCCCGCGAGATGTCGATACGGAACACCGACCGCAACGCGACCGTCCGGAACGGCACGGGCGTGATCAGCCTCTCGTTCACGTGGACGAACTTCGTGACGGACACCGAGAACGGCTTCGAGGTGCAGGACTCGGTGTTGATGCCCGGCAACCGGACCTGGCTCTCTTCGATCGGTCCGTCACAGCGGCTGATCATCGAGACGCCCGACGAGTACCAGGTGACGGATACACGGTTCGGCCTCGATAACGGCTCGGTCGTCATCGACGGCCCCCACACGTTCGAGGAGCCGCTCTCGGTCTCGTACCAGCAGACGGCGACCGAACAGGAGCCGCCGTGGTCGTTGATCGGCGGCGCGCTCCTGGTCGGTCTCGGGCTCGTCGCCGCCGCCATCTACGCCCGCCGACGGGGTGTCGATACCGAGGTGGTCCCATCGCCCACGACGGACGAACCCCGAGAGACCGAGGGCGGCGCAGCGGCCGAGGCGACGGAGGAAGCGACCGGAGACGTGGCCGAAGAAGCGTCCGGAGAGGCGGAAGAGACCGAATCCGCGGTCGATCCGTCGTTACTCTCGGACGAGGAGCGGGTCGAACACCTCCTCGAACGGAACGGCGGGCGGATGAAGCAGGGACAGATCGTTCGCGAGACCGGGTGGTCCGACGCCAAAGTGTCCCAGTTGCTCTCGACGATGGCCGACGAGGACCGGATCGAAAAGCTCCGCCTCGGGCGGGAGAACCTCATCTCCCTGGCCGAGGAGGACGAGTCGTAGATCCGGCAGATAGCGTCACGTACTTGCCTCGCCCGTCCCTTCCACCGGCCGATGGAGTATCTGGACCGTCGGGTCGGCCTCGTGAACGACCGGCTGGAGTCGATCATCGAGGCGGTCGAACCGCCGGAGCTGCAGGCGGAACTCGAACACGTCGCGCTCGCGGGCGGCAAGCGGGTCAGGCCGGCGGTGACGGTGTTGACCTGCGAGGCCGTCGGCGGCGACCCGGCCGACGCCGTCGATTTCGCGGTCGGCGTCGAACTCGTTCACAACGCGTCGCTGGTGATCGACGACATCATCGACCGATCCGACGTGCGCCGCGGCACCCCGAGCGCGTGGGCGGCGTTCGGCTACGGCCCAGCCATCGTCGCCAGTGACGGTCTCCTCGGCGAGGCGTTCGCCCTCTTTTCCGGCAACGAGCGCGCGATGCGAATCGTCGCCGAAGCGATGGTCGAACTCGGCGAGGGTGAGGCGACGGAACTCGTCTCCCAGCCGACGTCGGAGGCGGAGTACATGGAACTCGCCCGCCGGAAGACGGGCGTGCTCTTCCGAGCGGCGGCGGAACTCGGCGCGGTCGCGGGCGGCGCCGACGCGTTCACCGTCGAATCGCTCGGCGACTACGCGGAACGGGTCGGCGTCGCCTTCCAGATCCGGGACGACGTGCTCGATGCGACGGCTGAGGCGGCGGATCTCGGCAAGCCGACGGGGCAGGACGCCGAGATGGACCGCCCGTCGGTGGTGCAGGTGACGGATCTCTCACCCGAGGCGGCGAACGAGCGCGCGCGACGCGAATCGGAGCGGGCGCTCTCCGCGCTGTCGGCCGCCGAAACCGGTGACGTCGACGCGATGGAGTATCTCGAAGACCTCGCGGAGTTCGTCGTCGTCCGCGAGCGCTAGGTCGGGTCGACGCCCGTCGGATACCGCGACTCCGCGACGGCGAAGGTGAGCGTGCTGAGGACGCCCAGCAGCGTCCCGGCGGTGAGCGCCACCGCGAGTTCAGTGAGGGTGAACGCCGTCACGGCCGGCACGGGCGGCAGGAGGAATCCCGAGACGGCGTGGAGCACGACCGCGATGGCGATGACGTAAAACGGGGCGTTCAGATACCGCCATTTGAACCGGTCGGCGAGATACTCGTCGGTCACCTGGCCCAGGCTACTGGTGATGCCCGCCGCCGCGAACCACCGGATCGCACCGTTGACGAGGGCAGCGATCATCGTCACCGCCGAGGGAGAGCCATCGACGCTCGCCTCGACGGTTTCGAGCGTACTGACGCCTTCCGCGCCGCCGACGATCAACAGCGCCGCCGCGACGACGTAGGTGATGATCGTCACGCGGCCGGCGTAGAGCAGGTTCCGAACGCGGTCGGCTACCTCGTCGACGGTCGACTCGAGGCCGAGCCCTCGGAAGAGGGTGTAGAGCCCGAGGAGCGCGGAGATGAGGCCGAGGACGGCCGCGCCGGGCACGTCGAAGAACGTCGCGATGGTGACGAAAGGGTAGATCAACAGGAGGATGCCGAGCGGGACGAGAATCGTCCCCCGCGTCTCCGGGTCGGCCAGCACCTGCTTCATGGTGTAGTACATGGATTCCAGGTTCTGGGCCTGCCGAACGACCACGCGACGGACGCTGTCGATGGGGACTCGCGACCGGATGACGGGCAAGACGGATTCGTCCTGTGCGCCGTCGGTGATGACGACGGCGCGCACGGGTTCGCCGGTCGAGAGGCCCGCGAGCACCGTATCGATTTCGTCGCCGACAGCGCGGGTGGCCCGCACCTCGCTCCCCTGGAGTCCGGTGACGGCGGCCACCTCCACCTCCTCGGAGTCGGATTCGCGGAGGTCGTCGAGGACGTGCAACCCCTGGAACATGACGTTCACGTCGGAGTCCTCGGGATCGGCCGTCGCGAGGGCGACGGCGGCGTCCCTCACGGCGTCGCGGCCGACGACCGGCGTCTCGAGACCGGTCTTACGGCCGAGGTCGTCGTCGAGGTCGACACAGAGCACCAGGAGCACGACAGGACGTAGGTCCGCTGACTATTTTTGCTTTCGGGAGCCCCCCGAACGCTTTTGCGGCCCACGACGTATGGGAGCGCATGACAGACAGTGACCTCCGCGAGACACAGGCGCCGCTGAAAGAGACGTACGAGGCCGATCCCGAGGCGGCACAGATCACCTTGACGGCGACGGGCGCCGAAGCCGCGGACGCGACGGCCTGTAGCGTCGAGGTCGGCGAAGCGATGTACGAAGCCGAACTCCACGAGGGGGCCGGCGGGTCGGGGACTGCGGCCTGTTCGGGCGACCTGCTGTTGGGGGCGCTGGCGGCGTGTGCACAACTGACCGCGCAGGCAGTCATCGAGAACTTCGGCGTCGACGCCGCGGTGTCGGTCGCCGTCGAGGGCGACCTGGACCTCCGGGGGACGATGGGCGTCGCAGACGTGCCCGTCGGCTTTCAGGACATCCGCCTCGACGTGACGCTTTCGGGGGATCTGGACCCCGAGACGGCGGCGTCGATCCGGGACGCGACCGAGCGCTACTGCGTGGTCTACCGGACGCTCGTCGAGTCGCCGGACGTAACTCCCGAGTGGACGTTCGAAGGATGAGCGCCGAGGATGAGATTTGAACTCATGTGTCCTGACGGACAGTTGCTCTCGAAGCAACCGCCTTGGCCGGGCTAGGCTACCTCGGCTCAGTTCGAACTGGGAGTGCGGGAGTTTAATCGGTTTCGGTTCCCCGCTGTCCCGCGGATTGAAGTCGGCGGAGACCCAGCGGGAAGCATGGCGACCATCGACACGGCAGTCAACGCGATCCATCTGCTGTTCGCGGGGTTGTGGGCCGGAAGCGTCATCTTCGTCGCATTCGGGGTGTTGCCGACCGCGCGAGACGGGGGGTTCGACGCCGGACCTCTCACCGACCTGATCGGCCGGTTCCGACTCGGCTCGCGGATCGCGTCGCTGGTGCTGTTTCTCACCGGTGGCCACCTCGCGGCGGCGCGATACACGTCCGAGACGCTCGTGGGGTCGAGCCGTGGCCATCTCGTCATCGGGATGGTGCTGCTGTGGCTCGCGCTGACCGGACTGGTCGAAGTCGGGTCGGGACGGCTCGCCGACGGCCTCAACAATCGGCAGGTGCGGGGGCCGGCGCGGAACGCGACGCCGTTTTTCCAGGCCGCGAGCGTCGCCGCCATCGGCCTGCTCGTTCTCGGCGGCATCCTGCTCTGAGCGGGATCGCGGGAGAGATTCGACCGGGCGCAGCTAATATACAGCCAGGTGAGGAACGGATATATCGTCTGACAAAAGTATAATATCCTTCACGTGGACTACCATCCGTATGGTCAAGAGTACGGTCCGTTTTCCCGAATCGGTCGTGAGGGAGATCGAATCGCTCGTCGATGACGGCCGATTCGAGAGCAAATCCGAGTTCTATCGCTTCTCTACGGACTACGTTCTGAATCAGGTCCTCGACGACTACGACCCGGAAACCATCGATTACGAGCAGATCAAAGCGGAGGTGATGCCGGACGGCGAGCGGCGGCTTGGTACCGACGAGGAGACGGAGCACCCGCCGTTTCCGGAGTCCGTCGCGCTGGTTCGGAAGTTCGCCCTCCGAGGCAAGTTCGCCGACGCCGAGGATTTCATCGACCACCAGTACACGGCGGGCGACCGACACGCCATCCTCCTCGAAGAGATCCTTCGCCTGTATCGGGCGGACGCGGACGCGCTGCCGGAACAGTCCCACCACCCACAGTCGGGGGACGCCGAGTAACGCGGCCGGATGCCCACCCCCATCGACGCCTCGCGGGAGCGGACCTGCGTCAGATGCAACACCCAGTTCACCGAGCGTGCGGGACGACTCACCCGAATCTGTGATCGGTGCCGGCGGCGCACACCGGACGCCCACGACGCCACCGCCGACGGGACCGTCGTGGGCCGCCGCCGCGAACGGACCTGCATCCGCTGTGACTCCGGCTTCACCGAGGGGTCGGGCGAGATTTCTCGCCTCTGTCCGGCCTGTGACTCCGATCACGTCCTGCTGGAGTGAGGAGACGTTAGCGGTAGGAGGTGCGCAGAATGTCAGCGACGGCGACGAGGGCAACGCCGACGGTAGCGGCGAGGCTGCCACCGACGGCGACGCCCGTCTTCACCAGCGTCCGGACGGCGGAACAGGAGAGTTCCAGACTCTCCGACCCCGACGCACCGACGACCATGGTCGCCTCGGGACCGCCACCGCAGGAGACGAGAAAGCCGACGGCCGCGCCGGTGATCAGATAGAGGAGGATCGGTACGAGTATCGTCACGCCGAGGAGGGCGCCGAGCCAGCCCAACACGTCTCGATACATGCGCCGACCAATCACGGCCGGATACAAAGGCGTCGCGGTCGGCACGGATGATCGGAACCGGATCCTTTTTATTTTAGGTCCCCCTAAACACTTGCAATGCCAACCGGAACGCGGTCACAAGCGGACGACGAAGGGGAGCCGTCGCCGCCCGAGACGCCGACGGTGTCGGTCTGCGAGAGCTGTCCCGGTCGAACGGTCTTCATCGAATCCGGTAACACGGACGGCTGGATCGCCAGCGATCTAACGGTCGAACCGACGCAGTAACCGCCGAGACGTTCTGCGTGCCGTCTCCCGCCCGTGACGGACGACACGAGTGGTCTCCGAGAGTGCGGATGTCTCGATCATCCGGAGTTCGATGACGGTGCCCCGAAAGACAGTAAGGAGTGGGAGCCTGCGCTCGTAACAGGATCGAGTCGTGTCCAGAACTCGTAGCCGCGTGGCGCTCGCGGCCGTCGTGTACGTCGTCTTGCTCGCGCAGGTACTCCTCTATCCCGGCATCGATACGCTCGTCGCCGCCCTCGGTGCCGGCACGGCACTCGACGGGAGCATGTGGTTTCTGACGGCCGAGTTCGCCGCGTTCGTCGCCTTCGCCATCCCCTGGGGGGCCGCGAGCGACGCCGCCGGGCGGCGGGTGCCCTTCGTCGCGGCGGGCGCCCTCCTCGGCGGCCTGGGCTACGCGTCGCTCGCCCTCCTGCCGACGTTCGGAGAGCCCTCGTTCGGGGTCGTCCTCGCGCTTCGCGTCCTGCAGGGCGGGGCGACGGTCGGGGCGTTCTCGCTCGCGATGACGATGCTCATGGACCTGGAGGGCTCACACGGGCGGAACATGGGCGCCGCCGGCATCGCCATCGGTCTCGGGACGGCGACGGGCGCGCCGCTCGGGGGCGTCCTCTACGAACTCGGGGCATTGGTTCCGTTGGCCGTGGCGAGCGGCCTCTTCGTCGCCGTCGCCGCCGTCGTCCCGTTCGTCGTCGGCGAGGGAATCGAGGTCCGGGAACGAACGCGGTCGCCGTTCGACGGCCTCCGTCGCACGCCGGAACTCGGCCTCCCGTACGTGTTCGGCTTCGTCGACCGCCTGACTGCCGGATTCTTCTCTCTCGTCGGCACGCTGTATTTCCGGACGATCTTCGGGTTGAGTCCGGCCGCGACCGGACTGACGCTGGCGCTGTTTTTCGCTCCCTTCGCCCTCCTGCAGTACCCCTTCGGCGTCGTCTCTGACCGGATCGGACGGACCCTCCCCATCGTGGCGGGGTCAACGCTGTACGGCGGTGCCGTGATCCTCGTCGGCGCCGTGCCGACGGTCCGGGCCGCACAGGCGTCGATGGTGCTCGTCGGCGTCCTCGGCGCGCTCATGGTCCCGGCGACGATGGCGCTCGTGACGGACCTCGCAGACCCGTCACAGCGGGGCGTCGCGATGGCGGGGTTCAACATCTTCGGCAGTCTGGGCTTTCTCGCCGGCATCCTCGTCGGCGGGTTCGCCGCCGATGCGTACGGCTATCCGACGGCGTTTCTCCTCGTCGGCTGCCTCGAACTGGCGGTGGTGGCGGCGACGATCCCCGCCTTCCTCCGACTCGACGTCGACACCCTCAGCGAAGGCGTATGATACCGGCGGCGGCACCTGTTCCAAGATAGTCACCACGCCGAGTGGCTGTATCGACGGACAGCTGGCAGTATGAGTCGGCGCCGTCACGGCGAACACATATGTTGATCGGCCGACGAACGGGCCGTATGCCCAACACCGAGACGCCGGCGACGTTCGACCAGTACGCCGACGGCCGCGACGAGGCGCGACTGACCGAGTGGCTTCGTGACCGGTCCGAACCGGACTGGCGCGAGGCAGTCGAGCACCGCTTCGTCCGCGAATTCGAGGCTGGAACGGTCGACGACGCCGTTTTCGAGCGGTATCTGCGCCAGGACTACGCCGTCGTCGAGACGCTCGTGGGGACGTTCGGCCACGCCGTCGGCGAGGCGCCGTCGATGGCCGCGAAGGCTCGACTCACCGACTTCTTGCGGACGCTCACCGACGAGGAGAACGACTACTTCGGGCGCTCGTTCGACGCTCTCGGTGTTTCGATGGACGAGGCACCGCGGACGACGCCCGCGACGCGCGCGCTGCTCGACCTGCTCGAACGCGCCGGGCGCGAGGGCGGGTACGCCGAGACGCTCGCCGTCCTGGTGCCCGCCGAGTGGGTGTACGAGACGTGGGCGACGGCCGTCGAACAGCCTCTGCCCGACCGGTTCTATCTCGCGGAGTGGGTGGATCTCCACGCCAACCCCGATTTCGTTTCCTTTGTCGACTGGCTTCGGGCCGAACTCGACCGGGAAGGGACGGTCGTCTCGCCGCGCCGACAGCGCCGCCTCGACGCCCTCTTCCGGCGGACGGTCGAACTGGAACGGGCCTTCTTCGACGCCGCGTACGACGAAGCCTGATCAGTCGGCGGCGACGTGTGCGCGGCCGATGGCCTGCCAGCGGTTCGACCGGACGCGGGCGACGTTCAACCCGGCGGGGACGAGCGTCTCGACGACGAGCGCAGCCATCAGGACGCCGGGACCGAGCGCGGTGACGAGGCCGAGGACCGCGACGGGGAGCGCACAGGCGTAGCGGCCGAACAGCGACGTGACGAAGGGGTAGCGGGTGTCGCCCGCGCCGCGGAGCGTTCCCGTCGCGGAGCCGTCGACGCCGAGGAAGACGACGCTCACGGCGGCCGCAGCGACGAAGGGCGTCGCCACCGAGACGACGGCCGGGTCGGCGACGAACAGCCCTGCGATCCAGGGCGCGAGGAGGAGCACGACCGCGGCCGCGACGACGTACACCGTCGCCGAGAGGCGGATGATGGCGCGGGCGTAGCCCTCGGCGGCGGTCACGTCGTCGGCGCCGAGCGATTGGCCGACGAGCGTGCTGGCGGCGATGGAGAAGCCCCAGGAGAAACTGTCGAGGAGCGTCCGCACGCGCCGAGCCACCTCGTAGGCGGCGACCACGGCTGGCCCGAAGGTGGCCGCGATGGCGACCAGCGGGAAGGCGACGAGCATCTCGGCGGTGCGGCGGGCCATCAGGGGTGCGGAGACGGCGAGCAGTCGGTGGGCAAGCGCCGGCACGTCGGCAAGCCGAGTCGTCGCCCGCGACACGGCGACGGGGCACGCGCCCCGGCCGGCGTACGACCGGCCGGCGAGGCCCCAGACGAAGACGAGAGCGACGACGCCCGTCGAGAGGGTGGTGCCGAGAGCGGCGCCCGCGACACCGAGACCGTAGCCGAAGATGAGCGTCGCCGAAAGGACGATGTTGAGGGCGGCGCCGCCGGCGCGAATCCACATCGGCGTCAGGGTGTCGCCGACGCCGGCGTAGGTGCGACTGGCGATCAGGTTGGGGTACTCGAACAGGAGCGCCGGCGCGACGAGGGCGAGATACGTCGCTGCGTGGCCGAGGGGTTCGGGCGTGGAGCCGAGGACGGCGACGAGGGTGGGTGCGAACGCGGCGTAGACGGCGACGATGGGCGCGGCGATGGCGAGGGCGACGACGAGGCTGACGGCGACGATCGCGCTCGCCCGGTCGTAGGCCTCGGCGCCGTAGGCCTGCGAGACGAGGGTGACCGTTCCGCCCGCGAGGCCGATACCGAGATACTTCCCGACCTGCCAGTAGGCGTTGGCAAAGGCGAGGCCGGCGACGGCCGCCGCGCCCACGTCCCACCCAACCATCGCCAGGTCGACCGTGCTCTTGGACATGATGGCGAGACCGGTAACGATCCGGGGCCACGCCAGGTCGAGGGTTTCGTGGAAGCGCAGTCGGTCGATGACGCCGGCGCGGTCGAGAGCACCGGCGAGGGCGTCTCGGAGGCGGCCAGCCATCGGCCGACGTAGCGGTCACCGGGTATAGTAGCTTGCGAAACCGAGTGAAGCGGACTGTCGGAACCGTGTATCGGCCGCCGTCGGTCAGTAGCTACGATGGGTAGAATCGGCTTACGTCACGCCGTCACGCCGTCACGCGACGCGGTTACGGAGTTCCTCGCCGCCCTGGTACTGGTGGAAAATCTCTTTCACCAGGTCGGCGATGTCGAGGTGGTAGCGGTTGGTCGCGGAGCCACGATGCGGGGAGATGATGACCTCCTCGAAGTCCCAGAGCGGGTTGTCCTCCGGGAGTGGTTCGGTCTCGAACACGTCGAGGCCGGCGCCCGCGATGTCGCCGGCGTCGAGGGCGTCGATGAGGGCGTCCTCGTCGGCGATGGGGCCGCGCGCGACGTTGATGAGGTAGGCGTCGTCGCGCATCAGGTCGAACTCCTCGGTGGAGAACATCCCCTCGGTCTCGGGGGTGTGGGGAACGGCGATGGCGACGAAGCGCGCGTCTTCGATGGCCTCGTGGAGGTCGTCGGGGTGGTAGAGTTCGGAGACGCCGTCGACGGGCTCGTCGGAGCGGCGAACGCCAACGACATCCATGCCGAGGGCGTCGGCGCGCTGGGCGATGCCCTGGCCGAGGGTGCCGAGGCCGACGACACAGAGGCGTTTGTTCTCCACGGTGAACGGGCGTTCGTACGGCGGTTCGTACCAGTCGTTCTCGTTCTGGTGGTCGCGGTAGATGTGGAGCATCCGCGCGAGCGACACCATGTAGCCGACGGCGATTTCGCCGACGGTGGTGTCGTGGATCCCCGTGCTGTTGGTGAGGGGGACGCCCGCCGCCTCGTAGGCGTCGGTGTCGAACTCGTCGTAGCCGGCGCGGATGCAGTGAACCCACCCGGCGTCGAGGAAGGCGTCACGGGGGCGGAACGAGGCAACGGCGTCCGTCTCGTCGAACTCCTCGTCGTCGCCCACGATCTCGACCGGCACGTCGAGTTCGGCGAAGGCGTCGGCGAACTCGTCTTTCGGGATCTTGTTGGCGACCGACTCGTGGACGCAGAGTCGTTCGAGCGTTGGTCTCTCGGGCATGTCTCGGCAAACCCGTCTCTGGTTATTCAACTTTTCGACAGATGACGAGCGATCATTAGGTGTCTGTCCTTACCTTTACAACCCCGGGGGGGCATGTACGTCGATAGGATGAACGTAACAGACGCCATCGCGGAAATCCTGGCCGAAGAAGGTGTAGAACACCTGATAGGATTCCCGAGCAATCCGCTGTTTGACGAAAACGCAGCCGAAGATGCAGGCATTCGATCTATCGTCGTCCGGCAGGAGCGCACCGGCGCCCACATGCTCGACGGCATCGCCCGTATCACCTCCGGCGATCAGGTCGAGGCCTTCGCCTGTCAGCACGGTCCCGGCACCGAGAACTCCGTGGGCGGCATCGCCCAGGCCTACGCCGAGTCGGCGCCCATCGTCGCGCTTCCGGCGGGCTACTCCCGAGCGAAGACGAACACCGACCCCAAGTTCAGTTCGCTCATCAACTACCAGCACGTCACGAAGACGACCGAACAACTGACCGACCCCGACGCTGTCGAGGAGACGATCCGGCGGGCGTTCCAGTCCGCCCGCAACGGTCGTCAGCGCCCCGGACTCGTCGAGATTCCGAAGGACGTGTTCCAGCAGGAAGTCGGCGATATCGACTACGAAACCACGTCGTCGACGCGGACGGCACCGGATCCCGAAGCCGTCGAAGCGGCCGCCGACGCACTGCTCGACGCCGACTTGCCCGTCATCAACGCCGGCCAGGGCGTCCACTACGCGAAGGCGTGGGAGCCGCTGAAGGAACTCGCCGAACTGCTGGAAGCGCCGGTGGCCACCACGCTCAACGGCAAGAGCGC
This sequence comes from Haloplanus sp. XH21, assembly GCF_023276355.1. Taxonomy (NCBI): domain Archaea; kingdom Methanobacteriati; phylum Methanobacteriota; class Halobacteria; order Halobacteriales; family Haloferacaceae; genus Haloplanus; species Haloplanus halobius. Next base: position 2,480,489 of record NZ_JALLPL010000001.1, read on the forward strand.
GTTCCCCGAGGACCACCCACTCTCGCTCGGGGCCGGGTCGAAGAGCGAACCCCGACAGCTCAACCACTTCATCCACGAGGCGGACGTGCTGTTCGGCATCGGCTGTAGCTTCACCAAGACGGCGTACGGCATCACGCCGCCGACGGAGGACAACACCCTCATCCACTCGACGAACGACCCCGGCGACGTCGACAAGGATTACAAGTCCGACCTCGCCGTCATCGGCGACGCCAAACTCACGCTCGAGGCCCTCATCGACGAAATCGAGGGGCGCATCGACGACCGCGACTTCGGCCGGTACGACGACGTGACCACCGAAATCGCGGCGATCGAAGCGGAGTGGCTCGACGACTGGGACGACGTGCTCACGTCGGACGAGACGCCCATCAACCCCTATCGGGTCGTCCACGAACTCGATCAGACCCTCGACAAGGACGAAGTCGTCGCCACGGCCGACGCCGGCAACGCGCGTGACTTCATGGCCCCCTTCTTCAACGTGACCGAGCCGCTCTCCTATCTGGGCTGGGGCAAGACGACGCAGCTCGGCTACGGTCTCGGTCTCATGATGGGCGCGAAACTCTCCAAGCCCGAGAAGACCTGCGTCCACGTCATGGGCGACGGCGCCATCGGCATGGTCGGCATGGACTTCGAGACGGCCGTCCGCGAGGACATCCCCGTCCTCGAAATCGTGCTGAACAACTTCGAGATGGCGAGCTACGACACGCCGTTCTCGGGTCACTACGCCGACTTCGCCGAGTCGATGGGCGGCTACGGCGAACGCGTCGAGGACCCCGAGGAAGTCGGGCCTGCCATCGAACGCGCCGTCGAGAAGACCAAGGAAGGAACGCCGGTGCTGCTGGAGTTCATCACCGCCAAGTACACCGAGCTGTCCCGCCCCGACCTCGAAGAGTAACGATCCGTCGGGCCGCCGCTGTTTCGGGTACGGAATAACCTATTTGGGTTACAAACACTGTCTGTCGATACTGTTTGCAGTTACATTTACGTGACTGGCGGTCGTCTCGCCGACCATGTGTCCGAGCGTCGGCCGGCCACGCCAGGCGCGCTCCCGCGCCCTCGTGAAGACGCTCTGTTACCGCGTGCTGATGGTGGTCGTCACCGTCGTCGTGGCGTGGTTCGTCGTCGGCGACGTGGGCGAGGCCGCGAGCATCGGCCTCGTCGCCAACGTCGCCAAGACGGGCACGTACTACGCCTACGAACGGCTCTGGGACCGGATCGGATGGGGCCTTCCGGGGGCGTAGCGTGGGAAACGCTAACAGGCATCGAGCGCGTATGACGACCGATGGCCTTCGAACTGGGCTTTCTCGTCGGATCGCTCGCGCTCCTCGGCCTCGTCATCTACGCCACCCGGATCCGTGGGCCGTCGCTCCCACACGAGCAGGTGGCGGAGGGCGCAACAGGCAGAGGCGCCGAGAGCGACCCCGTCGAACACGCGGTCGAAACGGACGACCGGTGTGAACTCTGCGGCGAAAACCCCGCCACCCGGTCGGTCAACGACCTCGACGTCTGTGCCGACTGCGACGACGACCTGCTGGCGTAGGCCGGGTCAGGCCTCTTCGGTCGCCTGGGCGAACTGCTCGCGCGTGTGCGGGAGTTTCCCGCCGCTGGTGAGCAGTTCCCGCTGGCGCTCGTTGGCCTCGAGACGAACCGTCGCCTCCCAGTCGTCGTTGACGCGGATGGTGAGCGTTTCTTTGCCATCCGCGACGGCCGCAGCCGCGTCCTCGACGAGTTCGACATCGTCGCCCTGGTCGATACGGTCGGAGGTCTCCTCGTCGATGACCAGGGGCAGGAGCCCGAAGTTGATGAGGTTGGACTTGTGGATGCGGGCGAACGACTGCGCGAGAACGCCGTGGATACCGAGATACATCGGGCAGAGCGCGGCGTGTTCACGCGAGGAGCCCTGGCCGTAGTTCTCGCCGGCGACGAGGAAGCCGCCGTCCGACTCCATCGCCCGCTGGGCGAACGTCTCGTCGACACGTTTCAGCGTAAACTCCGAGAGTTTGGGGACGTTCGAGCGGTAGACCGACACCTCCTGAGTCGCCGGGATGATGTGGTCGGTCGTGATGTTGTCGGGCATCTTCAGCAGCGCGGGGCCGTCGAGATCGGCGCCCATCGGCTCTTTGAGCGGCACCTCGTCGATGTTCGGCCCCTTGACGAGTTCGTCGTCGACGGCCTCGTCGGGCATGATGAGGTCGGACTCGCTGGCGCCGATGTATCGCTCGGGCATCTCGAAACCGGGCGCTTCGAGGTCTGCGAGGTCGTCGGGCAGATCCCGCGGGTCGACGATTTCGCCCGCGAGCGCGGTGGCGGCGGCGACTTCCGGCGAGCAGAGATAGACCGCGTCCTCCTCCATCCCGGAGCGCCCCTCGAAGTTGCGGTTGAACGTGCGGACGCTCACGGAGTCGCTGGCGGGGACGTGGCCAGCGCCGATACAGGCGCCACACGTCGCCTCGGAGACGTTGACGCCCGCGGCCATCAGCTCGGCCGTGTAACCGTCGCGGGCCAGCATCTCGGAGGCCTGCTTCGACGCCGGGGCGATGATGGTCTCGGTGTGTTTGGCCACCTCGCGCCCGTCGAGCATCTTGGCGACCGGGAGGATGTCCTCGTAGGCGCCGTTGGTACAGGAGCCGACGAGCACCTGGTCGACGCTCGTGCCCGCGACCTCGCGGACCGGGACGACGTTGTCGGGCATCGACGGGCACGCGATGAGCGGTTCGATTTCGGAGAGGTCGATGACGATTTCGTCGTCGTATTCGGCGTCGTCGTCCGGCTGCAGTTCGACGTAATCCCCCGGGCGGCCAAGGCGCTCGAAGAACTCCTTCGTGCGCTCGTCGGTGGGGAAGATGGAGGTGGTCGCGCCGAGTTCCGTCCCCATGTTCGCGATAGTGGTGCGTTCGGGGGCGGAGAGGCTCTCGACGCCCGGCCCGGTGTATTCGAACACCTTGCCGACGCCCGCCTTGACCGAGAACCGCCGCAGCATCTCGAGGATGACGTCTTTCGCGGTCGTCCACTCCGAAAGTTCGCCCTCCAGTCGCACGTTGACGACTTCGGGCACGTCGAGATAGAACGGCGCGCCGCCCATCGCGGTGGCGACGTCGAGGCCGCCGGTACCGATGCCAAGACAGCCCAGACCGCCCGCCGTCGGCGTGTGTGAGTCCGCACCGAGGAGCGTCTTGCCCGGCGCGGTGAAGTTCTCCTTGTGGACCTGGTGGAGAATGCCGGTCCCCGGCCGAGCGAAGTACGCCCCGTATTTGCCCGCCGCCGACCGCAGAAAGCGGTGGTCGTCCGACACCTTATAATCCGGCTGGTAGGTCTGGTGGTCGCAGTGCTGGCCGGCGACCTCGACCTGTACCTCGTCGAGGCCGAGCGCCTCGAACTGTAGCCACGCCATCGTCCCCGTCAGGTCGTGGGCGATGACCTGATCGACATCGATGCCGACCTCCGCGCCCGTTTCGATTTCACCGTCGACGAGATGGTCCGCGATGATCTTCTCCGTGAGTGTCTGTCCCATAGTGGAAATCCTCTGTCGTGGCTTGCGTACTGCGTTATATAACCGTTTCCCACCGGCGGAGTCGACGGACGGCGCGCCCTCATGATTATTGTAGTCAGTACCGGTGGTTCGCCAAGAGAGGTCGGCGAACCACCGGTACTCAGTTACAATAATCCGTATCAGAGGACGCCCGCTTCACGCGCGAGCAACAGTCCCTCGATGGTGGCATCGTTGGCGGGCGCGCGCCGCGCCACGTCGAGAGCGTCCGCGACGGAGACGGGCCTGGGCGTGAGGAACTCGTTGCCGTCGAGGTCGCGGTCGGTGGGCGTCAATCCCTCCGCGAAGACGATGCCGCGCCGGTGTCGCAACACACCGGTGCACGCCCAGAACTCCTGGAGGAGCGCGGTCGAGTCGGGAGCGAAGCCAGTCTCCTCCCGGAGCTCGCGCGCCGCTGCGGCGGTGAACGACTCGCCGTCCTCGGCGATGCCCGCCGGAAGTTCGAGATGCGTCTCGCGGATCGTCGGCCGGAACTGCTCGACGAAGAGCACCTGATCGTCGACGGCGGCGACGACGACTACGGCGGGCGAGAGTTCCGCCCAGTAGTAGCGCTTGGTCGAGCCGTCCGGCTGTTCGACCAAGTCGTAGCCGCCGGTGTACCACCCCGTCTCGTACTCCGTGACCGATTCGAGGACGGTCCAGTCGTCGGTCACGCGCGTCTCACCGCCACCAGATACCGGCTGTCATCGGACGCGACGACGATACCGCCATCGTGGCGCGCCTCGGGATTGCGCGCGACGAGGCCGTCGCGTTCGTCGAACGGCGAGTGGGTGAACGCCTCCTTCAGGCCGACCGAGCCAGTGCGGTAGGGGTCGGACCGTCCCGTCTCGATGGCGGCGGTGAGATAGGGGTAGCGTCGCTCCGAAAGCTCCGTCGCGTTCACCGCCGGCCCCTCGGCGTCGGTGGGCGTCGCCGTCAGATAGTAGGGGTCGCCGGATCCCAGGAGCGAGGGGAGGGCGCCGAGCGCGAGCAAGCACAGACAGACGGCAGCGAACGCCAGGAGGGCACGGCGCGTGATCCGTCGCACAGCGGGGGTTGGTGAGGGGTGAATAAACCGGTTTCGCCGCTTATACTGCCGGCTGTAAGTCAATCAAGATATCCGTCACCCCGAGATGGCGGATATCCTGAAACAGTTACAGCCGACAGTATCAGAGCCGGTCGCTGTAGAGGTGGCCGAACGCCTGGCGTCGAAGGGTCGCGATCGCCGCGTCGCGCTCCGCCTGGAACGTGGCGGCGACGGCGGCGTCAGCGAAGGGCGCGACGTGCCAGACGACGCGGTCGACATCCGGACTGCCGAAGGTCGTCACCTCGACATCGGCCGCCGATCGCCAGGCGTCGAACTCGTCGCGGTCGGCGACGTGGACGACGAGCAACGAGGCAAAGAGCGCCTCGCGTGCCGTCTCCACGACATCGCTCGTCACCCGGTCGTGGTACTCCTCGCGATCGAACTCCATCGCGGTCGCTACCTCGCGAACGACCGTCTGGGCCGCCGGCCCGACCGATTCGTAGGCTTCGCGGGCGGCGTCGAGCGTCTCGGGATCGAATACGCCCTCGGTTTCCATACACGCCTCTCGTGCCGACAGCGATTTACTCCTTTTCGTTGCCGTCGGCGTCCGCGTCGCCCTCGCTCAACATCGCCTCGGTCATCTCGCGGGCCTCCGCTAGGGCGCGACGGGCGTCGGCGTCGAGTTCTCCGGTGTCGAGGGGGGCGTCGGCGCGAGTGGGAGCGGGGTCGTGACCGTGGCCGTGGCCCTGCTCGTGACTTTCCCGCTCTCGCGGCACCGTATCGTCGAACACCTCGTCGTAGGTCGTCTCAGTCGCGTGTTCGGCGACGACCGGTGCCAGCTCGTCGGCGCCGTCCTCGTCCCACCCCGGGGCATGCTCCGCTAACCACTCCTCGTGGGCGTCGCCGTGGAGCATCGCGGTGAAGGCGAGGTGGTTCGCGAGATGCTCGGCGTCGCGTTGCGGCGTCTCGCAGACGGGGCAGGCGTATCCCATGTGTCCGTGTAGACCCCCGTGTCTGATACGGTTTATTGTAAGTCAGTGCCGGTGGTTCGCCAAGAGAGGTCGGCGAACCGCCGGGACACAGTGACAACGATCCGTCTGAAACGTTTCGCGGCTACGAACCGTCGTTCTCGCGCCACGCGTGGACATCCAGCACCATCACCAGAGCGTCCTCGCCGTCGCGGTAGTACTGGGAGACACGCCGGGCCGTCTCGAATCCAATATCGCGGTATAGCGCCTGAGCGGCGTCGTTTCCCTCGCGCACCTCCAGTTTCACGAGTTGGGCGCCGTCGACGGCGAGCGTGACGAGCGACCGCACGAGCAGCGCGCGGCCGATACCGTGGCGGCGTGCCGGCGGCGCGACGGCCAGATCCTTGATGTGACCGATGTCGCGCCCGAAGTTGGGCGTCACGTCGCCGACGACGTAGCCGACGACGCCGCCGTCGCGAGCGGCGACCAGAAAACCGGGGTCGTCGAGAAAGCGCTCGAAGGCGGTGTACGGCCAGGGCTGCCCGAACGAGTCGCGTTCGATGCGCACGACCGACGAGAGATCCGACTGTCGAGCCTCGCGGATGGTGACGTTGGCAGGGGGCGTCGGACCGTCCACACGGTGACTACGGCGGAAAGACGCAAAAGCCCTCGGACAACGGCCGACACGGAGGTGTCGGCGGTCGTACGGACGGTTGGTTCCGGCGAACGGCGGCCGCCGGGACACCGGGCCGTCTCATAGCGGAAGTCACGAGAGATTCGTGCCGGACCGTCCCGGCGCGAATCTCCCAACAGTGACGAGAAGCCCGATCAGTCGTCTGCGGGGGTCGCGCCGCCGGACTCCTCTTCGTACTGCTGTTTCGTGAGCGTGAGTTTCCCGCCCGCGGCGAGGATTTCGCGCTCGCGCTCGGAGGCGTCGAAGGCGGCCGTCGCCTCCCAGTCGCCGTTGACGCGGATGGTGAACTCCTCGGCGCCGGCCGCGACGGCCTCGGCGACATCGTCGACGACTTCGATGTCGTCGCCTTCCTCGATGCGGTCGTAGGTCTCCTCGTCGATGACCAGCGGCAGGAGACCGAAGTTGTAGAGGTTCGCCTTGTGGATGCGGGCGAAGGACTGCGCGAGAACGGCCTCGACGCCGAGATACATCGGGCACATCGCGGCGTGTTCACGCGAGGAGCCCTGACCGTAGTTCTCGCCGGCCACGAGGACGCTGCGCTCCGTCTCCTTGGCGCGGTCGGCGAAGGACTCGTCGACGCGGGAGAGGGTGAACTCGGACAGTTTGTCGATGTTCGACCGGTATTTCAGGATGTCCGAGGTGGCCGGGATGATGTGGTCGGTCGTGATGTTGTCGCCCATCTTCAGGAGCGTCTCGCCGCCGACATCGGCGCCGAGGGGATCCTTGAGAGGGACATCACCGATGTTCGGGCCCTTGATGAGTTCGTCGTCGACTGCGTTCTCGGGTTCGATGATGTCGGCCTTGGAGCCGTCGTAGCGGTCGGGGAGTTCGACACCCGGCGGTTCCAGGTCGCCGAGTTCCGCGGCCAGGTCACGCGGGTCGACGATCTCGCCCGCGAGCGCTGCGGCGGCGGCTACCTGCGGCGAGCAGAGGTAGACGGAGTCGTTCTCGATGCCGGAGCGACCCTCGAAGTTGCGGTTGAAGGTTCGCAGCGAGACGGAGTCGGAGGCGGGGACGTGGCCGATGCCGATGCAGGGGCCACACGTCGACTCGGAGACGTTGACGCCGGCGGCCATCATCTCGGCGGTCCAGCCCTCGCGAGCGAGGAGTTCGCCGGCCTGTTTCGAGCCGGGCGCGACGATCATTTCGAGATCCTTCTTGATCTCGCGTCCCTCGACCATCTTCGCGGCGGGGAGAATGTCCTCGTAGCCGCCGTTGGTACAGGAACCGATGATGACCTGTTCGACGTTTTCGCCGGCGACTTCGCGAACGGGCACGACGTTGTCCGGCATCGACGGCGCGGAGATGAGCGGTTCGAGGTCGGAGAGGTCGACGACGATTTCGTCGGCGTACTCGGCGTCCTCGTCCGGCGACAGGTCGACGAACTCGTCGCCGCGGCCCTGCCGGTCGAGATACTCCTTCGTGCGCTCGTCGGTTGGGAAGATGGAGGTGGTCGCACCGAGCTCCGTCCCCATGTTCGTGATGGTGGTGCGTTCGGGAACGGAGAGGCTCTCGACGCCCGGCCCCGTGTACTCGAACACCTTGCCGACGCCACCCTTCACGGAGAGGCGGCGGAGCATCTCGAGGATGACGTCCTTCGCGGAGGCCCAGTCGGGGAGTTCGCCCTCCAGACGGACGTTGACGACTTCCGGCATCTCGACGAAGTAAGGGCCGCCGCCCATCGCGACGGCGACGTCGAGGCCACCCGCCCCGATGGCGAGTTCGCCAAGGCCACCCGGCGTCGGCGTGTGGGAGTCCGAGCCGAGCATCGTCTTGCCCGGCGCGGCGAAGTTCTCCTTGTGGACGTTGTGGCAGATGCCGTTGCCGGGGCGGGAGAAGTACGCGCCGTAGGTGCCCGCGGCCGAGCGGAGGAACCGGTGGTCGTCGGTGTTCTTGAAGTCGAACTGGTAGGTCTGGTGGTCACAGTACTGGGCGGCGAGTTCGGTCTGGACCTCGTCGAGTTCGAGCGCCTCGAACTGCAGCCACACCATCGTCCCCGTCGTGTCCTGTGTCAGCACCTGGTCGATCTCGATCCCGATCTCCTCGCCGGGATCGAGTTCGCCCTCGACGAGGTGGTCGTCGAGGATCTTTTCCGTGAGCGTCTGTCCCATAACGTCCGGTCATCGCTCGCCGACGGACATAAATCCCGTGCCTTTGGCGATGCGCTGGTGAATCAGTATCGGCGTCTGTCGGCGTCTTGGGCCGTCTCCTCGGCATTCACGTCACATCGGAATAACGACCGTCACGGTTTTGTGAGCCGCTGGCGAGTGGCGGATATGTTCCGTTCCGGACCGTTCGTCGCCGACCATCTCTCTCCGACTACCGCCGACCAGGTACAGCCGAACGGCGTCGACTTGACCGCCGACGCGGTGTTCGAAATCACCGAGCGCGGCCGGATCGGCCGCGACGACAAGCGAATCGGTGACCGCGAAGAAATCCAGCCCGACGGCGACGCCTACGTCCTCGACCCCGGCGGCTACGTCCTGCGATACGGCGAAACCGTCCACATCCCCGAGGGGCACGTCGGCTTCGTCTACCCCCGGTCGTCGCTCATGCGCAACGGCTGCATGCTCCACACCGCCGTCTGGGACGCCGGCTACGAGGGCCGCGGCGAGGGACTGCTGGTCGTCCACCACCCCGTGGAGATCGAACCGGATGCGCGGGTGGCGCAGTTGGTCTTCGCGGAAGCCGATCACGAGGGGACGTACGACGGGAGTTATCAGGGGGAGAACGTGGAGTAGGGAGAAGTTGGACCGGGAGGGAGTCGAACAACGCGAACGCCTCGCTACCGCTCGGCGGTCTCTCGTTCAACTCCTCCGTAACCGCTTCGCTCGTCACGTTCGTTCCTCGCAGAAGCGGGCCGGGAGGGAGTTGAACCCCCGACCGTCTGGTAACTTCCGCAACCTCCCGCTTGCGTGGGCGGCCACGTTAAAAGCCAGACGCTCTGCCTGACTGAGCTACCGGCCCTCGTATGAAGGTTGTCGGCAGGGTAATAAACAGTTACGATGAGTTCGCTGGCGGGCCAGCAATCGATACATCAATATTACCACACTAGCAGGATTTATCACCCTACTGTGGCATTCGTCGACGAGGGGTATGACGGGGATTACGTTACATGCATTCGGGGAGGGACCCAACCGCCAGCTAAATCAGCTCCGAGAGGATATTTTAGAGATCGCGAAAACGACAGGTATCGAGACTCGGGAGTGGGATCTCACCAACGATGCCCGCCGAGCCTCCCTGTTCGAACAGTTTTTCGAATCACGTCTAGAATCATTTTCGGACACGGGACGGCGAGACATCAAGCCCGAACTCGTCGTCGAAGATGACGGGGCAACACACTACGACCTCGACGGGAGCATGATGCTTTCGATAGATGGCGACCCAGTCGCCTACTCGTCGTGGGATCAGTTTTATCTCGAACCGGTGTTCGCAGGACTTGACCCGATATTACCGAGTCTGGCGTACGACGCACTTCAGCGTCTCGGCTCACGGTGTCTCGACATGTATCGTACCCGTATCGGTGAAGAATCGAAATTGTATGATGTCGTACTCACGTCACACGGGACGGTCGACCAAGAGCGTCTCAGCCCCGATGAGCAGGCCAACTTCGACGCGTTCGTCGAGGATCACACTGTCGTCGTGATAACGGGATGGAACCTACACGATCAAGGCACAGAGATACATACGACATACGACCCTGACGCAATCATAACCGAAGGCGGGACGATACTACGTACGAGAGAGGATAGTGGGGAGTCACTTTCCTACGGGCGCCAGGCGCTCTACGGAGACCAAGAAAGGCACTTGGCCGCGAAAGGAACGGCGGCAGTGTTGGATCAGGCAGTTCGTATCTTACCACAGAGTCCCGTCTTCTTTTCGCAGGGAAATGAGGTCAGCTCCTGTGTCTATATCAACCCGCCACGACCACTCATTCATGACGAACTCGAAGAACAAATGTCGGATGAGATGGGGATCGACAACTTCCGTCGTCACTTCGAACGGAAGTGTTCGGGGAAATTCGACATCGAAACGGACTCTACAGCGAAAAACCGGGGGCGGTTCGAAAATACGCCTGAGGCAAAGTACATCTTTGAGAAGGTACAGGCTGCACAACGGACGTTCCGACCGTATCAGATTACTGAGATGAATGAGGAGTGGATCTGGTTCGACCTCTGCTCTCGCGACGTGTATCTGACCAACGAGTACGAGCCGTTGCTCGATGCTGAGCAAGGTCCACCACACTTCATCACCAGCATCAGTTTGGAGGCCAGAGAGCAAGTGAACGAGGCGACGGCCAGACGGATCGTCCCGCAGACCGACCACTGCATCGACATCTTCGCTCAGCGGAAAGCAGACTGTTTTGACGAACGTCTGTTCGAAGCCGTGGATATCGACATTAAATCAGACAACATCATCTATCTCTCGAAAGGAACGGCGTCGGATATCGATCTCATCACGCGGATTGGGGAGCGTGCTGACAAGCACGGAACGACATTCCGAGCACACGCAGACCGTGACGCCCCTCGCCGCCTTCGGCGAAACGACTACGTTCGAACGTGGGATGTCGATTCCCCTACCAGAATTCTGTCAGAGCTACAGAAAGACGAAATGAACTGGGATCTGGTCGCTAGTCTGTGACGGTCACGCGTCCAAAAAGTCCTCGAGCGCCGCCGCCAACAGATCATCCGGATCGGTGTTCTCGATGGACGCCCGGCGGCGGAGTTCGATGTACTGCGCGGGTGGCAGCGTCACCGACATCTCGCCGAAGGTGTGGCCGCGTTCGGCGAGGGCGTCTTCGACGGTGGTGCCGTCGCCCACCTCGCTGGCGAGGCGACGAATCTCGCGCACCGTGAGGTCGTGTTCGAGCGTCGCCCACGCCAGCGCGTAGCGGTCGTCGCCCGAGACGCGCGCGATGTGTTTCGCCGCCGTCGGCGCGATGGTGCCGCGGGCGACGTGCCGGCGAATCGCCTGCGGCAAGTCGTGGACCCGCGCCCACTTCCGGATGAAGGCGACGGAGACGTCGCCGCCGGCGCGTTCGGCCGCTGCTTTGTACGACCCGACGCCCCGAACGAGGGCGGCACACGCCGCCGCGCCCCGGAGCATGTAGACGTGGTCCTCGGAGCCGACGGTGTTCTCCGCAAAGGAGCGCACCGTCTCGGCCGCGAGCTGGACGCTCTCGGGGTCGTCCGGGTCGAAGCCGACGGCTTCGTCCGCCCGTTCACCCGTCACCGCCGGGTCGGCGCGGACGACGGGTTCGCCGACCGGTGACTCTCGGTCGGCGGGACGGCCGTCCGAACCAGACTCGTCGCTCATTACGGCCCGGTACGTGGAGGAGCGTCAAAAGGGTGTCTCGTGCGTGCATGACAGCGATCGAACCGGACGACGGCACTGAGATTTATTCACACGCGACGGATCGTCACGTCGATCCGGGCACCGACGGCGAAGTCGTGACCGGGACAGACGAGTTTCACACCGGTGGCGTCGCGAGTGGCGAAAAGCGAGAGGCCACGGACGGGCGTGCCGTTCGCCCGGAGTTCGATCGGATCCCACGCCACGACGCCACCGTCGGCGACGCCGACACGCGTCCCGGCGACGGAAACGGGGCCGTCGATAGCGGGGAGAACGCCCCCACCGTCGTAGTGGGGACAGCCGCCATCGAGGACGAGGTTCGGGCCTGCGGCGACGCCCGCCCACGCACCGGGATTCGGATGGCTCGGTTCGTCGAGAACGACGAACGTCTCGCCTACCTCGCGGACGACACCGGTGCCGTCCCATGATAGCGGGCGCACGTCGACGGCGACCTCGACGGGCAGCGATCCGGTGGCTCGATAGGGGTTCGCGTCCGGCGATCGAAAGCCGAGGTGGACGTGGTGATCGACCCAGGGTGCGAAAAACCCCGAGCGGACCAGTTCGCCGAGCGGCTCACCGACGCCGACCACATCGCCGGGCGCAACGTCGGGGTCGACGTGGAGGATCCGGGCGACGTGCGCGCCGGCGTCGATCAGGATGAGGTGGTCCGTGTCGGCGGCGTACGGTCGCGGCGGCGCACGCACGCGCCGAACGTCGAGTACCTCGCCGGCGACGGGGGCGACGGCGCGGTCGGTCTCGGGATAGAGATCGATCGCACGGCCGCAGTCGTGGGCGGGGTACGGGGAGTTGTACCGGGAGAAGCGCCGGAACTGCGAGAGCACCGCCGCCGGGACCGTGACCATACCCGGTCGTTCGGCCGGAGCGGCTTATACTGCCGGCTGTAAGTCCGTGGAACGCTTCGGCACGCTGGGATGCCGAATCGGCCGTACAGTTACAGCCGATGGTAATATACTCGCCCCCGCGAGGGGGAACGGGACACTTACGACGCGCAAGCCCGCAGATGACGTATGCTCGTCAGGAACGCGACGCTGGCCGACGGTCGGGTGCGTGATGTCCGGATCGACGGGGAACGCATCGCCGCCGTCGGAACCGACCTCGCCGTCGACGGCCGCACGGTCAACGCCCGGGAACGCCTCCTGTTGCCCGGCGCCATCGACGTTCACACCCACTTCCGAGAGCCGGGGGCATCGCACAAGGAGACGTGGGAGACGGGATCACGAAGCGCCGCGGCGGGCGGCGTGACGACCGTCGTCGATCAGCCGAACACCGACCCGCCGACGACGACCGGCGCGGCCTACGGCCGGAAGGAACGCCTCGCCGAAGCGTCGGTCATCGACTACGGCATCAACGGCGGCGTCACCGCCGACTGGGACCCGGAGGCGCTGTTCGACCGGCCTCTCTTCGCGCTGGGCGAGGTGTTCCTTGCCGACTCCACGGGCGACATGGGCATCGACGGTGACCTGTTCGAGGACGCCGTCGCCCGGGCGACGGAGAAGGGCGTCGCGGTAACCGTCCACGCGGAGGACGCCACACGGTTCGATTCGAGCGTTCGCGAGTCGGGGCGCGGCGGTGGAACGGGCGCGGAGGCGGACGCGGACGCCTGGAGTGCGTACCGCACGGCGGAGGCGGAGATTGCGGCGGTCGAGCGCGCCGTCGAAACCGGGGCTGATCTGGACGCGCGTCTCCACATCGCCCACACGAGCACGCCCGAAGCGGTCGACATCGTGGCTGATGCGCCCGACACGGTGACCTGCGAAGTGACCCCTCACCACCTCCTGCTCTCGCGGGCGGACCTCGACGAGTTGGGCACATTCGGGCGGATGAACCCGCCGCTCCGGAGCGAGAAACGGCGAACCGCGCTCTACGACCGCGTGATCGACGGCGCGGTCGACATGATCGCGACGGACCACGCCCCCCACACGCGCTCGGAGAAGGAGACGACGCTCTGGGACGCACCCAGCGGCGTCCCCGGCGTCGAGACCATGGTGCCCCTCCTGCTGGCCGAGACGCGGTCCGGCCCGTTGACGGTCGAACGCGTGCGGGAACTGACGGCGTCGGCGCCCGCCGACGCCTTCGACCTCGACCGGAAAGGCCGGATCGAGGAGGGGATGCACGCCGACCTCGCCCTCTACGACCTAGAACAGACCCGTGCGGTCGAGGAGTCGCTCCTGCATTCGAAATGCGGGTGGACGCCGTTCGCGGGGCGGGACGGCGTTTTCCCGGAGTGGACGATGGGACGGGGCGAGCGCGTCTACGACGGTGGGATGGATGCGGTTCGCGAGGTCGACGGCGAGAACGTGCGCTAGTCGGCGTCCGCGTCCAGGTCGTCGCGGAGTTCCTCGCTGGACTCGCGGACCTCGCGCATGACCTCGGAGACGCGGTCCTCGGCGTCGAGTTCCTCGGCGACCGAGAGGTCGACACCCTCGACTTCGAGGAGGAACTTCGCGGTTTCGGTCACTTCGTACATCATCTCGTCGAGTTCCTCGGCGGTGAAGAAGCCGGACATTGCGCCGTAGAGGAACGTTGCCCCGGCTTTCTGCACCTTCTCCTCGAAGGCGGAGCGGGCCTGGTTGACCGCCTGCGGCGAGTAGGTGTCGGTCATGAAGGGGACGAGTCGGGGCAGGTTCTCGCCGATCTTGGTCATCTCGACCCCCGTCTCGGTGCGGAAGTCGACACAGAGGCGGGCGATGGCCCACTCGCGGGCCGTGATGTAGGTGCGGTCGCGGAGGAAGGAGTTGACGCGGTCGTACGCCGCGCCGTCCATCTTCTTGAACCGCTCGTATTTGCGCACGTCCGGGGGGACGGCGTCCGACTCGGTGGCCGAGTCCGCGCGATCGGCGCCGTCACCCGAGGCCGTGGAGTCGTCGCTCATGTCCCGCTGTTCCGGGCGCCGGTGCAAAAGCGTTCCGTCGGCGTCGGGCGGGCGTCTGACGGCGGCCGCGTACCTTTTTGCCCCGCGCGCCCGACGGCCACGCCAATGAGACTACTGCTGGGTATCGGCGGGAGCGACGACTCGTTGCGCGCACTCGAGCGCACGGTCGACCGCGCTGCCGAGACGGGCGACGATCTGACGGTCGCGATCCTCCAGAATCCGGCGACCGAGACGACGCCCGAGGAGATCGAACGGCGGGCGCAGGCGGTCCTCGACGAGGCGGGCGTGTCGGCAACGATCCGGTATCTCGACGGCGACCCGCGGAGTCGGCTGGTCGAACTGGCCGAGCAGGAGGGGTTCGACCGGATCGTCCTCGGCGGCGGGGAGACGAGTCCGATGGGCAAGATCAAACTCGGGAGCATCGCGGAGTTCGTCCTGCTGAACTCCCACGTCTCGGTAACGCTCGTCAGATGACGGACGACAAAACCTACCCGAACGAACCCGCAGACGAGTTCCCCTCGCCGCCGCAGACGTTCGAGGACCGCGAGGGACGGACGATCACGGTCCGGCGGTACGACGACGCGGCGGATCGCGACGCGCTGGCGGCGATGTACGAGGCGTTCGACCCCGCCGACCGCGCCCAGGGCATCCCGCCGACCGATCCGGAGCGGATCGCCGACTGGCTGGGCTCGATCACCGGCCCGGAAACCGTCAACGTCGTCGCCGAACACGAGGACGCCGTCGTCGGACACGCGACGCTCGTTCCCGACGAGCCGGAGGGCACTGCGGAACTCGCCATCTTTGTCCTCCAGGACTACCAGCACGCGGGCATCGGTACCCACCTCCTCGAGACGCTGCTGGGCGCCGGCCAGGACGAGTGTGTCGAACGGGTGTGGCTCACGGTCGAGCGCTGGAACGACGCCGCGATCCGCCTCTACGAGAAGGTCGGCTTCCGGACGAGCGACGCCGAAAGCTTCGAACACGAGATGACGCTACGCCTGCAGTAACGCCGGTTTGAGCCCCGGTCGGGGATCGACTCCCCATCAGACGGAGAGGACGGGCTGGCTCGCGTACAGCAGGACGTACTCAGCGGCCTTCGCGAGGACTTCCTCGTCCGACCCCGAGACGGGTTCGCGCGGGACGACCACGAAGTCGGCATCGAGATCCTCGGCGGTGTCGAGGACGACGCTCCCCGGATGGCGGGAGAGACGGGCGGTGGAGAAGCCGTAGGTCATCGACATCGAGAGCGGGACATCGGCGTCGCCGACGGTCTCGTTGACCGCGTCCAGAAACGCCTCGGTGTCGGCCGCGAGCGTCGCGTCGTCGACGGCGCCGGTGTCGATGGCGCGGGCGAGATCCTCGCTGACGACGTAGAGCGCGTGGACCGCCGCGTCGTACTCCTCGGCGATAGCCGCCGCGTACTCGACGGCCGAGAGCGACTCCTCGCTCCCATCCACGGGGACGAGGACGAGCGACGGCGAGAGCGGATCGGTCATGAGCGACCGTGGGCGGGCCACGGGCAAAAAACGCACCCCCGATCGGACACCGGGTTTATGCCTCGACCGCCCGAATCCAGGCGCATGTTCGACACCATCGTCATCGCGACTGACGGATCGGAGAGCGCCAGCCGAGCGGTGGCAGTCGCGCTCGACCTCGCCGGTCGGTTCGACGCGGCGGTTCACGCGCTTTACGTGGTCGACCGCGGAGAGATCGAGGCCTCCCCCGAGCAGGTCCGCGACGAGATGCGGAGCGCGCTCGACGAGTCGGGCCGGACGGCGTTGGAGGAGGTGGCGGCGACCACCGACCGCTCGGTGACGACGGCCGTCCGCGAGGGACGACCGGCGACGAAGATCCGGGAGTACGCGCTGGAACACGACGCCGACATGGTGGCGATGGGGACCCGCGGTCGCCACGGCGAGAACCGGTTTCTCGTCGGGAGCGTCGCCGAACGCGTCGTCCGCACCTGTCCGGTGCCCGTGTTGACCGTGCGCCAACTCGACGAGGGCGAACGCGACGCCGAGACCGCGGCGGCCTGAGACGGTTTATTGTCCCTGTTGACCGGTAGATCACCGATAAACAGAGACGATGATCCGGACGACGCGCCGAACCGCGAGATACTTCGGGACGGCCACCCTGCGGCCGGTATGGACGACGATCTCATCGACGACGACGGCCTCTCGCTCTCGCGGAAGTCGCGACTGCCCGGGGCGGGCTTTTTCTATCCCGACTCGCTGGACGAGGAGTACGCCGACCGGCGCGCCCGCGAGGCCATCGAAGGCGCGGAGGCGGTGGTCGTCGCCGACGGCGACGCCGACGGCCTCGGCTGTGCCGCGCTCGTTCGCGAGATGTACGACGCCGCCCTCGACATCGCCCCGTTCGAGGAGTCGCTCGCGGCGCGGGTGGCGCCCGAAGCCGGCGACGGCGAGGACGACGAGAACGAGGACCGCGAGGAGTCGCCGGTCGGCCTCGTCACGGCGAGTCCGCATTCGCTAACCGACGCCCTCGAACGCGTCGCGAAGTACGCCGATCCGGGCGTCGATGTCTACGTCTGTGACCTCTGTCCCGACGACGACACCGTCGTGCCCATCGTCGAGGATCTGATCGACCGGGCGGCGAGGGTCGAGTGGTTCGATCACCACCAGTGGGACGACGATGTCGCGGCCGCGGTCCGCGCGGCCGGCGTCGACCTGGTCGTCGGCGAGTCCGACGAGGAGTGTACGGTCGACGTGGCGCTGCGCTCCCTCGAGTACGACTTCCCCGAGCATCTGACGGCGCTCGCGTCGGTCACCCGGGATCACGACCTCTGGATCAAGGAGGACCCCCGCAGCGACGACCTGGCGGACTACGCCCACTGGGCGAGCGCCGAGGAGTACGTCACGGTCGTCGGACAGTACGGCCCGGCCCTTCCCGATCCCGTCGTCGACTTCCTCGACCACCGCCGCGTGGAGAAAGAGCAGTTGATCGAAGCGGCGGTCGACCGCGCGTCGATGCAGTCGGTCGGTCCCTGGACCGTCGGCGTGACCTACGGCCGGTGTTCACAGAACGAGGTGGCCGAGGCGCTCCGGGAACAGGGGGCCGACGCCGCCGTCATCGTCAAGCCCGCGGGCAGCGCGAGCATCCGCGGCAGCGAGGGCTTCGAGCGGTGTCACGAGGTGGCCGGACAGGTGAACGGCGGGGGCCACCCCCGCGCTGCGGGCTGTAAGCCCGACATCTACGACGACATGCTCGACTACGCCCACCACTGGTCGTCGGAGGGGTACGCGACGCGACAGGTGATCCTCGCGGCGTTCGAGCGACTGACGGGGGAAGAGGCGGCCGACGGCGACGAGTGATAGGGATTATCGTAACTGTGTACCGGTAGTTCGCTGGGACGGTCAAGCGAACTACCGGTACTGACTTCCAATAAACCGTATTAGGCCTCGCCGACGACCCAGCGGTCGGAGAACGCGGTCCCGTCGGGACAGGCCGCGTAGGCGTGGATCACGTCGCCCTCGGCGTAGATACCGCCTACTTCTTCGTTCTGTGCCTCGGCGAACGCGAGGACGTACGTCGGGGCGGCGCCACAGTCGGGGCACGCACCGCCGGTCAACTCGTGGTCGATGTCGCCCTCGACGTCCATCGCTTTCTTCGCGAACTCCATCGCATCCATGCCGGTGCCGGCCGAAAAGAGGCGACGTCCCTCCTCGCCGGGCACGACGAGGACGACGCCACCGTCGACCTCGAACCCGTGGTCCGCGAGGGTACCCTCGTCGTCGAGGTAGCCGTCGGTGAGAAAGAGCGCAACGTGGTCGAGTCGGTCGCCGGCGAGGAACGCGTCGAGTTCAGTCATACGGGTTGCAGGTGGTCGAGCCCTAAATGACGGTCGTTTCGGGGTCGAGTGGGGCGTCGGGACCGCCTCCGGACCAAACGCCTATCAACGCGCCCGTGCCACCCACGGTCATGTCGCCCTCCCGCCGTTCGCTGCTCGCTGGCGTCGCCACGGTCCTCGCCGGATGCAACGCCCCCGACGACTCGACAGCCACCCCGACCGGAACGGATCATTCCGATACCGATGCTGCCATCTCGACCGCCCGCCGCCACCTGCGAGACGCCCTGTCGGCCTACGTCGAACACGCCGGGCCGGGCGCGACCCTCCTCGACATCACCGCCACGAGCGAGGGGGCGTTCACGCCGGAACCCGTCGTGAACGCGTGTCGGGCGGCGAACGAGGCGATTCGGAAGGGTCGACGAAACGCCAGCGGCGGCCAGCAACAGACGCTCGATCAACTCGCGGCGGCGTCGGTGTTCCTGCGTGAAAGCGCCACCCTCCAGCACGACCTCAGACGCGCGGCGGACGCGCTGGCCGACCTCCGTCGGGTGGTCTATCGGGACGAGATGGACCCCACTCGAACCGAACGCTCCCCAGTCGAGCGTGTCCTCGAGGAATCGAACGCCCACGCAGACATCGTGACCGCGCAGGATCCGGCGGCCGTCGCGAGCGTGCTCGACGCCCTCGACGAAGCGACGGTTCGGTCGAAACGGACCCAGTTCGGAGCGGAGGACCGCCAACTCTGGGATCTCTCGAGCGTGCTGCTGTCGGTGCTGTCGGGCACGTCCGCGCTCGGGGCGGGATGGACGGCCTGGCGTGAGGAGGCGTTCGACGACGCGACCCACGAGTTCCGGCTGGCCGTCGAGGACTTCGGCTCGGCGGCCGCCCACCTGGACGAAGCGTGGACGGCGGCCTTCCGGACGTTCGGCGCGCAGGTCACGGACGTGGTCGACGCGCTCCAGGCAGGGAGCCAGCGCCTTCACGACGCCGCCGTCGCGATGACGGAGGGGCGGTCGGACGCGGCCGACCGGAACCGCGACCGGGCGCGGGCGGCGCTCCGCGAAAACGAGACGGTCGTAGAGGAGATACGGGCGGTGCAGCCGATCCTCGACGGGGAGTAACTTATACGGATTATTGTAAGTCAGCACCGGTGATTCGCTGGGACGGGTTAACGAACCACCGGTGAACAGTTACAATAATCCGTATTAGCCGTCCAGATCCTCGGCGATGGACGTGAGCGACGAGTCGGGCTGCCGGGTGACGGAGTACACCGCGCGCTTGCCGGGGATGCGAACGCCGTAGAGATAGCCCGGCGTCACCTCGTCGAACTCGACGCTCTGTCCGGTCTCGCGGTCGGTGCTGCGGACCCAGTCGACCAGGCGGTTCGTCCCCTCGCGGTCGGCCCGCGCGAGGCGGCGGTTGTCGTACGCGCCGCGAACGACGAACCCGTCGGCGTCGGCCTCGATGCGCGCGTGATACTCGTCGCCGTCGAGGACGAGACGGACGATGTCGCCGCCCTCGACCGCCACGCCGTCGGGGAGGCGAAGACAGGGGCGGCGAGTCCCGCCGCTGCGGGCGATGCGGGCGCGGTACGTCGTCACCCCGTCCCCATCGCTGGCGACGCGGTCAGTCACGATTACTCTTCGTCGGAGAGGGCATCGAAGTCGGCGTCGCCGCTCGTCACCTTGGCGTTGATCTGGACGACTTCCTCGCTGATCTCGCGGCCGCGGACGGTGACGCGCTTTCGCTCGCCGTCGCGGGAGGGCTGGTAGCCGACGCCGTCCTCGAGGAGGACTTTCTTGAGGCCCGCGCCGGTGATGTCCGATCGCAGGGGGCGGCCGGCGGTGTCCGACCCGCCGGTCAGTTCGAGCGTGGTGCCGTCGAGACTGACGGCCTCGCCGTCGACCTCGTCGCCGAGTTCGCGTCCGAGAAACCGGTTTGCGTCCTGTCCGTCGACTTCGACTTGCGCAGTGCGACCCGTCTCCGGGTCCGAAACGACGACCTTGAAGTCTGCCATGGCGTGAATCAGACGGCCGCCGATAAAAAGCACGTCGAAAGAGAGCGTGGGAAACCGCTTTTCCGCGCTCGCCACCCAGGCCAGGCATGAACGGCCGCGCCCTCGCACTCGTCTGTCTGGTGGTGCTCGCGGGCTGCGTGACGCCGATAGAGCCCGGAACGTCGGGCGAACCGGCGTCGCCGACGGCGACACCCGCGACGGCATCGGGGGAGCGGCCCGCAACGGAGTCGACGGCCGTGCCGGGATCGAACCCCTGGGGGACCGAACCGATCGTGGTCGCCGTCCGCAACGAGGGAACGCGCGAGCTGGCGTTCGCATCGCTGGTGCGCGAGGCGGCGGCCTTCTGGGAAGCCAACGAGCGGTATCTCGGCTTCCCGGTGCGCTACGAGGTGCGCCCGGACGCCCCGGACCCCGACCTCGTGGTGGCGTTCACCGACCGGATTCCGGACTGTGGCGGGACCCGGGACGCGGTGGGATGTGCGCCACGGATCACGGACTCGCGGATGATCGACCGCCCGGAGACGGTGTGGGTGAAAACCGGGCTCTCGAACGAGTCGACGGTGCTGGTGACGAAACACGAACTCGGGCACACCCTGGGGCTGGGGCACGACGACCCGCCGCGTGACGTGATGCAGGCGTCGTCGGTCCTCTACACCGAACCGCAACCGAACGCGACCGAACGGGCGTTCCCGTGGCCCGACGGCAACTTCACCGTCCACGTCGCCGCCGAAGACGCCGCGGACCCCGCGGGCGCCGACCGGCAGGTCGACCACGCGCTGACGTACTACGAGGACGACCCGCCGGGGATGCCGACGAATCTCACGTTCGACCGGGTCGACGCCGACGCCGAGGTGCGGATCCTGTTCGGCGCGACGCCCGACTGCCGCGCGTCGAGCGGTTCCTGCGTGAGCACGTACGGCACCGACCCCGACGGCGACGGCGCCATCGAGGAGTACACCCGCGTCGAGATCAGACTCGTCGGCCTCGACACGGAGGCGGTGGGCTGGCACGTCGGCTACTGGCTGGCGCACGTCTTCGGCGCTGAACCCGACGGCGAGAAACCGCCGCCGTTCCAGGACGCGAGTTACCGCGAACGCCGGAGCGCGTGGTGGGCGTAGTGGACGAGGCGCGCCTCGAAGCCGAACTCGAACGGACGTTCGCGGCGAGCGAGGGCGAGCGACGCGCGGTGGTCCGGGCGGCGCGCGACCTGGCCGACTCCGGCCGTCTCACGGCCGACCGCGGCGAACCGCCGGCGGTCGACGCCCTCGTCGCGGAACTGCGGGACGCCCCCGAGGGGTCGTCGCTCGCCGAGCGCTGGAACTGGTGGCTGGGGGCGCTGGAGATCGCCTACGACGGTGGCTACACGGAATTCCAGGTGCGTCGCTACGACTAGAGGGCGTCGAGGAAGGCGTCGAACGCCCCGCTCTCGGCGTGAAGATGGGCGTAGGTGCCGAGCGTCCGGTGGGCGGTGAGTCCGTCCTGACCATCAGCGATGCCGTCGCCGCGGACGACGTCGAACGCGAAGCGGGCGTCGGCGTCGACATCCGCGCTGGAGTAGTGGAACTCGTGGCCGCGCCGCGTCTCGCCGCCCGCCGCGGTGAGGGTGTCGGTCCGGGCGTGGAGTTCGACGTGGTCGAGCGCCTGGTAGCGGTCGTGCATCCGCACGTCCGCGGGGAGGACACCCGCCATCGCGTGGGTGTCGCCGTCGGCGGTCGTCAGCGACCGCGAGAGCGCCATCAGCCCGCCACACTCGCCGAGGACGGGCAGGCCGTCGCTCGCGCGGTTGGCGAGCGTCGCCAGCGCGGGACTGCCCGCGAGGGCCGCGCCGTGGAGTTCGGGGTAGCCGCCCGGCAGATAGACGCCGTCGCAGTCGGGCAGGTCGTCGCCGGCGGTGGGGGCAAAGGTCGTCACGTCGGCGCGGGCGCGGAGGCGTTCCAGGGTCGCCGGGTAGCAGAAGCGAAAGGCGTCGTCGCGGGCGACGGCGAGGCGGCCGCCGGTCGCCGGTCCTGGGTCGGGGACGGCAACACGAGGCGGTTCGCGGGCGACGTCGCGAAGCCGGTCGGTCCGTATCGTCTCCGCCGCCGCGTCGAGCGCATCGTCGTCGAGGGGTGCCTCAGCGCCCATGTGGAGACCGAGGTGGCGGTCCGGTATCTCCAGGTCGCCCTGGGGCGGGATCCGGCCGAAGTAGTCGAGGCCGTCGGAAAGGGCCTCGCGGATGCCGTCGGCGTGGCGGCCGCCGTGGGCGCGCTGAGCGAGGACGCCCGCGACGTCGATGTCGCGCCCCGCCTCGGCGGCGTAGCGCTCGAAGCCGAGCGCCGTGGCGGCGACGCTCTCCATCCCGGCCTTGGCGTCGACGACGAGCACGACGGGGAGGTCGAGCGCCTCGGCGACGGCGGCGGTGCTGGAGCCGTCACCGTCGTACAGCCCCATCACGCCCTCGACGACGCAGACGTCGGCGTCGCTCCGATAGTAGTTGCGGCGGACGCCGTCGACGCCTTCCAGCCACACGTCGAGCGTGCGGGAGGGCCGGCCGGCGACGGCTTCGTGGTGGCTCGGGTCGATGAAGTCCGGGCCGGCCTTCGCCGGCTGGACCGTCGCTCCGTCGGCTTCGAGCGCCCGAATGACGGCGAGGGTCGCGACGGTCTTGCCGACGCCCGACCGCGTCCCCGCGAGGACGACGCCTCTCACGCCACCCTCCGGTCGCGGTGCGGTCGAGCGGGCAGTCCATCGACGGTCGCTCGCGTCGGTATCACGGGTCGACGTGGGTGCTGGGGGCACATCTACCTGCTGGTGCCGGGAGGGGAGTGCCCGCTTCCCGAACTTATTTGTCGGTCGGCAGTGTGCGCTAACTCAAGCCCGGTTTTTCTAACTCAATGGAAATTGAGTTCAACCGGGAACATACAGATGACACGCGAAACAGTCCTGCTCGTCGGACGGCGGGCGGAGAACACCGAGGACGTGTTGGAGACCCACGCGCGACGGTTGCGAGAGCGGGGCGTCGCCGACGCCGTGCGGACGGCGACGTACGAGCACGAACCGATTCGCGAACTGCGCGAGTCCCTGTCGGCGCTGTCGGCCGACCGCGTCTACGCTCTCCCGATGTGCCTCGCACACAGTTACGAGACGACCGAGGATATCCCCGCGGCATTGTCGTACGTCCCGGGGACGGTCCATTACGGCGAACCGGTCGGGCGGAGTCCGGCCGTGACGGGCGTCGTGGAGCAGCGAGCGGCGGCACAGGTGCCCCCGGCGGCGTCGGCGTCGCTCGTTCTGATCGGTTTCGGCAACAGTTCACAGCCGTACCACCGGCAGGCGGTCGAGTATCACGCCGATCGCCTGCGCGAGCGGACGGCCTACGGCGAGGTGCGGACGTGCTTCCTCCTCCAGAACCCCGCCGTCGAATGCGTCCGGTACAACGTGACGGGGGATCGGACCGTCGCCGTCCCGCTGTTCGTCACGCGGAGCGACGCGACCGAACGAGAGATTCCGGCAAAACTCGAACTCGACCGCGGCGGCATCGAGTACGCCGATCCGCTCGGCACCCACGCCCACGTGACCGACGCGCTCGAAGCCGAGGTGGCCCGCCAGCGCGTGTTGGCGACGGCCGACGACGGCACGCCGACCACGTTCGAGTCGACGCTCACGCAGTCGCGGACGCCGCTCGCCACGGACGGCGAGGGGCTGGACGACTGAATTATCGCCGCCCCATTACTCCGACCCGTCGCGCCGAACCGCGAACACCGACAGGTCCGAGAAGGGCGTGTCCGACGGGTCGGCGCCGCCCGCGTGCGTCGCCAGGTCGCCGAGCGTCGTGCGCGTGATGGCCTCGTCGTCGTGGGTCAACCGTTCCAGCACCAACGCCGTCGTCCTGGGTGTTGCGCCGGCGTCAAGCAAATCGGCGGCGATATCGCCGGGCATCCAGTCGTAGGGTCGGGGCAGGACGAGCAGGTGGCGGTCACCCACGTCTGCGCGCAGGCGGTCGAGGTCCGCATCGAGCGACCCGCTCTTGTGGAGCGTGACGAACGTCGTCGCCTCCATCGGCGTCCGGGCGCGACTCGCGGCCACCTGGAGCGAGGAGATGCCGGGGATCACCTGCACCGGCGCGTCGACGGCGGCCTGCACTTTCCCGACGAACTGGTAGCCCGAATGGTTGGGGTCGCCCATGAGGACGGCCGTCCCCGTGTCGCCCGTAGCGACCCGGTCGGCGAAGGTATCGAGCGTCTCGGCCTCGTCCGCGTAGCCACAGGTGAGCCAGTCAGCATCAGTCGAAACGGCTCCGCGAGCGACATCGACCACCGTCTCGAAGCCGACGACGGCGTCGGCCTCCCGAATCGCGCGCCGCGCCCGCGGCGTCAGATACTCGGGGTTGCCGGGGCCGACGCCGACGGCGTAGACGGGCGTGGCGTCGGTAGCGGCTTCCGGGTCCGCCGCCGCGATATCCGCGGGATCCGGCCCGGAATCGAGGTCGACGGTCACCGGTCGACCTCGCCGTTCCGGACGTCGCTGGCGACGTGGACGAGTTCGTTCGTCAGGCCGGCGGCCAGGCCGCTCCCGCCGCGGCGACCCACGTTCGTCACCGTCGGCACGCCGTGCTCGCTGGCGACGGCGCGCAGGCGCTTCCGGCTCTCGGCGGCCTTGACGAAGCCAACGGGCGTGGCGACGACGACGGCCGGGCGCGTGCCGTCTTCGATGCAGTCCGCGAGGGCGAGGGCGGCCGTGGGGGCGTTGCCGACGACGGCGATGGCGTCGTCGTAGACGCCCTCGCGGTCGAGTTCGAGCACCGAGGCCGCGGTGCGGGTCATCCCCGTCTCCGCGGCCAACTCGCTCCCGTTGCCGATGGCCTTCCGCACCGGGCAGTCGTGACCGCGGCCGGTGATACCCGCTTTCACCATCGTGATGTCGGTGACGATGGGGCGCTCGTCGAGGACGGCCCGGGCGCCGGCGCGGACGGGGTCGTCGTCGGTGTCGCCGGTGAAGCGAATCAGGTGCTGGAACTCGGGGTCGCCGGTGGCGTGGACCGACTTCGCCCGGATGCGGTCGGCCAGCGTCTCCTGGGGGACGAGTTCGTGGACGCGGTCCATGCTCGTCTCCGCGATCTCCATCGCGTTCTCGGTGGTGGCGCCGAGGTCGGCGTACTCCTCAGTCGTCATCGCTCTCCCTCCCGATGACGACGCGTAACGGCAGACGACACGCGACGCCCGACCTCAGTCGTCATCGCTCGCCACCTCCGCAGCGTCGGAATCGGCCGTCGCACGCGCCTCCAGGTCGCCGTCGACGCGCAGGTTGAGGTCGCGCAGGCGGTCCTCGGTTTCCTCGTCGGCGTCCCAGAGGTCGCGGTCGATGGCCTCCAGCAAGGTGTCCGTGATGCTCGCGAGCGCCCACGGGTTCACGTCCCGAAGCCACTCCTGACGGTCGGCGTCGAAGGCGTACTTCTCGGCGACTTCATCCCAGAGGTGGTCGCTGACGACGCCCGTCGTGGCGTCCCAGCCGAGGGCGACATCGACGGTCGTCGAGAGGTCGCCCGCGCCCTTGTAGCCGTGTTCCGCCATGCTGTCCAGCCAGTTCGGGTTGAGGACGCGGGCGCGCATCGCCTTGCGCACCTTCTCCTCGTTGGTGTAGACGTCGACGTGGTCGGGGTCCGAGGAGTCGCCGACGTAGGAGGCCGGTTCGCTCCCCGACACCTCCGTGACGGCGGTGATGAACCCGCCGTGGAAGGCGTACCAGTCGGAGGAGTCGAACTCGTCCTGTTCGGCGGTGTCCTCGATTTTCACCGTCGCCTCGACGGTGCCGAGGCGGCGCTCGAAGGCGTCGTGGGCCTCCGAGACGCGGCCGCGGGAGCCGAGGGCGTAGCCGCCCCACTGGACGTAGACGTCGGCAAGATCGGACTTGTCGTCCCAGTTGCCCTCGTCGACGGCCTTGTTCGTCCCCGCGCCGTAGCCGCCGGGACGGGTGGTGAAGACGCGGTGGGACGCCGCCGTCTCGGCGTCGTCGGGGTCCATCCCCTCCGCGACCAGTTCGTCTTGCTCCTCCTCGACGTGCTTTTTCACGTAGTTCATGGCGTGGGGTTCGTCGAGAGCGACGACGGCGTCGACGGCGTCGTGAATCACGCTCGCGGCCTGCGGAAAGGCGTCGCGGAAGAGGCCGGAGACGCGCGTCGTCACGTCGATGCGGGGGCGGTCGAGTTCCTCCAGCGGAATGGGCGTCACGTCGTCGACGCGGCCCGCGTCGGTCCACTCGGGTTCGACGCCCATCAGCGCGAGCACCTGCGCGACCGTCTCGCCCCGGGTGCGAACGGTGGGGGTGCCCCACGCGACGACGCCGATTTCCTCGGGGTACTCACCTTCTTCGTCTCGGTGGCGCTCCGCCACCCCGTCGGCCACCTCGCGACCGACCTGCCACGCGCTTTTCGCGGGCACTTTGCGGGGGTCGAGCGTGTAGAAGTTTCGTCCCGTCGGCAACAGGTCGACGCCGCCGCGAGTGGGCGCGCCGCTCCCGCCGGGCGGGACGTACTCGCCGTTCAGGGCGTCGGCCGTCCGGGGAATCTCCGTCTCCGCGCCGGCGACGCGGGGGGCCGCCTCCTCGCAGATGTACGCGAGGACGGTCCGCAGGTCGTCGTGGGCGCCGGACTTCGCCCGCGCGTCGCCGAGGGGGTCGATGTCGACGACGAGGAGGTTCATGTTCACCTCGTCATGGGGGCCGGCGTCGCGCTCCGATTCGGGCACGTCGAAGCCGTGTTCGGCGAGCGTCTCGACCAGTTCGCGACTCGTCTCGTACACCGCGTCGGCGGCCTGGGCGTAGGTCATGCCCAGGTCCTCGTCGTCGGTGCCCGGTTCGTCGAGCATGCGCTCGTAGTCGACGCCGAGGACGCCAGCGACGCTCTCGCGGAGGCTCGGCGCGCCCGGGTTCTCCAGGCGCGTGAGCGCGACCAGATACTCCACGAGGCGGTCGTCGATTGGCGGTTCGCCCATCGTGTGCAGACCCAGGCGGATCTGGGTCGTCTTCACGTCGGTCAGGTAGGCGTGAATCCGCTCGACGAGTTCGTCGATAGGGAGGTCGTCGCCCGTCACGTCCCCTTCGGCGAGCGTCGACCCCGCGGCGTCGGGGCCGCGCACGTCGGCTTGCTCGTCGACCGTGCCCTCGATACCGAGTTCGAGCGCGAGGTCGAGCTCGTCGACCGCCTCGCGGATCATGGCTTCGAGCGCCTCGCCGTCGTCGGTGCGGGCGTCCTCCATCCCCGCCTCCCGGTAGCGGTCGGCGAGTTCTTCGAGTTCGGCCAGGTCGTCGTACGTCCCCGCGTTACCCATGACGGGGGTGAGGTAGTCGACGATGGCGGCGTAGGACCGGCGCTTGGCCTGCGTCCCCTCGCCGGGGTTGTTGACGATGTAGGGGTAGACGTTGGGCAGGTCGTCGACGAGGCCGTCGGGCGCGCTCGCGCCGTCGAGACCGACGGTCTTGCCGGGGAGCCATTCGAGCGAGCCGTGCGTGCCGAGGTGGACGACGGCGTCGGCGTCGAAGGAGTGGCGGAGCCACGCGTAGAAGGCCACGTAGTCGTGGGGTGGCTGGAGGTCGGAGTCGTGGTACACCTTCGAGGGATCCATCCCGAAGCCGCGGGGCGGCTGGACGGTGACGAGGACGTTCCCGAACTCGACGCCGGGGATGGCGAATGGGCGGTCCGGCGGGTCGCCCCACTCCTCGATCACGTTCTCGCGGAGGCCCTGGTTCACGCCGTCGAACCAGTCGCGGTACTGGCCGGGAGAGACGGTGTCGACGCTCAGGTCGCGCACGTCCTCTGGAGCGACCCAGCGGTCGTCGAGGGTGAGTTGGGCGGTGAGACGGTCGATGAGGGTGGCGCCGTCGGGTGGCGTTTTGCCGCCGTCTCGCGGGTCGCGACTCTCCCCGCTCGACCCATCCGAGGCGCGTGGCGCCTCGCCCAGGTCGTAGCCTCGACTCCCGAGTTCCTCCAAGAGATTCACCGTGCTCTCGGGCGTGTCGAGGCCGAAGGCGGTGCCGATGCCGTCGTCGCTCGGCGGGTAGTTGTGGAGGACGACGGCGACCCGTTTCTCCTCGTTGGGGGTGTGACGCAGGCGCGCCCAGTTGACGGCGAGGCGGGCGGCGTGGTCCACCCGGTCGTCGACGGGAAAATGCTGCTTCGGTGCGGTGCCGATGCCGGCGTCGTCGTCGGTTCGTTCCTTCCCGCTGATGGGGTGGGTGATGACGTTGCCGTCGAACTCCGGGAGCGCGATGGAGAGCGCGAGTTCGAAGCCCATGACGCCGGTGTCGCTGGCGGCGTAGCGGGAGCGAGAGCGCATCGTCGTCACCGTCTGGAGGACGGGCACGCCGAGGCGATCCAGGAAGACGTCTTCGGCCGAGTCGCCCTCGTCGTCCGCGGCCCGACCGCGTTCCTCCATCGACAGGGAGAACATGAACGAGGAGAGCACGGCGTCGACGACGGGGTCGCCGTCGTCCAGGAGCCAGGTATCCGTGACCCACTCCGCGTCCTCCTGTTCCTCGGTGTCGGTCGCGGGGTTACAGAAGATGGGGAGGGCGTCGGCGCCCTCGGCCTCGATGGCGCGCACCTGCGCGTCGACGTAGCGGGTGTTCTCGTGGGTCCAGTGGGATTCGTAGAACCAGACCGCGACGGTGGGGGTCGCGGGGTCGAACGTGGCCACGAGTTCGTCGTACGTGGCTCCGGGGTGGTCGGGGTGATAGACGCCCTCCGTGGGCAGCGCGACGGGGTCGTCGTGGGCGCGGTCGGCGGACGAGTAGGTGTCGACCAGAAACCGGACGCAGTTGGCGACGTTGCTGGCGCCGCCGCGGTCCAGATACTCGTATACTTTGTCGCGGTGGTCCGGCGAGACGGTGGTGTCCTCCACGGCGTAGGCGTCGCCGGTGGACTTGACGACGAGGGGGACGCCGGCGGCGTCGAGGCGGTCCACGACGCGGTCGTAGCCGGGCATGCTCTCCTCGGAGCCGTGGAGCCACAGGACGACCGCCGTGGCGTCCTCGACGGCGTCGACGAACGCCTCGATTGCCGCCTCGTCGTCCAGGTCGCTCTCGGACCGGGCAATCAGGTCGGCGTCGACGTCGCTCGCGGCGCGTTGGACCGCCCCCAGTTCGTTCTCCGTCGCAGTGTACAGGCCGATGGTAGGCATAACGTTGTTAAACCTCTGTTGAGTTACTGCAATCATGGTTGCGAACGCCGGGGGCAAAAACCCTTGGGGAATCCGGGGTGAGGGGGGCGATTTCGGCGATATCGTCGGGCAGCGCGAGCTCAAGCACGCTTTACTCGCAGTGGCGGCGAACGACGCCCTCGATGGCCTCCTCGTCCGCGGCGAGAAGGGGACGGCGAAATCGACGGCCGTCCGGGCGCTCGCGGACCTGCTCCCCGACCAGCGGGTCGTCGCCGACTGTCCCTACGGCTGTCCGCCCGACGACCCAGCTCGGCAGTGTGAGACCTGTCGGGAGCGGTCGGATCCGCCGACCGCCGAGCGGCCCGTTCCGCTCGTGACGCTCCCCCTCGGCGCGACGCGGGAACGCGTCGTCGGGACGCTCTCCGTTGCCGACGCCCTCGACGGCGACTACGAGTTCGATCCCGGCCTCCTCGCGCGGGCCAACCGCGGCATCCTCTACGTGGACGAGGTGAACCTGCTGGACGACCACCTCGTCGACGTGTTGCTCGATGCGGCCGCGAGCGGGGTCAACCGCGTCGAACGCGACGGCGTGAGCGTCGCCCACCCCGCGGCGTTCACGCTCATCGGGACGATGAACCCCGAGGAAGGCGACCTGCGGCCGCAGCTCCGGGACCGCTTCGCCCTCCAGGCGACGGTGACGGGGTGTGCGGACCTGGATCAGCGCGTCGAAATCATCGACCAGGCGCTCGGACGGAACGAGGGAAGCGGTCCCGAAGACGGGGAGCACGGCGAACGTCTCCGGACGGCGCGGAAGCGTCTGGCCGACGTGAACCTACCGCCCGCGTTCACCCGCGACATCGCGGAGTGCTGCCGTGACGCCGGCGTCGAGGGACACCGCGCGGACATCGCGATGGCGCGGGCCGCCCGAACCTTCGCCGCCCTCGACGACCGCCCGACGGTCATCGAATCGGACGTGCGCCGGGCGGCAGAGCTCGCCCTGCCCCACCGCCTCCAGTCCCGGCCGTTCGAGGACGCACCGGACCCCGAATCGGTCGTCGACGACCACTTCGAGGACGGGAACGACGCCGCGGACGACGAGGCGGGGAGCGACGGCGACAGCGACGGGGCGGACGGCGAGTCGGAGGCCGAAGGCGGTGACGGCACCGCGAGCGAGGACGGCGAGCCCGACGACGCCGCCGACGGCGGCGCTCCGGAACCGGACGGCGACGACGAGGGCGACGAGCGACCGGCCGGCAACGCGCCGTCGCCCGCCAGTGACGGGGGGAACGACGAACCCGACGACGGAGCCGGTGACCGAAGCGACGGAGAGGGCGACGAGTCCCGCGACGAACCCGACGACGGCGCGGACGACGAGGCCACGCCCCTCGTCCCCGGCGAACGCCGGGCGGACGTGGGTGAGAGTCGCGCCCCGTCGCTCCCCGAGATGACGGCCGACGACGACGCGGACGGAACGGGGCGAGCAGGGGCGCGGGCCGGGACGGACGGCGCCGGTCCGCGCGTCCGAACTCAGCGAGCGGCGGCGGATCGGAGCGTCGACGCCGCGGCGTCGGTGCGGGCGGCCGCCGCTCGGGGCGGCGACGGGGTCGAATCGCGGGACCTGCGACAGTCGGTGCGGGCGGCGGAGGCGTCGACGCTCGTCGTCTTCGCGGTGGACGCGAGCGCGTCGATGCGCCGCGCGATGCGGGCGGCGAAAGGGACGGTGCTCGAACTGCTCGAAGACAGCTACCAGCAGCGCGACCGGGTCGGGTTCGTCGCCTTCGCGGGCGAGGGCGCGGACGTGTTGCTCCCGCCGACGGACAGCGTCACCCTCGCGGCGCGACACCTGAAGGACCTCCCGACGGGCGACCGGACGCCGCTGCCGGCCGGGCTACAGACGGCGAGCGACGTCATCGAGCACGCGGATCCGGCCGCGAGCGTCGTCGTCTGTGTCACCGACGGCCGGGCGAACGTCGCCGACGGGAGTCCGCTCGCGGCGACCCGGCAGGCCGCGGACCGCCTGGCCGCCCTCGGGGCGCGCGTCGTCGTCGTCGACGCGGGGGAGGATACCCGCGCCGGCGTCGTCCCGGAACTCGTCGAGCGAACGGACGGGTACCACGTCCCCCTCGACGCGCTGTCGGCCGACGCCATCGACGCCGCGGCGGGCGCCGCAAATAAACCGTAGTTTCGCCGGAGCGAAAGTTTTACAACCATACTTTTCCTGTTCCAACTGTGTTTTAGTATGGCGGCCGCCAACGACTCGGTCCACGGTCGGATCGAACACGCACGCATCGAACTGACGCCGGCGCGGGTCGCCGCGGGGGTTGCCCTCGTGGCCGCGCTGGGGTTCCTGCTGCTGTTCATGCAGGATCCGATGGTTCACGACTCGCTCCACAACTTCCGTCACGCGGCGGGCGTCACCTGTCACTGATGCTCACCGCGCACCTCGCGCGCGGCCTGAAAGCGGGGGCTGTCGCCGGCCTCGCGTTCGGCCTGTTCATGGCGTTCGTCGGGAATCCCGTCGTCGCCCACGCCGACGCGGTGGTCGAGGGAGCACACGCCCACGGCGCCGGCGGTCACACCGGGCCGTCGCTCACGACGCTCGTAAGCGTCGGCGGCGGCGTCCTCTGGGGCGTGCTCGCCGGCGCCGTCTTCGGGGTCGCCTTCTTCGTCCTCGAACCGGCGATCCCCGCCGACGGCGGCGTTCGGAGCTACCTCCTCGCCGCCGCTGGCTTCGTCACCGCCTCGGGCGCACCGTGGCTCGCCCTCCCGCCCGCCGTGCCCGGCGTCGAGGCGACCCTGCCGACGCGGACGCGTCTGCTCGTCTACGGCGGGATGATGGTCGCGGGCCTCCTCGCCTGCCTGCTCGCGGGAGCGGCGTATCACCGCGCGAGCGACCGATACGGACGGCGCGAGGGCGTCGTCGCGGCGGCCGCGCCGTTCGTCGGCGTCGTGCTGGTGGCGACGCTCGTGCCCGCGTCGACGGCCCCGACCGGCGCCGTCTCGCCCGAGCTCACCGCCGCGTTCCGCGGCGTGGTCGTCTTCGGGCAGGTGACGCTTTGGGCCGTCCTCGCGGTCACCCACGCGTGGCTTCACCGCCGAGGGCGAGCGGAACGCCGGCGGGCGCGGACGCCCACGGCGACGACGGATTAGTTCTCCAGCGGCGTCCCGTTGACGACCGTCGTTCCGTCCAGATCGAGCGCCTTCGAGAGCGTCCCGTGAACGTAACAGCAGGCCTCGGCGGCCCGAACGAGGTCGCGAACGTCGTCTCGGGACGCGTCGGTCCGAATCGTGGTCGTGTACGCTATCTCCTCGAACGACGCGGGGTCGTCCAGAAAGCCGAGGCCGCCCCGGCGGTCGATCTCGCTGTCGACATCGACCGCGAGTTCGTCGAGCCCGATCCCCATGCGGATAGCGTTACGGACGTACTGCGCCTGAAGACAGAAGGCGAAGCCGGCGAGGAAGTAGCGCAGTGGTCGCGGGGCGGTGCCGGTGCCACCGATCTTGGAAACGGGTTCGTCGGCGTCGAAGACGAAGCCGTCCGCTCTGGCGCGGGCGTGATAGTTGCGAATCGTCTCGGTGTCGACGCTCGGGTGACCGGATTTGAGCTTCCTCGCGTTTCGCAACCCCTCGATGCGTCTGTTCAGCCGCTCCTGTAGCGTCGTGTCGACGACGGACATGAAACGGCAGAGGAGGGAGGCTCAGTTAGTGGTTGTGACGTGCAGGCGGTAGGCGCCGCGTCGCTCCCCGTTGTCGTGGTAGCGAACGGGTTCCTCAATGGCCGCGACCCGCCCGTCAGCGGCCGCGACGGCCGTGGTGATTCCGTCGGTGGCGACGTGGCGGATATCGCCCGCCGCGACGTCGGCGATGCGGACGCCGTGAACCTCGGGATCACGGGTGCGAAACCCCTGCGCGACGGGGATGGCGACCCGATCCGCCGTCGCGACGAGACCGGTCGCGAACCCGCCGAGCGACGCCGACCACCGCTGGTCGCCGTCGGCCGCGTAGCCGAAGGCCGCCGTCGCGCGGTCGTGCGTGCCCTCGGTTTCCCGTCCCTCGACGGCGTAGGTGTTGCCCGTGACGAAGACGACGCCCGCCGGCGTCGCGTGGACGTGATTCGGATAGGCGTACCGCGTCTCGTCCCCGACCACCGTCGGCGTCGCCAGATCCACGCGCCAGCGCACGTCGCCGCCGCGGTCGAGACGGTAGCCGCGGAAGTCGGCGTGGCTGGTGACGGCGAGGCCGTCGGAGAGAAAGGACACGTCGCCCACCCGTCGGTCGCCGGAGCGTTCGAGGGCATCGGTCGTAGGCGGGTTCCAGCACTGTCGTTCCGCGCCCGTCGCCGCGTCGAGGACGACCAGGCCCGCGTCGTGGTCGCCCGGACACCGATTGTAGGCGACGGCGACCCGGTCGGCGTCGGTGGCGAGGGCGATGGGCGAGGCGTCGGTTCGGTAGCGCCAGGCCACCCGTCCATCGGGGGCGAGCGCCAAGACGACGCTCTCGAACGCTCGCTCGCCGCCGGCGTCGCCGGCGCGTTCGTACCGCCGTGCGGCGACGTACGCGTAGTCGCCTCCCACCACGATGTCGGCGACATAGGGGAGGAAGAAGCGGGTGTCGCGGGTGGGAGCGCCGACCGTTTCGCTGGTGTCGTGACGCCACCGCACCGCCCCGGTGTCGGCGTCGTGCAGTCGAACCGCACCGCACGGGCTTCGCTCGCCGACGAGGACGCCGCCCGCGAAGGGAGCGGCCGACACGACGCTCGTCGACTCGCGGGCACAGCACGCACGCCAGCGCTCGGCGAGCGTCGACGGATCGACTCCGAGGCAGTCGCCGTCGGCGCGGCCGGCGACGATCACGTCGTCGGCGAGGGCGACGGCCGACCGCTGCCCGGCGTGGCGCGACCCGGCGGAATCGATCGATCCGAGGTCGACGGCGTCGGTCACGGACTCAGACGGTTTATTGTAAGTCATTACCGGTGGGCCGCTGGGACGGTTCGTCGAACCGCCGGTGAACAGTTACAATAATCCGTCTCATTCATCCACCGGGAACGCCTCGTGCAGGAGGTCGTGGGTCTCGCCGAGGCCGGCGAGGACGTCCTCGCCCTGCGCAGTAAGGCGGTGGACCGCCCGCTCGGCGTCGCGGACGGCGACGAGGCGCCCGCGGAGATAGTCGTATTCGGGGGCCGTCTCGTCGGCGTCGGCGATTTCGGCCTCGAGGTCGACCAGCGCGGCGTCGAGGTGGCGCTCGATTTCGGCGAGCGAGTCGGCCTCGGCCAGCGCCTCGATGGGGCCGTCGAGATGCCCCTCGAGTTCGGTTTCGGCGTGTTCGCGCGCGCTTCGGTCCTCGGTGCCGAGGACGTTCATCAGTCCGAGTCGGAGTGCTTCGATTTCGTGACAGGTCATGGTTACAGGGTTTGATCGACGAGTTCGGAAACGATTCGGTCGCGGTCGAGGTGGTCGCCGACGATGCGTTCGGCGTCGGCGGCGTCGACGCCGCCGTACCAGACGCCGTCGGGGTAGACGGCCACCATCGGGCCGTCGCCACAGCGCCCGAGACACGACGACCGGGTGATGCGGGCGTCGCAGGCGTCGGAGTCGCGCGCGGCCTGGCGGAGGCGTTCGAGGACGGCGGGCGCGCCGTCGGCCGCGCACGTCTGGTTCGTACAGACCGCGACGTGTTTTGCGGGGGCGTCGTGGACGTGCGGGTCGTCGTCGACGTTCTCGCGGTCGGCGTGGGTCTCCTGATGGGTGAGCGCGCGGAGCATCGCCCGCGCGCCGCCCACGTCCTCCTCGTAGCCGTCGAGTTCCACCTTGTACTTGCAGGTGTCACAGGACATATCCACGCTGTCGGTGCGGGCGGCCTGCCAGCGGTCGCCGAGAACGTCAAGCAGGCGGGAGTCGGTGCCGAGCGGGTCGCCCGCGCCCGCGTCGACGTAGGGGTAGTCGTCGTCGAACTCGGCGGCACCGTCGCGGATGCGCCCCGTCAGCACGCCGTCGCCGAGCATGTACGGGAGGACGGCGACGGCATCAGGGCGGCGCTTGGCGACGGCGTGCAGGCGCTCGTCGAGGCGGGGTTCGGTGACGCCGATGAAGGCCGGTTGGACGGTCGAAAACTCGCGGCCCTCCGCGAGCAGGCGGGCGAGTTTCGCCACGTCGGCGTTGGCGTCGGGGTCGCTCGATCCCCGGGCACAGAGGACGACGGCCACGTCGTCAGTGGCGCGGTCGACCCCCAGCTCGGCCTCGACGGCGGCCGCCCGGTCGTCGAGGAGGTCCACGATGGCCGGATGGATGCCGAGATGCGACCCGTTCTGAATGGTGAGTTCGGGGTGGGTCGCCCGCGCCCGTTCGACGGCGAGGGGCACGTCGTTCTTGACGTGGCTGGCCGCAAAGAGCGAGAGATGGACGACGGTGATGGCGGAGACGGCGGGCGCGAGGCCACCGATGGCCTCGGGAATCGACGGCTCCGCGAGTTCGAGAAAGCCGGCGTCGACGGGGACGCCGAGGCGGTCCTCCAGCGCCGTCGCGAGCGTGCGCACCTGCTCGTTCGATTTCTCGCGGCGCGATCCGTGGCCGACGAGCAACACCGCCTCGTCGTCGAGGGCGGCGGGGCCGTCGGTCGGTATCGCGTTCGTCGAATCGTCTGTGCGCCCGCTCATGCGTCGATGCGGTCCAGGCTCCGCAGGAGTTTCGCGCGCCGCGACGGGGCGAACAGGCCGCTCTCCTCGCTGTCCTCGTAGAGCCACGGGCCGAGGTCAGAAGCCGCAGCATCGGCGACGCTGAACCAGTAGCCACCGGAGGAACTCTCCGACACCTCGCCGGTCGGCGCGTCGACGGGGATGGCCGAGAGCAGGGCGTCGATGCGTTCGAGGAGGCGACGGTCGTCGTGGACGAATGAGATGCCCACCGCGTCCGACGAGGACTTGAAACAGACGGTGCCACAGCCTTCGAGCAAGCCGCGGAGGAGTTGGCGGCGGTGGTCGTCGAAGGTGTCGAAGCGGTAGCCGCCGGGGTCGCCGTCGATGGGTAGGCCGAAGGCGGCGCTCGCACGCTCCGCCAGGTCGCCGAACACCTGCACGGTGAACTCCTCTTCGGCGCGCGTGATGGAGGTGTCGTGGGCGTAGTCGCGTTCGACGATGCGCTCGTCGATGGCCTGGGCGCCCGCGATGGCCGCGAGGCGCTCCGCCGCTGTCTCGTCGTTCGTCCGCACGGTCACGCAGTCGGCGGTCAGTTCGCCGTCGCCGACGACACGGCCCCAGAAGTACGCCGTCTCGGGATGGCCGGCGAGCAGGTCCGAGGGGGGGTCGAGCGTGGTCGTCACGGCTTCCCCTCCTCGACCGTGATGGCGTCGACCGGACAGGCCGCGGCCGCGTCGCGGGCGTCGGCGAGTCGGTCGTCGTCGCAGTCGACGGTGACCGTCGCCTCGCCCGTCGCGCCTTCGACCGTCGCGAGGCCGTCGTCGGCCTCCACGAATCGGTCGTCACGGACGAGACAGGCGAAGATGCCCTCGCAGGCCCCGCGGTCGAGATGGATCTGATAGCGGGTCATCAGTAGTCGTACTTGCTCTCGTAGCCCCGCGGCGTGACCATGCGGTCGTCCCAAACGTAGGTGTCCTCGTTGCCGACGATGATGGTCGTCGTCATGTCGATGAGGTCGGTCTCGCCGAGGTCCTCCAACTCGCCCAGGTCGACGATTTCGGTCGTCTCGTCCTCGCGGCCCGCGCCGTGGACGATGCCGACCGGCGTCTCCGGGTCCCGGTGTTCCAGCAGGATCTCACAGCATTTCTGGAAGTTCTCGCGGCGCTTCCGACTCCAAGGGTTGTAAATCGAGATGGTGAAGCTCTCCTTGGCGGCGGCGTGGAGGCGGGACTCGATGGTCGGCATCGAGGTCAGGTGATCCGACAGCGAGATGCTCACGGTGTCGTTCACGAGGGGGGCGCCGAGGCGGGCGCCACAGGACTGCGCGGCGGGCACGCCCGGCACCACCTCGAAGTCGACCATCGACGCCGTCGCGCCTTTGGATTCGAGGATTTCGAGCGCGAGGCCCGCAAGCGCGTAGACGTTCGGATCGCCGCTCCCGATGATGGCCACGTCGTTGCCGGCGAGGGCGCGGTCGATGGCCTCCTCGGTCCGCGAGACTTCGCCACACATCGGCGTGTCGTACAGTTCGTCCGCCGACTCGGTCACCTCGTCGGGCAGGAGGTCGACGTAGGTGGTGTAGCCGACGATGTGTTCGGCGTCCAGCAACGCCCCGCGGGCGCGCTGGGTCATTCCCTCCGGTTGCCCGGGACCGAGGCCGATGGCGACCAAGCGACCGGGGTCGGCGTCGAAGTCGTTGACGGTCGATTCGACCTGTTTCTCGGTCGATCCGCCGCCGCAGGACGACGAGGGCGAATCGCTCGTCGTCGAGGTGGAGGCCCCGCACTTCGATTCCGTTTCGGTCTCCGTTGTCGATGCGCCACATTTGGACTCCGTTTCGGTCTCTGTGGTCGACGCGCCACAGTTCGATTCCGTCTCAGTGTCGATGGTGTCGTCCGTGCTCATGGTTAGAAGTCGTCGACGTCACGCCCGCCGCGCGGGGTGACGAGGTGTTTGCCGTGGTCGTTCTCCCAGACTCGGGTCTCGTGATTGCCGACGATGATGGAGGTGCCCATGCCCCCCACCTCGTCGTCGTGGTCGGTCGCCCGGTCCAGGGTGGTGATGGTCTCCGTCTCGTCCTCGCGGTTGCGGCCGGCCGACCCGCGGCCAGCGTCGTTGACGATGGCGATGGGCACGTCGTCGGCGCGCTCCTCCCGGATAACCCCGATGGCGCGTTCGTAGTCCCGCCAGCAGTTGTAGAGGACGATGACGAAGCCGCTGATGGCGGCCGCGCGGAGTTTCTCCTCGATTTCGTCCCAGCCCCGCCACTTATCGGACAGCGAGACGGTGCAGAAGTCGTTCGAAAGGGGCGCGCCCACGTTGGCCGCGCCGCCGAGGGCCGCCGTGACGCCCGGAACGATTTCGAGGGGGATGTCCGTCGCCCCGTCTTCGTCGGCCATCAGGTAGAGCAAGTCGCTCTTGCCGTAGACGTTCGGATCGCCGCCGGAGACGTGAACGACGTCTTCGCCCGCGCGCACCCGCTCGAACGCCTCGCGCGCGAGTTCGATCTGTTGGCCCATCGACGACCGAACGATTTCCTGGCGGTGGCCGTTCGGCCGGACGGCGACGTGGCCCT
Organism: Haloplanus sp. XH21; assembly: GCF_023276355.1. Taxonomy (NCBI): domain Archaea; kingdom Methanobacteriati; phylum Methanobacteriota; class Halobacteria; order Halobacteriales; family Haloferacaceae; genus Haloplanus; species Haloplanus halobius. The sequence goes on from NZ_JALLPL010000001.1 coordinate 2,519,129, forward strand.
CGGCGTCGGTGTGGGTGCTCTCGACGGACTGCGCCGCCGCCTCGCTCCCGCCGTCAGCAACCGCGTCCTCCGGCGGGATGGTGCCGTCGCGGCGGAGGAACTCCTGGTAGAGGTTCGACGCGATGACGCAGTCCGCGGTGGCGATGACGTCTTTCGCGCGCTGGGTCATCGCGTGGGGGAGGCCGGGACCGATGCCGACGACGTAGAGGGTTCCCAGGTCGTCAGCGTCAGCGTCCGCCTCGACACCGCTCATCGCCCCACCGCCACGGTCACCGCGTCGTCGAAGCGTTCCTTCTCCCGCAGGAGATCGTGGTCGCGGCCGCCGGCGATGGCCGACGCCTCCGCGATGCCCGGCCAGCCGATGAGTTCCTTCGAGCGCGAGGGCGACGGTCCCTCGAACTCCTCCAGGGTCGCCTTTTCGAAGAGGACGACGCCGAGGTCCGCCTCTTGGGCCGCCTCGTACAACCCTTCCTCGCCCTCCTTGCGGGTGCCCGTGGCGACGAAGTCCACGTCGTCGAGGGTCAGCCCGCAGTCGGCGAGGGCGGCGTCCCAGGCGTCGCGAACCTGGTCGGCGTCGACGCCCGACACCGTGCCGGTACCGAGGACGACGCCCTCGTCGCCGTTGCGCTTGAGGACGGTCACGTCGTCGCCGACGAGGACGGCGCGGGGACCGTCGAGGCGGGCGACGGGGCCGAGGTTCTCGTTCAGTACGGCGAGGTTGGTCGCGACCGTCGAATCGCCGTTGACGACGTGGGTGTCGAGGGCTTTGGCCTTGCTCTCGACGCCCTGTTTGCCCGCCGCCTCGCTGGCCGTCGTCATCGCGGGCACGGCGCCGAGTTCGGCCAGGTCGTTCGCCACCTGGTTCGCGCCGTGGTGGCCGCCCGTGATGGGGATGGCCCACGTCAGTTCCTCGTCGACGACGACGATGGCGGGGTCGTCCCACTTGTCGTCGAGGAGGGGCGCCGTCTTCCGCATCGCGATGCCGGAGGCCATGAGGCCGACGAAGCAGTCGTACTCGCCCCAGTGTTCGGCGAAGACGTCGCCGTGGTACTCGATGATGTCGACCGTGTCGTAGCCCGCACCGATGCCGGCCTTGATCTCCTCGGCCGTGTCGAGTTTGCGGCCGAAACTGATGATCGCGATTTCTTCGGCCACCTCGCCGTCGGAATCCGGCGTCGCGCAGTGGCCGCCCGAGTCGTCGCCGTCCGTGGAGTTGTCCGTACTCATGGTTAGTCGTCCGCCTCCGCGTCGCTGCCGTTCGCCCAGTCGCCGTAGAGATAGGAGCGCTCGTAGCCGCCGTCGCCGACCGCCTCGCCGATGATGACCATCGCCGAGGCGCGGTAGCCCGCCTCGGCCACCCGGTCGCCGATGGTGGCAATCGTCCCCTCGATGATGTCCTCGTCGGGCCAGGAAGCGTGGTAGATGACCGTCACCGGCGTCTCGGGGTCGTGGCCCGCGTCGAGGAGGCGGTCCATCGTCTCGCCGACGGCGTGGGTCCCGAGATAGATGCAGGTGGTCACGTCGCCCATGCCCACGAAGTCGGAGATGTGGTCCTCCTCGGGGTCGAGCGTCTTCCCCTGTGGCCGGGTGAAGGCGACGTGGTTGGCGACGCCGTTGAGGGTGAGTTGGGTCCGCAGCGTCGCGCTCGCGGCGAACGCGGAGGTGACGCCAGGGACGATGTACGTCGGCACGCCCTCGTGTTCGAGGGCGTCCATCTGCTCCAACGCTGCGCCGTAGATGGCCGGGTCGCCGCTGTGGAGGCGGACGACGGTCCGGCCGTCCTCGTAGGCGTCGCGCATGAGCGGAACGAGTTCTTCCAGGTCCCGCCCGACGCTCGACACCTGTTCGGCGTCGGCGCAGTACTGGTCGAGGAGTTCGCTGTTGACGAGCGACCCCGCGTGGACCACGAGGTCGGCGTCCTCGACGAGTTCGCGGCCGGTGACGGTGAGCAATCCGGGGTCGCCGGGACCGGCGCCGATGAAGGGAATCCCCTCGCCGTCGCCGGCCGTGCGGTCGTACACCCGGTCGTCGCGAGTGTGGCCGCGGGCCGCCGTCTCGGCGTCGATGGCCGCCTGCGGGTCGGTGTCGGTCATCGCGGGGGCACCTCGGGCACCACGTCGCCACAGGCCTCGCCCTCGGCGAGTTCCCAGGCGATGGGGTCGACGGGGTGGTCCTCGTCGTCGACGCGTTCGCCGCCGTCGGTCACCGTCTCCGACTCCGCGGCGTCGAAGGCGGCGGTGGCGGGGGTCGACTCCAGGTCGCGTTTCTCCGCGTAGGCCAGCGTGTAGTAATCCCTGTCTTCGAGGTCGGTCGGGTCGTCGGTCACGACCGTCTTCCCCTGTTCCATGAACAGGCGACGGCCGTACTGCACGTCGTAGCCGGCGTCGACCAAGGCCTCGTGGGTCGCGGGCACGTCGGTCACCTTGAACAGAATCATCCGGTCGGGACCGGTCGGCGCGGCACCGCGGGCGGCCTCGCGCAGGGCGAGACTCGACCCCGCGGCGACTTCGACGCCCAGCGCGGTGGCGAAAGCGGTGACGGCGCTCACGCCGGGCACGACGTCGAGGTCCACGTCGGGGTGGAAGGCGTCGAGCGTCCGGCGCAGATGGCCGAAGGTCGAGTAGACGTTGGGGTCGCCGAGGGTGACGAAGGCGACGGTGCCGTCGCGGGCCCGCGGCGCGATTTCGGCAGCGGCCGCCTTCCACGCCCGCCGGAGTTCGTCCTCGTCGCGCGTCATCGGGAAATCCAGGTCGCCGATGCGGTCCTCGGGGACGTGTTTCGTCGCAACGGCGCGGGAGAGGCGGCCGGGGGAGTACACCACGTCCGCGTCTTCGAGGATGCGCTTGCCGCGCACCGTCACCAGGTCGCTCTCGCCGGGACCGAGGCCGACGCCGTAGAGCGTCATTGGGCACCTCCGTCGACGCCGCCGACGAGCATGTACACCGGATTGTCCGAGTCGAAACTCGTCGCGCCCGCGAGGTCGTAGCCGTGACTCACCTGGAACTGCACCACCTCGTCGAGGAGGTCGCGGTCGCGGAACGCGCGGGTCGCCTCGCCAGCGACTTCGAGGCGGGAGACGTTCATCACGACGCGGTCCACGCCCGTCTCGACGGCGTGGTCGAGGACGGCGGCGTAGTTGCGACTGCCGCCCAGAAACAGGGCGTCGGCGTCGTCGGGCAGGCCCTCGGGAGCCTCCGCTTCCCGGAGGTCGACGGGCGTCGTCACGTCGTTCGCGTCGAGGTTCTTCCGGGCGACCGACAGGCGGTCGGGCTTGCGTTCGACGGCGGTGACGCGCCCGGCACGACGCGCCGCCTCGACGGTGACGGCGCCGGTGCACGGGCCGACCTCGACGAAGTGGTCGTCGGGCCGCAAGTCGAGTTTGCTTAGGAGGACGGCCCGCACCTCCGCTTTGGTCGGTCCGGCCTTCGCGTCGTGAGGGAGCGCTACGCGGGACATCGTGAGACACAACTCCCGTAGAACGTAAAACAATTTTGGTTGTTTTAGAGAAAGTGTGCTTTCTGATTTGGCCGAGAAAGCGCAACTGCACCGGGATTATGGTAAAGATACTTGAGTACCGGGTCCGGAGTGGGAACGATGGCAGAGAACGCCGACGGCGGGTCGGGCGTCCTCCGAAGCAAACGCTCGGCGACGCGGTATCAGATCCTGGTTGGCATCGCGGAGCGACAACCGGCCGTCAGTCAGCAGGAAATCGCGGACGACATCGGCATCACCGCCCAGGCGGTGAGCGACTACCTGCAGGACCTCATCGAGGAGGGGTACGTCCGGAGCCCCGGCCGCGGTCGATACGAAGTCACCAAGGAGGGCGTCGACTGGCTCATCGGGCAGACGGACGAACTCCGGGAGTTCGTCACCCACGTCTCGGAGGACGTGATCGGACAGGTCGAAATCGAGACCGCGCTCGCGACGGCGCCGATATCGGAGGGCGACGCCGTCTCGCTGTCGATGCGCGACGGCGTCCTTCGGGCGACCCCCGGCGCCGCCGGGAGCACAACCGCAGTTGCGGTCACCGACGCGGCGTCCGGCCGCGACGTTGGCGTCACCGACTTCGAGGGCGTCCTCGACTACGACCTCGGCCGCGTGACCGCCGTGTCGATTCCCCGCGTGCAGGACGGCGGGAGCGACGCCGTCTCGACCGAGACGATCACCGACCACGTCGCCGAAGCCGACCTCCTGGCGACGGCGGGAACCGAAGCGCTCGCGGCCGCGCAGGCGGCCGGGGTCGACCCCGATCTCCGGTTCGGCACGCCACGGGCCGTCCAAGAGGCCGCGGCACGCGGCCTCGACGTCCTCCTCCTCGCCGTTTCGGACGAACTCTCGACCCACCTGGACCGCCTCCGCGAGGGCAACATCAACTACGAAGTCGTCGACACGGCCGAGTAGCGGCTACACCGTGACCGTCTCGCCCAGGTCGGGCGCGGACGCGTCGAAGCCGTCGGCAGCGAGTTCCTCGGCGAACGCCACACAGCGGTCGCCGTGGTTGACCAGTATCTCGGCGTCCCGGTAGGACCCGAGGAGATCGAGGACCCCCTCGCAGTCGGCGTGCGCGGAGAAGTCGTACTGTTCGACCTGTGCGCTGACGGGCATCACCCGACCGTCGATTTCCGCCCGCCCACGCTCCAGCAGGTTGCGCCCGGGCGTCCCCTCGACCTGATACCCCGTCATCGTGATCTTGTTTATCGGGTTCGCCCGAACGGCGGGGATGTACGTCATGGCGGGGCCGCCGGAGAGCATCCCGCTGGTGGTGATGATAGCCACATTCTTTTCGGCAATCCGTTCCCGTTGCCCATCTCTCCCGGTGACGAATCGAGCATGTGACTTTGCTCGCCGAAGGGCCTCCCCATCACGGAGGAAGGCCGGATACTGGCGAAGCGTCTCAGTCACCTGCTTGCCCATCCCGTCGACGTAACAGGGAATGTCGTTCGCCTCACAGATCAGCATCATCTCCTGCGTACGCCCGATTGCAAAGGCAGGAATGACAACCGTACCACCCTCCCACAAGGTCGTTCTGACACTCGTGGCAAACTGCTCTTCCAGATCCTCTCTATTTCCGTGCGTGACATCGGAATACGTGCTCTCACAGACAACAACGTCTGCGGCAGGACGTGCGGTCGCTCCTGCGACGAGTCGCTGATCCTCGGTGTGAAAGTCGCCCGTGTACAGTAGTCGTGTGTCCCCATCGTCAATCAGCACATGTGCGCTCCCGGGGATGTGGCCGGCGTTATAGAAGGTGACCTGGTGATCTGCCGCTTCGAATGTTTCACGGTAGCCGTGTGTTTCGGAAACCTGGGTGACGCGTTTAATTTCTTCCTCAGTGAACGGACAGTTGTACGTACCGCCATGGAGTTTGAGCGTATCACGAGCGAGCGTGAGCGCGAGCTCGCGCGTGGGTGACATCCAATGAATCGGTGGTCGATCATCACCCGAGAGGAGCGACGGAATCGCTCCGACATGATCGAGATGGCCGTGACTGGCGACGACTGCGTCGGGGCTGGGTGATGCGACAGGGAACTGGGGTGGGGTAGCACTCTTCATTCCGAAATCAAGCAGGAGAGAACCGTTGACGAGAACAGCACTACGCCCAATTTCCTCAGCCCCACCCAGAAACCGAATATCCATTTGAGATGGCTATGCTTTGGGACTGTTTGGATGCGTCGGAATAGTCGTAGAAACCTACTTACTGCTATCTGTCCAAGCGAGGAAACCCAGTCCAAGACCGACAACGTCTCCGCGGCCGCCGAGGAACAGGCTGCGGAACTGAACGAGGTCACCGAGCGAGCCAACGACCTCCAGCGGTACGCCCAGCCGCTCCGTGACATCCTCGACTGCTTCGAGACCGAAGCCGAACACGAGTTCGACTTCTCGGTCGGTCCGACCGGCAGCGGCGGTCCGGCCGGCGGAAGCGAAGAGGAAGAGGAGCAAGCCGCCGACTCCTGTTTCGACGCGCTCGATCCGTGGACTGTTTTCCGTCTTCGACCCGAACGACCGACGATGACGCGTACTGCACTCGTCACTGGCGCCAGCGGCGGCATCGGAAGCGCGACGGCACGGAACCTCGGGGCGGACCACGACGTGGCCGTCCACTACAACAGCGACCGGGAGAGCGCCGAGGCCGTCGCGGCCGACGTCCGAGACCAGGGGCAGGACGCTCTCGTCGCTCAGTGTGACATCAGCGACCCCGACGCGGTCACGGCGATGGTCGAGGACGTACGCGAGCAACTCGGCGCTATCGACGTCCTCGTCAACAACGCCGCCGTGTTGCACGAGACACCGCTCGAAGAGGCCGACGACGAGACGATTCAACAGACCCTCCGTGTCAACCTCGAAGGAGCGGTCTACTGTACCCGTGCCGTCCTGCCTGCCATGCGCGAACAGGGTGAGGGACGGATTGTCAACATCTCCTCGACCGCCGGGACGGACGGGAGTCCGACCGACGTGGCCTACGGCGCGTCGAAGAGCGGTCTTCTCGGCCTCACGAAGTCGCTGGCGAAACAGTACACCAAGGACGGTATCCGCACGAACGCCGTCGCACCGGGGCCGGTCAAGACGGAGATGTTTGCGGAGGAGCGACGCCCCGACGTGCGGGACATCTCACCGCTGGACCGTCTGGTCGACCCCGACGAGGTAGCCGAGGCCGTCCGGACCTTCGCCACGACGTCTGCGATGACCGGCCAGACGCTCGTCGTCGACGGCGGCATCCGTCTCTGAGCTTCCGGGCCGTTTTTGCGGCTCGCGTGACTCGTTCACGGGGACCGATATCGCGAGAAACCACGGCTTTCTTGAGGCTCAGCCGATGGAAATCGACCGTGTCTAACACAACAGCGACGGGTATCTCCCGACGGAGGTATCTCAGCGGTATCGGTGTCGCAGGTACTGTTGGTCTCGCCGGCTGTCTCAGCGGCATCAGAAATGGAGGCGGGGAGTCCCTAAGCACGTTCAAGTACGGGACTGTCGGCTCCGAGAGCGCCAACGGCATGGGCAGCGTTGACCCGTACGGTGCTTGGACGCTCGCTGACCGACTGACGGAGAAGTCCGACGGCGACGTGAAAATGGACATCATCGGCGACTCGCAGGTCTGTGGCGAGTCGGACTGCATCGGGAAGATACGCAACGATATCGTCCAGGCGGGCACGACCTCGGTCGGGAACACGACGAAGTTCTCGCCGGAGAACAACATCTGGGCGCTGCCGTACCTGTTCCCGCCGGACAACCGCGCCGCGCTCTCGTATGGCATCTTCAGCGAGACGGCGTGGAAGCAGTTCTGGGTCCCCTTCGCCAAGCAGTACAACTACGTTCCGTTCATCGGCTATCCGGCCCAGCATCGGGTCATCCACATCGGCCAGTCCGGTGCGAAACAGGCCGACGGGGAGCGTGTCACCACGCCCGACCAGATAGAGGGAATGGACATTCGCCGGACTGTCTCTCGAATTCCCGCGAAGGCAATCACCGAGTGGGGCGGCAGCCCTGTCAAGGTCAGCTGGGGTGACGCCATTCAGGGGCTCAAATCGGGCCTCATCGGCGGTATGGAGACGTGGCTGACGAACGCCGCCGCCTACGGAATGCTTCCCTCGCTCGACCAGACTGTGCTGAACAACTGGTCGCTCGGCATCGAGATGAGTTGGGCCAAAGTCGACTGGCTCAAGAGCCTCCCCGACGAGCACCGGTCGCTCGTCGCTCAGGAGAGCGAACGGGTTACAGAAGAACTCATCCACAACACCGAGGAGATCATCACCGACCGCGCTGGCGCCGTCCAAGAGCCGCCCGATGGAACGGACTACGGGAAAAGCAATATCAAGGTCAACGTTCTGTCCGAAAGCGAACTCGAGCAGTGGAAAGACGACACCGCCTACAAGCGGAACTCCGACCTCTACAGCAAGACCTTCGAGCAGGCCGGTACCCTGCTGGGCGGTCCCGACGCGGCGCGGGACTTCGCGGACAGTATCTACGAACTGACTCGGAGTTCTTCGGCTCCCGAATCGACTGCGGACTTCACCCTCACGTCTTGGTGGGATGACCACCTCGACGAAATCTAAGTATGTCCCCACTTCTCGATTCAGAGTCAGCACCGCTTCCCCAGCGACACCTGTCGCGGCTCCGCGACCTGGAGAAGAATCTCGAATCGTATCTCGCTATGGGGTTTATTCTCCTCTATGCCGTGCTCGTCGTCTACAAGATTCTCAGCCGCCTCCTGTTCGACGCCTACTCGTTCGTCTGGCTTCAGGAGGTCATTATCGGGCTGTTCGTCTGGGCGGCGTGGCTGTCGACGGCGAGTCTCGTTCGCTCTGACGATCACATCCGGTTTTCGGCCGTCATCAAATGGCTCCCTCGATGGGGCGTCTACGGCGTCTACTGTATCGAGTGGCTGCTCTGGTTGTCGCTCTCGGGCGTCATCGTTCAGTACTCTCTGCGCTACATCGAGCAGTTCGTCCGGTCGGGCACCACGATTACCGGAACCTCGATTCCGGAGTATCTCCTCTATCTCTCCGTCACCGTGGGGTTCGCGCTCGTGTTCATCCGGACCCTCCAGCAGTTCGTTATCGTGACCCGCAAGTACCGCGCCGGTGAGGAGTTGCTGACCGGCAGTGATCTCGGGGGTGAGTGACGATGTTGAGTTTCCTCGAGGGGAACATCCTCATCGCGCTGACGATTCTCGCCGTGGTCCTGTTCCTCCTTGGCGTGCGCATCCTGCTCGTGTTTGGCGTGTGGGCGCTGGGCTATGCAATCACGCACACGCTGTTCCCGCCGATCAACATGCCCATCGTGGCCTACGAGTCGCTGAACTCCTTCCCGTGGGTCGCTATCCCGCTTTTCGTCATCGTCGGCTCGCTCATCAACGAGTTCGGCATCTCCGAGGATATCGTCGAGTTCACCAACGCTGTCGCCGGCTGGCTGCCGGGCACTATCGGCAACACTGCTATCTACACGGCCGGCGTGTTCTCGGCGATCACCGGGTCGAACGAGGCGACGACCGCTTCCGTCGGCGAGGCACTGTACGACGAACTGCGGGAGGAGGGGTACTCCGACACCTTCGCCGCGGCGACGGTCGCCTCCGGCGGCACGGTCGGTATCATCATTCCGCCGAGCGTCCTCTTTATCATCTACGGCGTCACCTTCGACGTGTCGGTGACGAACCTGTTCATGGCGGGCATCGTCCCCGGTATCGGGATGTTGCTTGTCCTCTCGGGGTACTGTAGTTACACGGCCCACAAGAACGGCTACGGCGTCGGGGACTTCGACTTCGAGGCGACCCGCGTCGTGCGGGCGGCGTGGCGGGCCAAACACGCCTTCGTCACTGTCGCACTGCTCGTCGGTGGCGTCCTCGCCGGTCTGTTCACCCCTTCGGAGTCGGCTGGCATCGCCTTCACGTACATCCTCGTGACCGGCGCCCTCACCGGCCGACTCGGCGACCGCAGTCAGGTCGTCAACGCACTCCAGCAAGGTGTCACCCTGACCGGTATCACTGTCCCGCTGTACGTGATGTCGGTGATGGTCCAGCAGAACCTCTCCTACGAGGGCGTCCAGGAGGTCGTTGCCGGCCTCATCACCGGCCTCCCTACGGAGTGGCTCATCATCTTGGCGATGGTGGCACTGATGCTGTTAACCGGCTCGGTGCTCGCGTCGCTTCCGAACATGATTATCACCGCCCCGCTGTTGGCCCCCATCGCCACCGGAACGCTCGGGCTGCATCCTATCACATGGGGCGTCGTGTTCATGATGAGCGACGCTATCGGGTTCATCACCCCGCCGTACGGATTGAACCTCTTCGTCATCAGCGAACTGACCGACCAGGAGTACATGCGCGTCGCGGTCGCTGCTGTCCCGTATCTCCTGCTGTTGATCGGAGTCTGGCTACTCTTTTTCCTCTTCCCTGGACTCAACGTTCTCTCGCCCGTCTGACGGGCACCACTTCTTTCCCCGCTGCGAGCACGCACCGATAAGCTCACAACACGTTTTCGCGATGTAGAGCGTCTACAAACGAATGTTCGTTACTTCCCGAACGAGTCAAGAGAGAGCTGCCTGAACACCACAAAATAGTCACTTCTGTATGATTTGACGGTCAGTCTCTGCTGCTATCGCGGAGTCGATCAAGGCAGGTCCAATTCATTGTTCCGAACAGACGAGGTAGACCGCATCTCGACGGTATCTGCCGACAGCTGTTGCTCACCGCCCAACGGACAGGCCGTGGGCTGACTCCGGTCAGCCCGCGGCCGCTGCCTGTGACGCTGGCACACCAACTCCGCTCGCTTTGACTTCCACCGGCGTCGTAACCCTTCTTCCAGCTCGTTACGGACCCAATCACAGAACGTCTTGAACGTGAACTCATCCTCTGTATCTTGCATGCTAGCCCTCATCTATATAGGATATTTGATAGTACTTTCACCAAATCCGGGAAGAGACTATACACGAGCTGTTCCAGACGGTTGTGTCGGCTTATGTGGCATTGAGAACGCGGTTCGAAAACGCTGAGAATCCCCTTTCGCCGATTTATTTCTGACTCATAAACACCCTCAAAATCCCTTATAAGAGAGATTATCAGTAAGAGTCTATCGCAACGCCCTCCCACGATTTTGGCGAATTGAAGTAATAGTATATCTGCACCACCGAGCATCCCGCGGGTGGTGATGATCGCCGCCTTCTGGTCGGTGATGCGCTTGCGCTGCCCGTCGCGGCCAGTGGCGAATCGGGCGTGTGACTTCGCCCGTCGGAGGGCGTCGGCGTCGCGGACGAACTCGGGGTGGCGACGGAGCATCTCGGTGACCCCTTTCCCCATCCCGTCGACGTAACACGGGATGTCGTGTTCGGCACAGATGAGCAGCATCTCCTGGGTGCGGCCGATAGCAAACGCAGGGACGACGACCGTCCCGCCCTCCCACAGCGTCGTCTTGACGCTCTCGGCGAAGCGCGCTTCGACGGCCGACCGGTCCGCGTGGTCGACGTCGCTGTAGGTGCTCTCACAGATGACGACATCCGCGTCGGGGCAGGCGGTCGTCCCCGCGACGAGGCGCTGGTTCCCTGTGTGGAAGTCGCCGGTGTAGAGGAGGCAGGTTTCTCCGTCGTCGACGAGGACGTGTGCGCTCCCCGGGATGTGGCCGGCGTTGAAGAAGGTGATGTCGTGACCCGCGGCCTCGAACGTCTCCCGGTAGCCGTGGGTCTCCGAGACTTCGGAGACGCGTTTGATGTCGTTCGCGGTGAACGGGCAGTTGTACGACCCGCCGTGGAGTTTCAGCGTGTCGCGCGCGAGCGTGAGCGCGAGTTCCTGTGTCGGCGGCGTCCAGTGGATCGGCGGCCAGTCGTCGCCCGAGAGCAGCGACGGCACCGTGCTGACGTGGTCGAGATGGCCGTGCGAGACGACGACGGCCTCGGGGGACGGCGTCGACACCGGAAACTGTGGCGGGTTGCCGGTCAGCAGGCCGTAATCGAGGAGAAGGCGGTCGTTGACGAGGAGGGGCGCTCCGACCGACCTCGCGCGCGCCGCCGAGAAACCGGATATCCATTGGCGGCGACTAGTCGGCCGGGGCGTTTGGCTCCGTTGGTTCGGATTGCGCCGTCACTCGGGCGACGTGAACGGGCCGAACTCGTCGACGGGCATCACGGAGTAGTCGACGCTGAGCGTGTCCTGGGTCGCCCGGATCTTGCCGACGAACGTCGAGATGGTCTGGAGTTGGCCCTCGAGGACGAACAGTTCCATGCAGTAGTGGCTCCCGACGTGGCTGTGGAAGTTGGCGGCGACGAGGCCCTCGTAGTCGTGGCGAAGCCCCATCATGCGCTCCTCGACGCTCGTCGTCTCGTAGTCGAAGATGACCGTCACGACGGCCATGAGGTCACGGTCCTCGAGACGCTTGTTCTCGAACTCGCCGAGCAGGTTGCGGGACGCCTCGCGGACGACTTCGCTCCGGCCCGTGTAGCCGTGTTCCGACGCGAAGGCGTCGATCCGTTCCACCAACTCCTCGGGCATCGAGACGCTGACGACCGTCATGTATTAACTCAACCGGATTCAGATATTAAGGATTACTATCGTCGCCGCTAGCAGTGGTTCTCGCCGGGGCGGGACGCCCTCTCAGCAGTCGGGCAGGAACTCGACCGCCTCGCCGGTCGTCGTCTCGCCGAACAGCCAGTCGGCGTGGTCGACGGCGTACTCGTGGTGGTCCTCCTCGACGTAGCCGATGGCGTCGGTGACGAGGACGGGACGGTAGTCCCGGAGGCCCGCGCTCCCCGCGGTGTGGAGGACACAGACGTTGGCGAGCGTCCCGCAGATGAGCAGGTCGTCGATGCCGCGGGCCGAGAGCCAGCCGTCGAGTTCCGTCCCGTGGAAAGCGTCGTACGTGTGTTTCTCGACGACGTGGTCAGTGGGGCGCACGTCGAGGTCGTCGACGAGTTCGGCCTCCCACGACCCTTCGAGGACGTGTTCCCCCCAGCGGTCGAACTCGTCGTAGTAGTGGGTGTCGTCGAACTGCTCGGGCGGGTGGACGTCGCGGGTGTACACCACGCGCGCGCCCGCTCTGTGAGCGCGATCGACGAGCGTCGTCACCGCGTCGATGGCCGCCTCGCTCGGCGGGGCGTAGAGACTCCCGTCGGGGTGACAGAACCCGTTCTGCATGTCGACGACGATCACCGCCGTCCGGTCCGGATCGTACGGCATACTCGGGCCTAGCCGTCGATGGCCGTAAACGATTGGTTCCGTCGCTTCGGCCCGTACCGACGGCTTTTCCCGCCTCGGCGTTCTGGTACCGACAACGAATGATCTCGAAGGGCTGTGAACAGTGCGCCAAGGGCGGAAAGATGGTGCTGTTCGTCTACGGCTACTGCGACCAGCGTGACTGCTTTTACTGCCCGCTCGGAGAGAATCGCAAGAACGTCGACACCGTCTACGCCAACGAACGCCAGGTCGAGTCCGACGAGGACGTGTTGACCGAGGCCCACCGGATGGACGCCCTCGGCACCTCCATCACGGGCGGCGAACCCCAGGAGGCGCTGGACCGGACCTGTCATTACCTCTCCCTGTTGAAAGACGAGTTCGGTGAGGACCACCACACGCATCTCTACACCGGCATCACGGGCGGCCGGGAGAACATGCGCCGCCTCTCGGAAGCGGGACTCGACGAGATTCGCTTCCACCCGCCGCTGGAG